>CALIAC010000011.1 GCA_938041555.1 uncultured Candidatus Saccharibacteria bacterium | reverse complement strand
CGAGTTGCTCTCTCGGGCAAAGATGGCTTCGTGCTGGACATTGCCGACGTCGCAGCCAGCAAGGGTAGCCTAGAGTCGCTCTCGCTCTACGACTACAGCCGCAAGACCGCACTAGCCAACGGCAGCCAACTGGCAACATTTGGCAGCCTCAAGAAGCTTCGCCTCACAGGCGTTAAGCCAAGTGCTGCTGACAGCGCCGCAATTGGCTCACTCAAACTCGAACAGCGCCGCATAGACTAGGTTCCTCCCCATCAGCCAAGTCTGGTAGCGTACACAAAAAGCCGAGCAGAAATGCTCGGCTTTTTTAATGGCAAAACTATGTCGAGAACCAGATTATCTCACAAATGTATTGCTATAAAGGCATGGTGTTGGGTAGTTTATTTTATAGCCTAGAGCGTATTGGCGTTATGTATAAAGAAAAGAGCCTTATAATGTCGTAAAACGCTCGAGAAGGCCAGCAGAAAGCGCAGAGGAGCTTTCTACAAGGGAGATAGATAGAAGCAGCATAAACTCTGCGGTAGTAGTCAAGAAGCTACAGGCTTGTCTAAAGGAGAGATAGGCCCATATATGCTATAATACACAAGGCAAAACAAAGGAATGCAATAAGGAGCACCCAAGTATGAAAGAAAAGCACATGCAAACCCTCGGATGGGTCGCAACAGCAATGTCGGTGATGATGTATGTGTCATACATTCCACAAATCGTAGGTAATATGAATGGACACAAGGGTGACTTCCTTCAGCCAGCAGTTGCGGCAGTGAACTGTACATTGTGGGTGATCTATGGCCTATGTAAAGAGAAGCGCGACCTGCCGCTGGCTGCAGCTAACTTGCCTGGGGTTATCTTTGGCTTGATTGCAGCGACAACGGCACTTATGTAGTAGCTACTAGTGTGTTGGAAAAAATTATTCGGTGTAGCTCTTGCGGCCTAGATCGCTAGCTGTTGGCCAATATTTATATTTTCTTTGATAGTACCCCTGTAAAAAGCTACTAATCTAGCTAAAGGGCTTCTTGAGGCAAAGATTTGTCGTTGTCGTCAATTGAGTCGAGCATTCTCTGTATCCGGTCATGATATCCCGGATCATTCATTTCTTTCAACACCTGACGATGGTCTGCTTGTAATGCTGGCGATGTGGGGTACACGGTAGGTACAGCAACAACTAAATCTGAGCTGCTTCCTGAAAGGCCATACGCCACGTCGCGACCTACTTACCCTATAGCCCAATAGCGATTAGGCTCTGTTAATCTTTTGTACTTTTCTAACTTTCGTGCCGATCGGCGTTCGCGAGCTCCTGCAATTAACTCTGTTACTCGTGAAGCTAGCGCCCCAATAGCACGTGCACGCTTAGGTGTTGGGGGGTGATTTCGCCAGTAGGCTCGAGCTGGCTTGGCTGTGGAGGAATTGTTCATGCATAGTGCATTCATTATACCATATATTAGCGATATGTGCTGACTGATGCACAACGTCGCACATCGCCGCAGTGCGACCTTGTTGCAAGACAACCGGGACAACCAACTGGACTGCCCGGTCACCAACACCGTCTGCAACGACGAAGCGCTCACCAGTGGTGGTGAGCGCTTCGCATCTTCATCAACCAACCCAGACCGTGTTACTCATGACCTAGGTTTGGGTAAGGCTATCGTGGTACACTCGGCGCGATTCGAACGCACGACCTTTGGCTCCGCAAGCCAACGCTCTATCCAGCTGAGCTACGAGTGCATACCTGGGAAACAAATGTTGCCCAGACCAAACTATAAGGTGCACTGGATAATACCAGATCGCTTATTATTGTAGCACAGAGGTGCGCCGAGGGCAAGACGCCGCGGCCAAAACTGCTACTGTAACCGCAGGTAAATAATTAGCCGCTCGAGTAAGTCGGGCTTGCGCTCGCTCATTGGGAGGTGAGAGGCGATGAGGTCAACCAGTTGCTCGCCCACATCCTCGGGGAAGTACATGACGATGGGCATAGCGAAGCGTTTGCGTGGGATGAGTGTGATCCAGTTTTGTGTGGGTTTGGCAGTAACACTAAAGGAGCGAAAGGTGTCGTATGAGTAGGTACGCTGGCCTATCACCACCTCGGCGTGGCTGGCGCTATAGTTTACCAAGGCAGCTGGCCGCTGCAGCGAGACGATCAACGCCACAGCCATGATGGGGATAAGCAGCGCGAAGGTGTACGACTTAAACAAAAAGATTGAAATCGCGAAGAGTACCACCACAACCACACCAAAGATCACATACCAGCCACGGGGGCGAGTGGTGTCATTTACCTCACGCTCTTGCCAGATGAGGAGCGGCTCGGTGGGGTCGGGGAAGGGCGAAACCTGCGACGAATTGCTATTGGTCTCACTTGGCCCACGGCGAATCTCGAGCGGTGGGTTAGGCTCATCAGTAGCCTGAGTCTCAGCACGAGTGGTGCGCGATGGGTCGGCTGCATCTGAAGATGATGACTGATCGAATTGCGATGGCTGCATATGTTTAGTATAGCATAGAGTAGAACTCAAGGCATACTCCATCGGATAAGAATAGTAGAAAAGTAAGATAAAAAAGATGAAGATAAGCTTGTGAGTCTGGGCTATGTAGTGGCTTGATTAAATAGAAAAATAAAAGCACCCCTCGGCAACACACTTGCTACCGAGGGTTCGAGTAAGCCCAGAATGGCGGAGAGAGTGGGATTCGAACCCACGGTAGGGGGTGCCTACGCCGGTTTTCAAGACCGGTACCTTCAACCACTCGGTCATCTCTCCAGTCTCGCTTATTATAGCATGAGATAAGGCGGGGTAAAAGATGAGGGTGACCAACTTTTGCGTAAGCTCTGGATATTATCCTTATCTCCCTTGTTCTGCAGAGCCGAAATATTGTTCCTTCTCTCCAATGTTGATTATAGATGGGCCAACACCACAACGGCTTATCCAAACGGCTGATGGGCCACCACCACAGCAATAACCTGCCGGGCACCGGCAGTGCGGAGGCAACGCGCGGCATAGCGAATCGTTGCTCCCGTTGTAGAAATATCATCAATAAGGCAATAAGTGACCTCTGATAGCAATGTACGCGAGCAGGTAAATGCCTGGCGGGCTTGCTGCTGGCGCTGGGCACGGCTACTTCCCAGCTGTATGCTGTTTTGAGCGCGCGTGAGGACTGGCTGACAGGGCAGGCCGCGCCGCTGCGCAAAGGCCTGCGCAAGCAACCGGCAGTGGTCATACCCGCGCTGGCGCTGATGTGCCGGAATGGTTGGGATGGGCACAATGATGGTACCAGTCGGTAGCGGCGGCGTAACGGCGTCGAGCAAGCCTGCGAGGGTGTGCTGAGCCGCCTGAGCACGCTCAAACTTATAGCGGTCGATTAGTCGCTCCAGCGCACCCTCACGCTGCAGGGCACACCAGGCAGCCGCATAGGGCAGCGAGCAGGTTTGGCACTGGCCAGACAGGGTAGGTTGGCCACATTCGAGGCAACGGTAGAGCGGGTTGCGGATGATGTCGTTTTTACAATTATCACAGAGCAGTGTCCCAACGATGTTGCAACCACAACAGGTATGCGGAGCGAGGAGGGTAGCAAGATAGGTCGGTATTGTGATTTTTACACTCATGAGGCCTCTCCGGTTGATTATACGCCATCGA
The DNA here is from genome assembly GCA_938041555.1 of uncultured Candidatus Saccharibacteria bacterium. Taxonomy (GTDB): domain Bacteria; phylum Patescibacteriota; class Saccharimonadia; order Saccharimonadales; family Saccharimonadaceae; genus Saccharimonas. The sequence goes on along the minus strand of CALIAC010000011.1, from coordinate 82,305 downwards.
TTAGCTATAATAAATCCAGACTGTTGTCGAAATGGTAATTTGTGCATTAGCAAAAGAAAGTATGTGGAGGAAACTATGGCCCGGAGTCAAGATGATGATCTTTTGATCGGTGATGAGCTTGCGGCAGCATTTTTGGAGGGCGATGACTCGCTCGCACCAGCTGCGCCAACTCACCAACCGATGAATCACGCCCAAGCAAACCCAATGCCTGCCCAGAGCCAGCAGAGCCAAACTTCGCCATGGGGCGAAGAGCCTGCTCAGAGTGAGGAAGACTACACTGGCCAACTGGCAGTCGATGTGTACGAGACCGAGACGCAGCTCGTGGTAAAGGCCCGCACCGCTGGGGTGAACCGCGAGGAATTGGATGTGAAGATCAATGACGGACTCTTGACGATCGTTGGTACGCTGAGCAGTGGCGACGACACTGTGGCCACCAAATGGCACAACCAAGAGTGCTACTGGGGTGAATTTAGCCGCACATTGGAACTGCCCGTGACAGTACGTGAAGACGAGACGACTGCTGTGCTGAAGGATGGTGTGCTGACCATTACCTTTGAGAAGGTTAAGCAAGAGCAGGCCAAGAAAATCCCGATCCTGTAGGGAAGGGAAAACGAGCTTTGAGATGATGACCCCGCTGGTGCGGGGTTGTTTTGTGTTGTGGGAAGTGGGTAATGCGAGCCTTGAGGCCTCTTATGGTATCTAGGTATATGTTCTCTATCTCATTTAGCAGAGCGTGAATATTGGTAGCAGAAGGTTGTCATTTGGTATTAGCACTGAGAGACTGGTGTTCTCGAGAAAGCTTTTGCAATAACTGTAGGAGAAATGGTAGTGAGGAGAAGGGTTGAGAGCTGTTGAGATTACCGATCTTAATCAGGGGGTTGTAGCTCATACAAGAGGTGGCGAAAGTAGTGGGGTGTAATGATTTTGTAAAACGGCTCTATTAGAGTATATAGTTGAAGAAGCTAAGAATACTAGAAACTTCCCAAAGCACCTCCTGAATGGTGCGATGGCTTATTATGAGGTTTCTAGAGTGTAAAGTATAATGAGCGCAGTGTGATGATGATTCTCCAGCCAGAGTGAAATGGAATAGCATGGCTAGTGCTACGCAAAAACAGTCAGTATCAGACGCCATTAGCAATAGACAGACTTTCTTGCGTAAGTGTCGTCGAATATATCCTCAACAAAAAGTACCACCCTGCGAGAGGGTGGTATAAGAGAGCCAATGAAGAAAGGTGGTTGTGTTATTGCCCTTGGTTGGCACCGATATTGACGACGACGAAGTTGACGAGCGCGTAGGCGATGATCGCGACGACAAGGCCAACGATGGCGTACATGATGGTGTTCTTGGCACCAGTAACGGCGTTTGAGTCACCGTTTGACACGGTGTAGCGCACACCACCAATCACAATCATGATAACGGCAACTGCACCAACGATGAAGAGAATCACGTTGACGATTGTCTGGAAAATACCAGTCCCATCAGTACAGCCTTCTTTTTCGCTACCGAAGAGACAACTTACTTGGTCGTTTCCCTTAGCAGAGCCAACTCCCTTCCTGAGGCCAAGGCCGTTGTCGGATGCAGCTGCTGCGCCAACGTGTGGAGCTACCAGCCCAGCAACACCTGCAGCCAGCATTGGCACGGCGAGGAGTGTAAGCATAGCTTTTTTGATATTGATTTTCATTGTCATGTCCTTTCTATTGGCGTTAGTACTCTACTGTACTACCTGTACTATCTATATATACCAAAAATTTGCCAAAATGTTAAGAGTTAACGGAGAAAATCCCCAAAAAAGAGCCTATTTTATTGCAGAATGCAAGCGGAGTGGGCATGAGAGCTATACTAGACGTATGTATAATTGGCGGTTGGGGTGGATTGGCTGCCGCCACTCACGAGGTTATCGACGACGAAATTGACCATGGCATAGGCGAGAATAGCCACAACAAGGCCGACAATAGCGTAGAGAATGGTATTTTTGGCACCCTGGATGCCGTTTGAGTCGCCATTGGATGTCGTGTAGCGAATACCACCGATGACAATCATGATGACGGAGATAGCACCGAGGGCGAAGAGCATGATGTCGATGATGCTTTTGATCGCTGAGCCGATGGTTATTTGATTGTTGTCTCCACCAGCGCCTCTAATACCTTCCTTAACCTTCTCCTTTGCTGTGGTGCTTGCTGCAAAGGTGTTGATGGGCGACGGCGCTGCAGCGCCGATAGATGGGGCAATAGCACCAGCTACAACAGTAGAGCAGATGCTTGCGCTGAGAACTAATTTTGTAAAGGTGTTCATTATATTATACCTCCCTTATGTTATCGATATTCTATCAGTAATCCAACTTACTATACCATAGGCAAGTATAGCAATAACAAGACCTGCAACTGCATAGAGGATGGTATTGCGAGCGGCCTTGACCGCCTGTGGGTCGCCGCCGGCTAGTGTAAAACGAAAGCCCGCATAGACAATCATAAGAGCAGAGACGCCACCAAGGACAACGAGAGCAATATTGATGCCACGTGTGACGATGACCATTGGGGTGAGCGCACCGCCTTGTGCACTTGAAGTTACCGCATGGCAGCCATCGTTACCATCACCGTCGGTAGCTAGATCACAGGCATTATCGGTCTTGAGTTCTCCTGTGACGTCAACACGGGCAAAGGCGGAGGGTGAGTAGGTAAGACCGAGCAACAGGGCTGTACCAATAAGACAGAGTGTGCGCTGTAGAGATAGCTTCATCAAAAGACTCCATTTAGAACAGTATTGGTGATGACAAAAGCGAGAAGAACAACAGCGAGACCAACAATAGCACCAAGCAGGGTGTTCTTGGCGCGACTTACTTGGCTTGGGTCGTCTTGTGATACGGTATACATAAAACCCGCTACAATAATGACGATAACTGCAACCACCCCGGCCCAAATATAAGCAGTGTTAAGGACATTTTGGAGAATACTTGAGTTATCTGCGGAGCTTTGGTACTTGATATCTTGTGCACTAACACCTTTGAGGGTTGAGAATATACGCCACATATTAGATAACCCCCGCTACCATGTCAACGATTGCTGCTGCAGAGATCGCAATAACAAGACCAATCAGTGCATCGCGGATCGTGTTCTTTGCCTTGGCCATTGCATCAGGGCTGCCCGAGCTCACCATATACATATAGCCACCTTTGATAATAAACCCAACGGCAACATAGGCAACGATAACCATTGCAGCCTGGAGGATATTGAGGGCAATTGTGAGGATCATCGTCTGGATGTCGGTCGTTTGGATCGAACTGCAATCGTTCGAGTCTTGGAGACCACGGTACCAAGCGGGCATACCAAGGAAGTTGGGTGGTGAACAGGGTGCAGCAGCGTGCGCTGGAGTAGCAGACGCAAAGGAGAGTATGGTGGCAACAGCAAGCCCAAAAACAGCAAGACGGCGAATCATCGGATAATTCCTCCTGGCACAAGGAAGTTAAGCGCAATACCCATAACTGCATATGCCAAAATACCTATAACAACATTGGTGATAACTGTCTTAGCTTGGGCTGTTTTATTAGCGTCACCGCTAGCGGTTGAGTAGAGAATACCAGCGTAAATAAGCGCGCCAACTGCTGCGATGCCAACACCGACATTCATGATTCTGAGAAAACCAATGAGTAGACCAGAGATATTGGCATCTCCCTTATCTTTTGGGTCAGCCTCTTGGGAACAACTTACGCCTGTGAAGTCAATAATCCCGCAGCCATCACCTGCCGCCATCACCTGTGCTGGCATAGCAACACCGCCGGCAAAAATTGCCAGCATTGCACCGAAGCCCAAGATCAATCGCTTATATTTCATCATACTATTCCTACGCTGTAGTGTATACGATACGAGCGGTGTTGTAAAGACTGGGGCGGGGCACGAACAGAGTAGGAGCGAATGGCTGGGTGGTGGTATTGGCATCGTGGTGCATAAAACTTGGGCTGCAAGGTCGATATTTTCTGGGCTGGTTCGCTTTTGCTGCTGGGCTGCTTTATGAGAGATGAAATAAATAGTGATAGTTTTTAGCTCTGCACAGGGGTAGGATTATTCGCCAATAGTAGCCTGTGTAACGCTAGAAGGGAGTGCGCAATAGATACGATTTGATATGCAGGCAGCAAAAACTTGACCACTGTGCGATATTATGCTAATGTCGAACAAGACATGAACAGAGCGTGGCGAGTGGTTGCGCGGGCGAGGGGTTGTCTGCGGCAATATACGGGGTGGCTGGCACTATTAGTGGCGGCACTCTTGGGGCTCACGCTCGCTACCTCTGTGCCGGTATATGCTGCTGAGACGGCGCAGCGCCAGGGCGAGAACCTTATCTTTCGTCATAATACCTTCAAGCCATACCGAGGGGGCGACAAAGGGGTGGCAGATCGCGGCTTACCTGCTGGCGTGCACTTCTATGAGTATGAGCCAACGACCAATCGGCGCCAAACCATCGTCTTCCCAGCTGGTAGTGATCCGCTTCGTGCCAAGGAAGCGACGTACGTAGAGTATATCTTTGTTGAGCCAGATACGTATAACAAGATGGATGATGCCATTGCCATCTCTGTCTCGGGGCAACAGGAGGCCGCGCCGCAAAATAACGGTGGCCAGAACAACCAAAATAATCAAAATAACGGTGGTCAAGCTGGGCAAAACGCTGGTAATAATCAGAACAACGCCAACGGCCAAAATGGCGGGAATAACGGCCAAGCGGCAAATAATAACAACAACCAACCCCAAGACAAACCCGCCGAGCAAGCAGATAAAGATGATGGTGCCACGACCAGTTGTAGTGGCACAGCGCTGGGAAGTATTGGCTGGATTGTCTGCCCGGTGAGCAACTTCATGGCGTGGATCACTGACCAGCTCTACCAGCAGGTGGCGCAGTACTTGGCGGTGCAGCCACTCCAATCTGGTAGCGATGGCACACTCTTTCGCTTTTGGGCGATCATGCGCGACTTAGCCAACATCGCCTTTATCATCGTCTCGCTCATCGTCATTTATTCGCAAGTTACCAGTGTTGGTATTAGCAATTATGGCATTAAGAAGATGTTTCCGCGCCTCGTCGTGTCGATTATCGTCGTTAATATGTCGTTTTGGCTGTGTGCGGCGGCGATCGATATTTCGAATATATTGGGCTTTCAGCTGCAGCAGCTGTTTGTCAATATTGCCTCGACGGTCAATGGGGCGGATTATAACACGCTTAATAAAATCACCTGGCCTAATGTCATGAGTGCTCTGCTGACGGGTAGCGCTAGCGCGGTGGGTGCGGTGGTGGGAGTGGGTGCACTGGTGGGTGCGACGGATGGGGCGCTGGCGATGGCCATCCCGCTGCTGGTGGGTGTTCTGTTGGCGGTTATCATCGCTGCGGTGATTATTGCGGCGCGCCAGGCACTCATCACTATTCTTGTTATCATCTCGCCCTTTGCTTTCTTGTTACATGTATTGCCTAGTACAGAGAAGTATTTTGATAAGTGGAAGGATCTCTTTATGACGATGATGTTGATGTTTCCGCTGATGTCGATATTGTTTGGTGGGTCGCGCCTGGCGGGGGTGGCTATCCTGACGAATGGTAAGGATGCGAATAATCTCAACCTCATCATCCTTGGCCTGGCAGTGCAGGTAGTGCCACTGGTGCTAACGCCCTTTGTGGTGCGGATGAGCGGCTCGCTGCTGGGGCGGCTGGGTGCGATTATGAATGATCCGCGGCGTGGCATCGTTGACCGAACGCGGACTTGGGCGCAGCAGCGGGCAGACCTGCGCAAATCGCGCGTGCTCGCCGGTGATGCGCAGCGCAACTGGCTGGGCAATGCAGCGCGGCGCCGAGCCCTGAAGAAACGCGCTCTTCAGCAGCGAACCGATGCTTATACGAAGCGCTTTGAAACAATGGCCGACCTATCGGCGGTGGGGCGGAGCAATGATGAATATAACCGCTACACCGACCTGCGTGGCAAGGAGGGAGCAGCGCGGCGCGACCGAGCCTGGAACGCACGCCTCTTGCACGATGATGAGCTCAAGCAGCGAGCACTCAACACCCAGCTCACCTCTGATGAAGCCAAGAATGCTGCCCATAAGCTGGATGCACTCTACGATGAGCTGAAGCTTGGCGGTGAGGTACCAGCTGGCTTGAGCCATGGCTTGGGGCGGCGCGCTTATGCAGCGGCCGAGGTGGGTGCGCTAACGGAGATCCGCAGTGCGATGGCGCAGCGTGAAGTGCGGGCGAAGATCGACCGTGAGCTCCTCGCCGATGGAGCAGTGGCCAATGCTGATGGTGTGGTGCTGCGCAATGGCGATGGCATTGCCTTGCGCCGCCGGATGGTCGATGGCCAGACGCTGCAAGACTACGCTACAGGGGTAGGGCATAAGAACTTGATGGTGGCAGGCCAGACGGCGCGGCTGCGCAAGGAGTTTGGTGAGCATGTTGCGGCCGAAGACCAGCTGATGCGCCACTTCAAGCTCAACAGCAACCAATGGCAAGCCATGGCCGCCACGGGCGATACTGCCATCACCCTCACCGATGCTAGTGGCAACCAGCACACCTTCCGGGCGGATAATGAGTACGTCAAGGAGGCGGCTATCGAGCACCAGTTCCGAGCTGGCTCGGCTGGCCAAAAGCGCGAGATTATCCGCGAGACTGGCCGCGAGATCGAATACGTGGCAGACGATGGTACAGTGCAGGTGCGCCAGGGGTATAACTACGATGCTCGCGCGACTGTCTCGGCCGAGGCGGTGGCCTCTGGGGTGGCGGGTGCGGTGCCATTCGTGAATGACGTGACGTACGATGCGATCTTGCGCGGCGAATACAACGGCGCAGCTGCTGAGAAGATGCACTCGCTGCGCCAGGTCTTTGAGGGGCGGCTCAAGGCAGAGAACTTCGCAGGGGCAAATGATGGCGCACTAGAGCTGATCTATAGTATCCCTGATTTGCCCGACTACCAGCAGATCAAAGACTCGTACCTCCGCACCCTCTCGCCCGAGAAGCGGGCTGCCATTGAGCCGACCTTCGACCAAGCCTATGCTGAGCGTCACCAAGCCCTTCGTCATGATGCTTACCGCATTCTCAACACTCCAGAGCTCCGCCGCAACACCAACGCCGCCAACCGCGCTGTGTATGAGCGATATGCAGAGCGGCCAGGGGGGTAGAGCACACAAAACACTCCGCAGAGTATACGGAGTGCTTGGCTTGTGGTAACCTAACGAGGCTACTCGTGCGTTGGCAGTGGTGTTGGGATTGCCGTGGCTAGGTCGGTGGCAGTGGCCTCTGGTGTCTTACCGGTGCACTGGGGGTCGTTGGGAGAGACTGCAATATTCCCACCACGGCCTCCACTCCTGTAGAGGAGATTTGGGCCATCACATCGCTTACCAGTACTATCGAGCTCAACACCAAATCCATCATCCCATACCTGTGTCCACTCTTCGCTATTAGCAGTGGTAGGTGCCGAGCTCTCGTTACTGGAGCAGCCTGCTACGCCCAATACGGCGACCGGTACCAATGCTACTACAGCCGCTCCTTTTTTGGCAGCTCGCAATACCGCGCTAGATACGGTTTTATCCTCGTGAGTGGAGAAGTGTTCTCGCGTCATGGTTTGACCTTTCTTGTATAGTGTATCGATACTGTTAATAGTAGAAAGAATGTGGGATTTTGTCAAGGGGGTAAAATTTGAACCCAAAACCCACCGGCCAAGCGGTGGGTTATGAGGCACGAAACAGAGGTAATGTGCCAGTTTTTGCTGTAATAGACTAGCGCGCTGCGCTGTTACCGGCGGGTAAAGATCTCGCGCAGGCTGAGTTTGCGGCTGTACTCGAGCGCACCAAAGCGGAAGAGGCGCACGCCCATCATGATGGCGATGACGGCACAGACAGTCAGGATGCTAATGCTAATGGCAGCGTCCGTCGCACTGAGGTTGCCAATCGCATTGCGCAGCATGAGTGGGATGGGCGAGGTGAGGGGGAAGTAGGTGATGATCTTGCTTGGCAGCGCGTCTGGTGTGGAGACGAGCATGGCAGCGGCATAGAGCGGCGCAAAGAGCAGGATCATGATGGTAGCAAAGAAGCTACCCGCTTCCTTAGCGGTTGGCACAGCAGCACCGATTGCCACCAGCATACCGGTGAAGAAGAGGAAGCTCGCGGCAAAGGCGAGGAAGCCTATCCCAATCCGCACGGGGTCGACTGCAATGTGTGAGAGGTCGACATCGGGCAGCTGCAGCTGATCTTTGAAGAAGAGATAGGCAACAAGCACCGGCAAAATAACGAGCAACCCCTGAATAAACGCCAGGACGATGAGCGAAATAATCTTGCCGATGATGAGCGTGCGAGCGTGCACTGTGGTGAGGATCATCTCGATGACGCGGTTTTCCTTCTCCTCCGTTGTGCTGGTGAGCATTTGGTTGCCAAAGAAGCTAATAAGGAAGTAGAACAGCACCAAGAAAACCCCCGGTAGGATCATCTCGTTGATGGCATTGTATTCTTTGCCATTTTTGTAGACGGTGTTTTTGGTGTTAATTTTGTCTTGGATGACCATGCGTACCGCTGGGCTGACCTCTGATTGGACGGAGTTCGAGAGCAGGCTGGTGGCAATGCCACTGTAGCGGCCGTTGTCGAAGAGCCCCACGTCTTTGCCATAGACTTCCACTCGTTCTTTGGCGATGTCTTTGGGGTAGTAGATGTAGGCATCGAGCTTGCCCTCTTGGACCCGCTTGATGGTGGCGTCTTTGTCCGCAGCAGCGACGGGCTGGGCTTTGGTGGCGGCGAGCAGCTCTGGCTTGACGAGCTTCGACTCATCCGTCACAGCAAAGCTAAAGGATTGCTTCTCGAGGTTCTTGGCAGCATCGGCCGAGGCTTTATTGGAGAGGAAGATGACGCCAAAGAGCACGGCAAACACCAACGGGAAGCTGATTGCCGCAAGCCAAAACGACTTCTTCTTGAGCGAACGGGTGATCTCGAAGCGGATGACGGTAGATAAATTATGCATATTAGTTGTCCTCCTTGCTGGGCTGGCTATAGACCTGGATGAAGATATCGTCGAGCGATTTGCCGCCAAACTGCGCGCGTACCTCGTCTACTGTACCATAGGCATGAGCCACGCCGTCTTTGAGCAGCAAGATGCGGTCGCACAAGCGCTCAACTTCGTCCATCTGGTGGGTGATCATTACCACTGTGGCACCCTTGGCTTGGTGCTCCTCAATGATCTCCATCAGTAAGCGTCGGTTGACGGGGTCGAAGCCCTTGGTGGGTTCGTCGAGAATGATGAGCTCTGGGTCGTTGATGATGGTGATGCCGAGCTGAACCTTTTGCTGCTGGCCACCACTGAGCTTATCTAGGCGGGTCTTGGCTTTGTCGGCCAGGCCAACTCGCTCGAGGAAGGCGAGCGACTTGCTGCGTGCTTCGCTGCGGCTCAGGCCCTTAAGCTGGCCAAAGTAGACCATCGTGTCGATGACGCTCTCCTTCTTGTAGAGGCCGCGCTCCTCTGGTAGGTAGCCAAGCTTGACGTCGCCCGAGACGGAGTATGGCGTGCCATCGATGAGCAGCTCGCCACCAGTTGGTTGATAAATACCGAGGAGTGAGCGGATCGTGGTGGTCTTGCCCGAGCCGTTGCTCCCCAAAAAACCAAACGTCTCGCCGCGTTTCACCTCAAAACTGAGGTCGTCGATGACGCTGGTCTTGCCAAATTTCATCGAAAAATGGCTGACGGTGATGATAGAATCTGTTGCTTCCATAACAATATCATATCATATCGAGGTGCGATGTAAAGAGAAGCGATATAACATTAAAAAACATAGCTCATCAACCATGCTACAATACTCCTATGAAACTGAAACGACTGATAATGCCGCTGCCGTATCGACGCTTGGTGATTGCATTTGTGGCGGGGTTTTGTGTGATGGTGTTTGAGCTGGTGGCAGCACGAGTGATGTCGCCAGTGGTAGGTGCGTCGACGTATGTGTGGGCGAGTATTATTGGTGTCATTATTGCGGCAATGAGCCTGGGATACTGGCTGGGCGGTGTGCTAGCCGATGCACGCTCGCGTGATGGCGATGTGGCCTGGCTGCTGCTTGGTGCGGCGCTGCTGATGCTGACAATGCTGTGCCAATACCACGATATACTGCGGTGGGTGGCCCAGCTACCGATCGATATTCGCCTGCAAGCTACGGTGGCGGCAAGCTTGCTCTTTGCGCCGACTAGCCTGGTGCTGGGAGCAGTGAGTCCCTACCTGGTGGAGCGGCAGACAGAGACGCTAGCGCGAACGGGGCGGTCGGTGGCGTCACTCAGTGCGGTGAATTCGATTGGTGGGATCGTTGGCACCTTTGCGGCGGGGTTTTTCCTGTTTGGCTGGCTGGGGATTCACGACGTGCTGGTGGTACTCATTAGTCTGCTCGTGCTGGCCAGCTGGCTGGTGGTGCCCGGCCAGCGCTGGCAGTGGCGCGTGGTGGTGAGCGTGCTGTGTGTGGGCTTGGCGCTGGGCTATCGCGTGGCACCAGTGGTGCGGGCTCAGGCCGCGCAGACGATCGATACCGCCGCGGCGCACTACACACTCCAGCAATGGCGTCGGCAGGATGGCGCGATTATCCGCGGGATTGCCAGCGGCCCAGCTGGTGTGCAATCTGGTGTGGTAGTCGGGCAGCCGCAGCAGCTGCCATTTTGGTATACGCGTCAGATGATGCACGCGGTGGAGCGCGCGCCGCAGCGCCAGCGCATTTTGGTGCTGGGTGGTGGGACCTTCACGGTGCCGCGCCTCCTTGCCCAGCGCTATCCGCAGAGCCAGATTGATGTGGTAGAGATTGATCCAGGGCTCGTGCCGATTGCTCGTCAGTATTTTTATTATCGCGATCCAGCCAATGTGCGGCCGATCTTCCAAGATGCGCGTGTCTTCCTTGAACGCAGCACCGAGCAGTACGATATCGTCCTTGTTGATGTGTATAACGACGGTGATGTACCCGCCTCACTGGCAACACAAGAGTATGCTACCGCACTCAAGCGGCATCTCCACCCACATACTCGCGTGGTGGTTAATATGATTGCCAGTCGCCAGCCAGCCTGCCAGCCACTGTTTGCTGCTCAGGATGCGCCGTATGCTGCTCTATTGGGGCAGGGGAGCTTCCGCTACGAGCGGGCAGATGGCTGGGATTACACTAATGTCGTGGCGACGTATGGTGGTGACGCTTCTCATCAGCCAGCCCCCTTCGCCAGCCAGCCGCCGTACCATGATGATTATGCCCCTCTCGAGCGGCTCCGGCAGGAGTGCCGAGAGGTGTCTGAGCGTCAGGGGTGATAGGGTGAGAGCTGATACATTGTGTTATCCAACGTTGACTATCTACGTTGATTACTACTTCTGCGTTCGCTCGCATTTCCTATTACGTTATCCAATGGAATGGGAGGGTGAGCCTAGAGAGGATACGAAAGCATGAGCGTGCTTGTTATAGTGTGCTGTCAGCACCGACAGGGGTCGATCGCAAAATCGGTTGTAGTTTTCACAAAACCCCTTGCCAAGCACCACATCTGGCGTCTATAGTAGGATACAGACGCTAAATATATAGCGAGCACACATAAACACGGGAGAGACAACAATACAGCTTGGCTCCAGGCGTGCCCTGGTGGCTGGTTTTGTGCACCGTATAGTAAGGAGCCCAAGGGGAGGGATGATGACAATTCATATTACCAAGCGTGATGGCACGACCGAGCCATTTGACACAACCAAGATAAATGCCACGTTGCTAGCAGCAAGCCAGGGGCTGGCCGATCCGTTGCAGAAGATCGTGCAGATTGCTCGTGAGCTGCAGCTAACGCTCTTTGATGGGATGACGACCAAGCAGCTGGAGGAGACGCTCATCCAGACGGTGGTGCAGAATATTAAGGATGACCCAGACTACGATACGATTGCGGCGCGCCTGCTGCTGGGCACGATCTACCGCGATCTGCTGGGCGCATATACCACTGATGAAGAATTGCGCCAGCGTCACGCTGAGGCCTTTCCGCGCTATATTCGCCAGGCAGTGGCCGATGGCTTGCTTGACCCGCGCATGCAAGATGAGACGATCTTTGACCTCGAGCGCCTGGCTGCCGCACTCGACCCCAGCAAAGATAAACTCAGCAAATACCTTGGTGTGGTGACCAACCGCAATCGCTACGCCCTGCGCAAGCAAAACGGCGAACCGCTCGAAGTGCCGCAGTTTACTACTATGCGCATCGCCATGGGCCTGAGTTACAACGAGGAGCACCCGACTGAGGCAGCTATCGAGTTTTATCAGCACATGGCCAATCTCGAATACAGCCCGGGCGGTAGCACTCGCGTTAATGCTGGCGGGCTGTTCCCGCAGCTGAGCAATTGCTTCGTTATGGAAGTGCAGGACGATATGGAGTCGATTGCCAAGAGTGTGCGCGATACGATGTGGATTGCTAAAGGGACAGGCGGTATCGGTGTCAGTTTTACGAAGCTGCGGGCGGCGGGTAGCCCCGTCAAGACAACCAACACAACAAGTACCGGGCCAATCCCCTTTATGAAGATGGTCGACACGGCACTGTTTGCGGTGTCGCGCAAAGGCAAAAAGATGGGCGCAGCAGCGGTGTATATGGAGAACTGGCACATCGATTTTAGAGAATTCATCGACCTGCGATCGAACTCCGGCGACCCGTATTTGCGGACACGCTACCTCGACACAGCGGTGTTTATTAGTGATGAATTTATGCGCCGAGTGCAGGCGGATGAAGACTGGTATCTCTTTGACCCAGCTGAGGTGAGTGACTTGAGCGAGCTGTATGGCGCGGCTTTTGCTAAGCGGTATGCGTATTACATTACCCAGGCCGAAGCGGGTAAGCTGCGCGCTTATGATAAGCTGCCTGCGCGCCAGCAATTCCACAGAATTCTGAGTAGTTTGCAGGCGACCGGCCACCCGTGGCTCACCTGGAAGGATGCTATTAACCTCCGGGCGCTTAACAATAACACTGGTACTATTCACCTCAGCAACCTCTGTACAGAGATTACTTTGCCGCAAGATGAGCACAATATCGCGGTGTGCAATCTGGTGAGTATTAACCTCAGCGCCTTCCTCGATGACGCAACTGGGGAGTGGGATTGGCCACGGCTCGAGCAGGCGACGCGCTCGGCCACGCGCCAGCTTGATAACCTTGTAGACATTACCACAACACCCATCCCTGAAGCGATGAATAGCAATCTGCAAAACCGGGCGATTGGCCTGGGCTTTATGGGCCTGGCCGATGTGCTGGAGAAGCTCGAGCTGAGCTATGAATCTGAGGCGGCGTATGAGCTGATCGATCAGCTGGCGGAGTTTATTAGCTACTATGCTATTGATGAGTCGGCCAAGTTGGCAGTGACGCGCGGTAGCTACCCCAACTTTGCGGGCAGTGGCTGGAGCAAGGGGGAATTGCCTATCGACACGATCGACCGGCTTGGCGCGCAGCGGGGTGAGGCAGTGGCAATCAATACGACTCGCCGCCTCGACTGGGAGGCACTGCGCCCCAAGGTAAGGCGCGGCATGCGCAATGCCACGCTTATGGCTATTGCGCCCACCGCTAATATCTCGCACGTGACGGGCACCACTCCAGGGATCGACCCGCAATTTAGCCAAATCTTTAGCCGGAGCACGCTCAATGGCAAATTCCTTGAGGTTAATGCCAACCTTGTGCACAAGCTCAAAGCACTCGACCTGTGGGAGGAGCTTAAGGATGAGCTGCTTACTAACCAAGGCGACATCCAGCACATGGAGCAGATTCCTCAGGCGGTGCGCGATGTGTATAAGACGAGCTTTCAGCTGAGCCCGTATGCCTTCATTGAGGTGGCAGCCCGCGCTCAGAAGTGGGTCGACCAAGCGATTAGCCGCAATATGTACTTAGAGTCGCGCAATATCGAGGAGTATATTACGATCTACAGCGAAGCCTGGCGCCGCGGCCTGAAAACGACGTATTATTTGCACGTGAAGCCTCGCCATCAGTCCGAGCAGGTCTCCATTCGCGCTAACAAAACCGAGCAAAAACTCCACCAAGACGCCAAGCGCGTGGGCTTTGGTGGCTTCTACCGCGCACGCAAGAAGCAGGAGGAGGGGAAGGAGAAGGAATCGTGAGCCACGAGTATAGCGACACGCCAAAGATAAGGGTGGACTCAACGGGTCATCGAAATGCAGAACTGTCAGTTGATGAAAAGCAGCGACTGGAGCCTGCACCAGATAGTATCCAGCACACTATCGGCATTGTAGCAGTTGCAGAAGGAGATAGCGCAGCGTCAATACATTATATACAAGATGTACTTGATGCTGGTGTGGACCCACCACTCTTCCCAGTGCCAGAGGCGTCCGAGAGCTCGCGCCAGCAAAATAGCAACTCTGCGGTTAAACGGCGTCACCCAGCAGATATGGAACCAGAAATATAAGCCTAGACAATATAATAATTAATTCGTTTTTTACAAAAACAAGGAGGTAATAATGGGCATTCTAGGATCAGGCGTACGCGATGGCTTGCAGCTCAAGCCGGTGCGCTATGACTGGGCGTACCGCCTATACAACCAAGCGGTGGCCAACACGTGGTTCCCGAATGAGGTGCAGCTAAGCCAGGATTTGGCGGATTTTGAGAAATTGAGCGAGGACGAAAAGCACGCCCTCAAGACGGTGATTAGCTACCTTAATCCTAACGAGCTGCTGATTAATAAATCGCTGGCTTTTGGCATTTACCCCTGCGTCAACGCCGCCGAGTGCCACCTGTATCTTTCGAAGCAGATGTGGGAAGAGGCCAACCACTTTATGACCTTCGAATATATTATCGAGACTTTCCCGTTTGACCGCGAGGAAATTTATGCCGCTGGCTGGGGCAAAAAATCCCTGGCAGATAAAGCTGCCTTCCAGACCAAATACGTCACGCGCATGATGGAAGAGCGCCCGGATGTGACGACGCTGGAGGGCAAGAAGGACTTTGTACGTAATCTGGTGGCGTATAACATCGTGCTGGAAGGGATTTGGTTCTATAGCGGCTTTATGGTGGGGATGAGCTTCCGCCGCCGCAACCTGCTGCGCAATGTTGGCACGCTGCTGGACTGGGTGACGAAGGATGAAAACCTGCACCTGGAGTTTGGCATTAACCTACTGCTAACGATTCTGCATGAAAACCCGGATTTGCAGACCGAGGAATTTGCCGATGAAATTCGCAGCCTGATCCTGGAAGCCGTTGAGCTCGAAAAGGCGTATAACAAAGACATGCTACCGCGCGGCATTCTAGGCCTAAACGCCGACTACGTCAACCAATACGTGATGTATATGACCGACCGGCGGCTGGAAGAGCTGGGCTTTGAGCCAGAGTATAACGTGACCAACCCGGCCAAGTGGATGGCCGCTGCCAACGACACGCTGGAGCTAGTGAACTTCTTCGAGAGCACCAATACGAGTTATGAGGTGAATACGACGAAGTAGTAGATATTGGCAAGAACAGAACAATCTTACTAGTCTACCAGTCTTATGGGAGCTCTCGCTCCATCACCAGACCGAAAATGTTCCGGCCAGAATATGCAACAGAGCTTTTCCGCCTGCTTGGTCGCTGGCCTCCAGATATTTTCTTGTCTGGCAATGGAGTGAGAGCGGCTCGCTGATGCAATAAATAATATTCGCACATTAGATACGAAAGGAATATAGCCATCATGAATACCCTGACGCAAAACATCCTCGATACAATCCCAGTTGGTGCGCTGGCTACGGTGAATCGCGACCGCACGCCGCTGGTGACGCCACTGCACTTTGTGCGGGTGGGGGATATGATTGCCTGGCTGTCTGATCGTGAGGCGCGCCACTCGCACAACGCTTTTCGCACTGGACGGGCAGAGTTTGTGGTGTGGAATGACGCGAAGCAGGCCGTTTACCTCCACACTACGGTGCGCGAAGCCCGCGAGGGTGAGGTCGCGGCTATTACCGAGGCATATACGGCTAAGCTGGGAAATTTTCGCCCGCAGTGTGCTCAGCCGCAGTGGTATGTCGCACCGATTGGCCAGCTGGATGATAATTCCACAACAGAAAATTGGGTGCATTACCTTGCATAAAACGCTATATATAGCGTACAATAGACACTATAACTAAAAAACGGGTAGCGAATAATATATGACGCAGACGACACAAACGACATCACCAACAACCGATCCAGCAACCACGCAGGCGCAGACTAGCAAGCCTCAGCTGACGGACGACATGACGCTCGAGGAAAAGCTCGACGCTATCGAGCAGGCACTGCTGGCTGCTCAGCAGGTTGCCGTCGACCAAGCAGCGGCGAGTGGCACTCCTGTTATTATGCCAGATCCAGCGGAGCTAACCATGTGCGAGGGCTGCCAATAGGTGGCGCGTATCAATAACCGGCAAAAGACCAGCGATAGGGCTGGTTTTTTGCTAGTATACTGCTTATGGATACATGCTACAATAGAACGCGAGAGGGAGATTGTATGACACAGACACACCAACCAAAGTATATTTTTGTCACCGGTGGGGTACTCTCTGGGGTGGGTAAGGGCATCACGGCGGCCAGCATTGGCGCGGTGCTGCAGGCTAAGGGCTTATCTGTCTCGGTGCAAAAGTGCGACCCGTACCTCAACGTCGATGCTGGGCTGCTTAACCCCAAGGAGCATGGCGAGTGCTTCGTGACCAAAGATGGGGCGGAGACCGACCTTGACCTTGGCCACTACGAGCGTTTTTTAGATCTTGAGCTGACCCAGCGCAATGCTACACTGGCGGGGCGGCTGCTGCGTGATTTGATCGCCGATGAGAGGGCTGGGAAATTTGGCGGCCAGACGGTGCAGCTGGTGCCGCACCTTACCCAAGCGATCAAGCGAGCCATCCACCAGGCGGCGGCAGGGCAGGTGCATATTGTGGAGATTGGCGGCACGGTGGGAGATTATGAGGGGCTAAGTTTTGTCGAGGCAATCCGCGAGTTCTCATTAGAGGTGGGGCGCGAGCACTGTCTCTTCGTTCATGTGGTGTATGTGCCGTTTCTTGCAACGAGCCAGGAGTACAAGACGAAGCCAGCCCAGAATGCTATGGCCGACCTGCGTGGCTTTGGTATTATGCCCGATGTGGTGGCAGTTCGCACCGAGGGCAGTATTGCGCCACCGCGTGGCGTGGCGGATAAGATTGCCATTGCCAGTGGGGTGTGGCCAGAGGGGATCATTATGATGCCGAATGTCGATACGGTCTACAAGGTACCCCTGATGGTAGCGCGCGAATTGGGTCCGGTGCTGGCGAGCTTTACTGGCAATATGACGGTACCAGATATGACGCGCTGGCAGCAGCTCGTCCGGCACGATAGCCAGACCTACCGCCAGCGACTGACGATTGGCCTCGTGGCGAAATATGTTGATAATGCCGATACCTATCTTTCCATCACCGAGGCGCTCAAAGCAGCTGCCTGGGCGCACCGCAGTGAGGTGACGATCCAATGGATCAATGCCGAGACAGTGACCGACGCAGCGCTCAGCGCTGTGGATGCTGTGGTGGTGCCTGGCGGCTTTGGCAAGCGCGGGGTAGAAGGGAAGATTGCGGCGGCGAGTTACTGCTTACAGCACAACATACCGTATCTTGGTATATGCCTGGGGATGCAGGTCGCAGTGATTGCCGCTGCCCGCCGCGGTGGTCTGGCCCAGGCTGGCAGTGCGGAGTGTGGCGCTGCGCCAGATAATGCCGTCATCTACCTTATGCCTGACCAGCAGGGCAAGCAATCGACCGGCGGGACGATGCGCCTGGGCAATTACCCAGCGGTGCTGCAGGCTGGCTCACGTACCGCTAAGGTATATGGGACAACAGAGGTTGTGGAGCGTCACCGCCACCGCTATGAGGTGAATCAAGCGCATCTTGCTGCTATTAACGCGGGTGGGGTAGTGGTGTCGGGTACGTCACCCGATGGCAGGCTGGTCGAGTTCGTCGAGGCACCGACCTGCGACTACTTCGTTGCGACTCAGGCTCACCCAGAGTTTACCTCGCGGCCATTCCGGGCCCACCCGCTCTTTGCTGGTTTAGTGCAGGCGGCGCTCAAGCGGCAGAAACGGATGCAGAAGGGTAAGGCGTAAACCTTCTCGCTGCGCTTACACTATTCTTGCGCCGCATCTGTTGTATACTATAATTATGGAACAGACGATTCGTGATGCAGTATATACTCTTTATCAACAAACCCCGCCGGTGGAATTGACGCGGCCGGAACCGACGTTTGGCGACTTTGCGACCAACGTTGCACTCAAGCTTGCTAAGCCACTGGGCAAGAAGCCGCGCGAGATTGCCGAGGAGGTGGCGGCGGTGCTGCGCCAGACTGGCCAGTTTTCTAATGTGAGCGTGGCTGGCCCGGGTTTTATTAATCTCCGCCTAAGTGATGAAGCACTGTGGCAGGCGGCCAATACCGCACCGCAGCAGATCTATGGCGGCATGCGCTACACGCTGGAATATAGCTGCCCCAACGCCTTTAAAGAATTGCACACTGGCCACTTGTATCAGACGGTGTATGGTGATATATTAGCGCGGATCATCGAGTCGGTTGGCGCGGCGGTAGATCGAGCCAGCTTTGGTGGTGATGTTGGCCTGCACGTTGCTAAGTGCTTGTGGGGGATGCGCCACACGCTAGGCGGCGAGCTACCAGAGAAGTTAACAGAGGTAGAGAGCGATGTCTTTGCTCGGGCGCGGTGGATTAGCCAGGCCTATGTGATCGGTGCTAAAGCGTACGAAGAGAACGAGACGGCTAAGCAAGAGATTATTGAGCTTAACAAGCTCGTCTACAGCTACCACGAGCATGATGAGCATAATACGCCACTGGCTCAGATCTATTGGACGACGCGCCAGTGGAGCTTGGATTACTTCGATGCCTTCTATGCGATGATTCAGGTCGATCATCTCGATTATATTCCTGAGAGTAGCACCGCACCGATTGGCCTCGCCGTGGTGCACGAGCAGCTGGAGCGGGGGAATTTGCAGCGTTCTGAGGGGGCAGTGGTCTTCGTCGGTGACCCTGCTAAGCATCTGCACACCCGCGTCTTCGTCACGTCCAACGGCTTGCCAACGTATGAGACGAAGGATATTGGCGTTATCTGGAAGGAGGTAGCAGACTACCACTTCGACCACCGGATTCTCATCACTGGCAACGACCAAAAGGAGTATATGCGCGTGGTGTATGCTGCGGCTGAGCTCTTCCGGCCTGAGCTAGCTGGGCGGATGACCCACCTGACCAATGGCACAGTGCGCTTTGGTGATGGTAGCAAGATGAGTTCGCGCCTGGGTAATGTGGCGCGAGCGGCCGATGTGCTTGCCATCGTCCAAGAGCGCGTGGCGAACCTCACCACAGACCCAGTGGTGCAGCGCCAGGTGGCACTTGGGGCGATCAAATATGCCTTTGCGAAGTATCGTATGGGCAACGATATAGCCTTTGATATGGATGAGACGGTGAGCTTGCAGGGCAATTCTGGCCCCTATATTCAATATGCTCACGCTCGGGCCTGTAGTATCCTGGCCAAGGCGAGTGCCGAGCCTGCCGAGCCGATCGATTGCACTGATGACGAACGCCTGCTCCTGCGCAAGCTGAGCGAATACCCAGAGGTCGTCGAGAAGGCCGCTCGCGAGTATCTTGTGCATGGCATCTGCCACTACCTCTATGAGCTTGCCCAAGAATTTAACCGCTTCTACGAGAAGAACCGCGTCGTTGGCAGCCCGCGCCAGGCTGAGCGCCTCAGCCTGGTGCAGCGCTACCGCGACACCCTGGCTGCTGGCCTTGCTCTGCTCGGTATCGAAGCACCGGAGCGGCTGTAGTGGGTGAGCGTACGCCACGTACCGACTCATCTGCTTTGCATGAGCCACTGGCAGCAGAGCTTATGACGCCAAGAAAGAGTATAGCGGCGGGTAATATCGAGATTGGCCGCGAGCGCTTACTTGACTCAAAGCAGCTCAAGATCATCGGCACAGCCTACGAGCAGTCGCCGCTGGCCTTTGAAGACGCCACTAATGCAGCAGTTTTGGTGGGGCACTTGGTGCGCCAGACGCTTGAATTTGCACCGACCACAGATGGTACACCGCTTCTTACCGCTGAAAGTATTGCCGAGCGTGAGACAGCTAATTGCTATGGTTATACTATTGTGGCATCGGAGTGCCTCGATCAGATTAAGGGGTTAGAGCACTATATTGGGTATGTTAACCAACATGCCGTAATTATGTTGTTTGACCGGCCAAGTCAGCGCTCGTTTTTGCTTGATGTACCTACGAATGAGCTATGCAAAGAGACAACAGAAGCGATAAGTGGAAAAAACCCGCAAGATCAGTTGATGAGTGGTGAGCTTCGCGCAGTGAATTGGCTGCAGACCAGCGAACTAGTGAAGAATCTCCCGCCGTCAATCAACCGTGATGCCTTTGTTTCATCTCGCCCATGGTTAAACTTTGCTGATGTTACTAGTCAGCAGTATCGTGATGGTGACAGACGAAATAGTCTGCTACAGCTTATTACACTGCCATCTATCCCTGGGCGTGAGCTATTGCGCGTTCATTATGATGCAATCATCCATAATCGTCATGACGAATTTGGTGCTGCATACGAAAGTTTGAGCCAGCTACCAGGCATCTACCCAGATGTTGATCGACGTAACGACCTGAAAGAGGCCAACCAGCTGTGCAAAAAGCTTATCACCCAGGGTATGGGCCAACAAGCGATTGAGTTAGCGCAGACTGTCCATGCGAGCCTTTCGCCGGGTGACACGACAGTTAATCGCTTCTTCCTTGGTGATATACTACGTAAAGTAGCGACTGCCACGGGTAGTGTCGAGCTTGTCGAGCAAGCGATACAGACGTACGAACACCCATTTGTTATCTTTGATGATAATGCAGATAATATTGCGACTTCATCGCAACACTTATCGCGCGGCTTTAAAAATCTACAGCGCAATAAGGTCAACAAAGCACGCGAACAAGCTAAGCGAATGAAGCAATAATGAAATAACGACCATAGAACACCACCAACACAAGACCGCTAGCAATTAATGCAGAATATGCTATAATTTGAATAAACAATGGTTAATAAGGAGAACCTATGGCAGAACGAACAACAACCAAAACCAAAGCAGCTACTACAAAGAAGCCTGCTGCACGCCGCACCCCACGCAAGGCTGCCCAAGAGGCTGCAGCTGCTGCCCAAGCTCTAGAGCAGAAAATGAAGAACAGCCACATTGGCGGCTTTGCTGAGTTTATTCGCGAGCAGGGCGTGGTTGGCCTGGCTGTTGGTTTGGCGATTGGTACCGCTGCCGGCGACACAGTCAAAAAATTAGTTCAGGGGTTCATTAGCCCAGTGGTGCAGTTCATTGTGGGGTCGCAGAAGGGCCTCGAGGCTGCCAGCACGCATATTGAGATTGCTGGGCGCAGCGCCGACTTCGCGTGGGGAGCCTTCGTGAGCTCGCTGATCACCTTGGTCGCCACAGCATTCGTCATCTACCTGATCATCCACTTTCTCAAGCTCGACCGCTTGGACAAGAAAAAAGACTAAGTAGGCTAGGCAAGAGCCTGCGTAGCGATCAACCACACCCACTCAGGGTGTGGTTTTTCTATGGTGAATAATAAATTTGCGCACTACTCAAACATCTACGTAGCCTGAACACAATAGTGAACCATTCGGAAATAACAGGGGTAGGAGAGAGAATTTACTTCATAATTACGTCCTGGAATAAGGAGGTGGGAAGGCAGGTAAAGACCTCTGAACAAAAAAGTAGTACACTAACTTGCACATCAGTAAAGCTTATGCTTATAACAGTAATAACCAAGGATGAGCGCTATGTGGTGGACATGTAGTATACTAGAAGCATGAAACCAAGCTTCAAACCAAAACGGATTTTGTGGGTAGACCTTGAGATGACGGGGCTGGACCCTACTACAGATGAGATACTAGAGGTGGCAGCGATTGTGACGGATTGGGACTTCGCTGAGATTGCAACGTACGAAGGGGTAGTGCGTCACGACGAAGCCAAGCTCAAACGCCTCCTCGATGGCAACGCCAGCTTTTGGGATCAGCACCCGGTAGCGCGGCGTGGGCTCGAGGAGCAGAATGCTCAGGGCAAGCCACTAGCAGAGGTCGAGCAGGAGCTGCTGGCGTTTTGTGATAAGCAGTGTGCTGGCGAGGGGCGGATATTGCTCGCGGGAAACTCCATCCACCAAGATCGCCGCTTTATCGACCACTGGTGGCCGCAGCTGGCGCAGCGTTTGCACTACCGCATGCTCGATGTAAGCGCCTGGAAGGTGGTGATGGAGGGCAAATACGGCAAGAAATTTGCCAAGCCAGAAGATCACCGCGCGCTGGAGGATATTCGTGGTAGTATTATGGAGCTGCGCTATTATCTCCAAAAGGTCGCTCTGTGATGTCCGAGCTGTGGCGCGATATTACGATTGACACAATTGAGCAGCGACGGGCGCTGCTAAGCGAACTGCACCTGCCTGAGCTGCAGGCCCGCATGGTGCGCGAGCATCGCTGGCTGCCGCAGGCGATAGAAGGGGAGGCGTGGCTGCTGCTGACGCTGGATATACCATACGTCAGTCGGCACAATGTGAAGTACCACACCATTACCATTTTACTCAGTAAAACCGAGATTATTACGCTGCACCAGGGTGAGCTAGACGATGAGCTCGTTCAGCGCATTACCGCGCTGCGGCCTAGTAGCAAGACGCCATCGCTTATTCTGGCTACTATTGCCCAGTTTTCTATTGAGCAATTTATGCCCTTGCTTAATCATATCGACGATGTGACCGACCAGCTGGAGGATACGATGATTCGCACTCCAGATAATCGGCAGCTCCAGCAACTCTTTGTGTACAAGCGTCAGCTGGCTGATCTGCGTAAGGTGGTGCTCCCTTTGATGAATGTGCTCAATGGTCTCAGTAACGGCCGCTATGCCTTGTTTGATAAAAAATGCGCGGTGTATGTGCGCGATAGCTACGACTACGCCTGGCGCGTCCACGAGCTTATCGATACGATGCGCGACCTTCTCACCAGCGCGCTCGATATGTACCTCTCGGTGGTATCTAACCGCATGAACGATGTGATGAAGCGCCTCACCTTGGTTGCCACCGTCTTTATGCCGGTCTCGTTCTTGACGGGCCTAGGCGGGATGAATTTCGTGCAGTTGCCGTTTCGCAGTGATGTCGCCTTCTGGCTGATGATCGGCCTGATTGTTCTCATACCGCTGGCGATGGTGGGGTATTTTGTGCGGCATAAGTGGTTGTAGTATTATAGTGCTATGACACACAAGCAGCTCGAAGAATTTTTGCTCAGCCTGCCCGGGGCGTGGCTCGACTATCCCTTTGGGGAAGGCATCGCGGTGTACAAGGTAGGGCACAAGGACGTGCCTGGCCAACAGGAGAAGATGTTTGCGCTGGTTGCCGAAGGGTCGCAGCCACTGCGCGTCAGCCTCAAATGCGACCCGCAGCTTGCCCGTACTTTGCGCGAACGGTATGAGTCGGTCCAGCCAGGCTATCACCTCAATAAAAAGCATTGGATTACCGTTATTTGTAGCGGCCAGCTGAGTGATGATGAAGTGATCGACCTGGCGCGGCTCAGCTACCGGCTGGTGACGGAGTAGGACGTACGTTTCGATAAAACACTGTAAAATGCGGCTACTGGCTACTCCCAAACTTCGACCTTCTGATACCTAAAATACACCCTACTAAATGGAATAACAGAAGAGAATTAGCGCTGCGGGGCTTCTCGTATTTAAATTTTAATAGCCCAAAGAAGAGCGGCTAGAGAAACGTGACAATCGGCACATATAAAACACCAGCATCATCCAGTGTCCTGCGGAGAAAAAACCGCTCCGTAAAGTTATATACAAACAGAATACCTAATACAGCAAAAAGCCCGCCAGAGAGGCGAGCTTTGTCGATAGGGTGAAAGTACGCGTCGCTACTTCGTTGAGGTAAAGTTGCTGAATGACTTGGTAGCGGCGTCGAGTGTTTTGCTGTTGGTGGCGACGTAGTCGGCAATGGCTTTGCGGTTGCCACTGGCGGTTTTGAGCTTCTGGAGGTAGCTCTTGAGGATGGACAGCTGGTAGCTCATTTCGCGTGCGTAGACGCGGTCGAGCGAGCCAGTGAGATAAGCGTCTTCGAGCGTTTTGGAGAGTTTGTCGGAGTAGGCTTTTTCGGTCTTTTTGGCGTCGCCTAGGAGCTCGGTCTTGATCTTCGCATCCTTGAGCGACGACTTGAGCTCTGTCCCCATGCTACCAAGCGAGGTGGTGAGTGTGGTGTTCATACTCGAGAGTTCATTTTCTGTTAGGCGTGATTGCTGCTCCTTGGTGGCTGCCTGCAAGGTCTCGATGCGGGCTAGGGTACTCTGGGCTTGCTTGGTGTAGTTGGGCTGGCTGTTGACCATCATCATGATAATGGCAAAGGCGAGCAAGAGTACGCCGCCGATCAGCCCAAACACCGCAAAGCGGTTAATCTGCACTGGCTGCTGCTTGGGTGCAATCTCATTGAGGTAATCCACCGGGAAGGAGGTGTCTGGCTCGCTTGCTGCGCCAAGGTCTGCTCCGGTAGCAGCCATGGCAGTAGCGCCAAGCGGCTGCTGCGGGTTGGCATAGGCCTGGCCATTGTAGCCGCCCGATTGTGGCTGGTAGGGTTGGCCGGGGCCTGGGTAGGCATCAGCATTGGCGTAGCCATGTGGCGTGTCTGTGCTGGTTTGTGGATTGGTTGGGTGGGGCGCTGCGGCTGGCTGTTGCTCGGGCTGCGGCGCGTAGTGATATGACTGGCCTGCGCCATAGCTCGCGGCTGGTTGGCTGGCTGGTTGGTCGTGTGGCTGCTGCTGATACGGCTGGTAGGGCGTAGCCTGAGGCTGCGGCGATGAAGGAGTGGGCTGCTCTTGATACGGTGGCTGCGTTGGCTGGCTCTGCGTTGCCGGATTATATGCACCATAGCCATAATCCTGCGCACCGTGTGACGCCGCTTGGGTAGCATAATAGGGGACATACGGAGCAGCTGCCGGCGCATTGGGCTGCGGGGGCTGTTGCTCGGGCTGCGGTGCCGAACCATTCGGTTGGGGAGTGTATGGTTGCTGTGGATTCATAGTTACTATAATACCATTTAAACACAACCACTAACAGAGGTAAAGAGCATAATCTCTAACAGAGGTCAGATTGATGAAGTATGCATAGTATATACCCCTCTATACTATATACTCTATACCCCTATAGACTATATAAAAATATCTCATGTTTTGTAGTAAGAGACGGGTGTATTTTCTATACCACACAAAGTTTTTTAGCTCATTAAAGATACGTGATGCAACTAGCGTGCTGACAAGGCCTAGTGTGGTGTGGATGCAGCAAGCCCGGTGAGGGGATGAATAGTAAAGGAGGGCAAACACAGTTCGATTGGCCTATGCCATATGCGCTATACTATACCTATGGATGCCAAAGAAGAGGTGCGGGCACGCTTGAATATAGAGGATGTGGTGGGCGAATATGTGCAGCTCAAGCGGGCGGGGAGGAGCTACAAAGGCTTGAGCCCTTTTACCAGTGAGCGGACGCCGAGCTTTTTTGTGAGCCCGGAGAAGAATATTTGGCACGACTTTAGTAGCGGGCGAGGCGGCGATGTCTTTAGCTTTATTATGGAGGTAGAGGGGCTGGACTTTCGCCAGGCGCTGGAATTGCTGGCGCGCAAGGCGGGGGTGGATCTTTCGCTGTATGAGCAAAAGGGTAATCGCGACCTGGCGCGGCGCAAGCAGCGGCTCCTTGAGGCGCATCGGCTAGCGGCGAATTTTTATCAGCATTGCTTGGTGCGGAGCCAGGATGCACTGGCGTATGTGTTTCGGACGCGGCGGCTGAGCAAGGCGATTGTCCAGCAGTTTCAGATTGGCTATGCGCCGCGTGATGGTCAGGCTCTGGTAACGTATCTTAAGAAAAAAGGCTTTTCGCTGGCAGAGCTGCGCGAGGTGGGCTTGGTGAACCGCTACGATGGCGATCTCTTTCGTGGGCGGATGATGGTGCCATTAATGGATGCGAGTGGGCAGGTGATTGGTTTTACAGCGCGCTTGATTGCTGATGTGCCCAATGCACCAAAATACCTCAATACGCCCCAGACGCTGCTCTATGATAAAGGTCGGCATGTCTTTGGCTTGATGCAGGCCAAGCAGGCGATTCGGGCCCAGGGCTACGCGGTGATTGTCGAGGGTAATATGGATGTGATAAGTAGCCATCAGGCGGGCGAAGCAGCGGTGGTAGCGACGGCGGGCACTGCTATGACGGAGCAGCATATTCGGGCGCTCAAGCGGCTGGCGGGCGATATCCGGTTGAGTTTTGATGGTGATAAAGCCGGGCAGGCTGCCACAGAGCGAGCGATTGGCCTGGCTGCCCAAGCGGGGGTGGAGCTGAAGGTGGTGTCGCTGCCGGCGGAGGCAAAAGACCCCGATGAACTCATCCAGCAGCAGGGGGTAGCGGCCTGGCAGCAGGCGATTGCAGCGGCCCAGCCAGCAGTGGATTGGCTCCTGGCGCAGTATCGGCAGCAGCTCGATCTTACCACGGCAGCGGGTAAGCGGCAGTTTACGACGGTTGGGCTGGCGCTTGTTAATCGCTTGGGCGACCCGGTGGAGCGCGAGCACTACCAGCGGCAGATTGCTCAAACGGTGGGCTCAAGTGTCCAGGCTGTGCAGGCCAAGGCGCAGCAAACCGCACCGTCCGCACCCATCCGCAAGGCCGTCAAGGTCAAAAAAACTGCTCGAAAGAATCCTTACCTCTTGCAAAATAATGCGCTTGCGCTGGCGATGCTCGATGGGCCGAGCCAGGAGTTGTTTAGGCGAGTTGACCCACAGCTCTTCGCAGGGGAAGCACGCCAGGCTTTGGCTCAGTACTATGCGGCGCACCATGGGCAGCCTCTGAAGAGTACGCCGCCGCCATTGCAAAATTTTGATGAGTATATTACAATGACACGAGCGTATGCTGACGATCAGTATAGTGCGTGGAGCGAGACCGATCGCTACTACGAGACCGCCCGGCTTTTGCGGCAAATCGAAACCGAACACAAGCAGCAACACAAACATCATCTCATCACCCAACTGCGCCAAGCAGAAGAGAGCGGCGATACGACTGCCGCCGCCGCTTTGCGCGAGCAACTGAACCAATTAATCAAGGAGATAGCGCGTGGCAACCGACGATAAGGATACCAAGCAAAAAAAACCAGCAACCACAGCTCAGGCAGCGCCACCCGATGCCCAGCCACCGATGATGGATCCAGCCGTCGACGATATGGAGCCCGACCTCGCGGCACTTGAGGAAGAAGATACGCCGGAGGAGATTCTCAACAGCAACCAATACTTTGATGATATTAGCGACGACTCGGTGCGGCTGCACCTGCGCGAGATTGGTAAGATCCCGCTGCTGAGTGCTGACGAAGAGGTAGACCTAGCCTACCGGATTAAGCAGGGCGATAAGCGCGCCAAAGACAAAATGGCCGAGGCTAATATGCGCCTGGTGGTAAGCATTGCCAAGCGGTATAGTGGTCGTGGCCTTGATTTTCTCGATCTTATCCAGGAAGGGCACACCGGGCTACTACGGGCGGTAGAGAAGTTTGACCCAGATAAGGGCTTTAAGTTTAGCACCTATGCCACTTGGTGGATTCGCCAGGCGATTACCCGGGCGATTGCCGACCAAGCGCGCACTATTCGTATTCCTGTCCACATGGTGGAGACGATTAACAAGCTGCTGCGCACTCAGCGCCGCCTGACCCAAGACCTCAACCGCGAGCCAACTATTACCGAGCTTGCCAAAGAGCTCGATATGGAGCCGGATAAGGTCGAATATGTGATGAAGATTAAGCAAGACATCAGCAGCCTGGACGCTGGTGTGGGGCGCGATGGCGACGACTCGGAGGAGTCGGTGCTGGGGGACTTTATTGAGGATGAAGATACGGTCAGCCCTGAAGAGTCGGCCTCCAACCAGCTTCTCAAGGAGCAGGTGCAAGATATTCTCTCGACCTTGAGCGACCGCGAGCAGAAGATTATCAAAATGCGCTTTGGTCTAGAGAATGGCAAGAGCCACACGCTGGAGGAAGTTGGGCAGGAGTTTGCCGTGACGCGCGAGCGCATCCGTCAGATTGAGGCCAAGGCTCTGGCAAAGCTGCGCAAGCACAAGGACGCCAAGAAGCTGTACGAGTATTTGCAGCAGTAGGGCGTAGTGCACGAGAATAATCGGCATACAGTATGTATGTCGATTTTTTGGATAAATTGCTTGCAAAAGTCGTTACTGTATGGTTTTTTGGTGAAGCTTCTGTATAATAATGGCTATTTACTTTGCTGTGAGGGCACAAACCTCTCGAATACCCACTCCTACTATCGCTACCGAGAAATAGAGATCATGATTGTAGAGGGGTGAATACGAAAGCCCTAAAAATGCAGAAGGTACTCCCAAAATACTTTACATAAAAATACCCAGTAGTATGCTGGGTATTTTTATATCGAAGAAAGTGGCTTAGTAGTAATAATAGTACCACCAAGATGGCTTGGACAATACACCAACAAACACAAGTATCCAGAAAAGCCAGATAAGACACCAGCAGACTGACCCAAAGATGCCCCAGCCCAGACTAACGTTACCCCACGTTGTAGACATACCGGCTTCCTTAGACTTATTGCGCGAAATAATGCCAAGGAGAATACCACCGATAGAGATACCAAAGAAGCTCAAGACGCATCCAATGACACCCAGTGTTTCACCAGGGTTATCATAACGAACGGGATAGGCATATGGTGTTGGCTGTGGCTGAATAGCTGGCTGTGGCACTGGCGCAACTGGCTGCTGGTAGGGTTGTTGATATTGATATGTCTGTTGCGGCTGCGGCTGCGGCTGGGCCACCGGTTGTGGTTGCGGTGCTGGCTGCGGCTGCGGTGCAGCAGGTTGCTGGGGTGTTGGCTGGTTGTTCATAAACTCCTCGTATTAGGCTATTACCGTAGTGTGCATTTGCCTTATGCACACGTAATCTGTGGGGGAATTATAGCAGAGGAAGGGTGTTGTGTCAATTATCTGATGATTTATATACCCCACTGGGGTATTTTACATCCAACCAATCTCGCGGCAAAGGGTGTCGACCTGCTGGTGGAGCTCGGTGAGATTGTGGCTGTTGGAGATGAAGTGGTCGGCAATGGCGATAGGGCCACCCTTCTCAATATCCTCAATCTCCGACCAGTCGCGGGCGATCGCTTCCTGTGCGGTAAAGGGCCGCTCGGGCCGCTGAGCAAGGCGGCGGTGACGGAGCTGCTTGGGTGCCACGATGGCCGCCACAACGAGCTCACCCGGGAAGTGGTGGGTAAGGTACTTGTACTCCGTCCAGGAGTAGAGCCCGTCAAAGAGAATGTGGCGCTGCCCAGCGGCGGCAAGGCGCTGCATTTGCTCGGCAGCAGTGCGAATGATGATGTCTTTGCCAGCCTCTTCGCGCCAGGCTTTGCGAAATTCGGCTTGTGATTGCGGGGTGATAGCGATTCCGCGGCGGCGCATTTCGTCGTAGAGGATGCCACCAGCGTAGACCTTGGGGATACCAAGGCGCGCCACATGGTTGACCGCCTCGCTCTTGCCTGCGCCCGAGAGGCCAACGAAGGCAAGGACTGTCGTCGGATGAGATGGATGATTCATATCTCTAGTATAGCAGATGATGACGTTTATGGTTGGCAGCGTGGGGAATGGTACAATAAAGATAGTATGGAAGAGCAGCCAGCTGCACAGCCATCACGACCAGAGCAACTACGACGCTATGTGCCAAGCGATCCTGCATCGCGGTTGTTTTGGCTTGGTATATTGACGCGGCAACGGGGAGACGCACCACTGCCAAAGGACTGGATGCGCGATGCTGCCTGTAGCCCGGCCACGAGCGAAGAATATTTTAGCGGCAAACCAGAAGACACGGCACTGGCGTTGCGGCGCTGCATTGGTTGTGCGGTGATTGACGTCTGCGCGGCATATGCGGTGAGAGAAGGTGTGTCGGTTGGGATCTGTGCTGGCCTCACGGCGAAGCAGCGCGAGCAACTAACGGACGAGTCTGCACTGGCGGACCTTCCGAGCCAGTCCACCACGCTCACGAGCGCTATGCATCATACTGTTCATACTAATGATACGCCCGAGGCACGGATTGCCTGGGCGGAGCAGTGTATGGCCGAGCGGCGACATATTGGGCATATCCCTGCGCCGCAGGCTTTTGCTCGCTTGGCGCTGTGCATTGATGCCGAGACGAAGCAGCGGATAGAGCCCGAGCGGCGTGAGGACTGTGCTGAGTGCCCAGTAGCAGCCGAGTGCTTGTTCTTTGCGCTGCAGGGGTACCAACGTATTATCGCTGCTGGTGATGTCCGTGGTGGCACAACCCAAGCCGACCGCCGGTAGTGGGGTATGCCCAAACCCAAGCAGCGGCGGGCTCGGCGCCGCTAGGTGATGCAGTGGTAGAGCGACAAGCGGCGGAACACACTGCTTATGCTTGGCAAAATAACAGGTGTGTGGAATAATGCAGAAGCCAACGTTTTGTATAGCAAAAGAGAAAAAACTTATGATGCGTGAACAACCAAGAAAGCCAACCCCTGCCACGCTGGCAATGCGAGAACAGATAAAGAATGGCGTAAGCCCTGCGGTATATACTGAGCGGCTGATTCGCGGCGGATATAAGCCAGCCCCTCGATCAGTATGGATTGGACAAGCTGCTTGTAGCCTCGAGGATGAACAGTACTTTATTGGCCTCGATGGGAGAAAGCGGGAGCATTGGGGAAATATTGAAAAAGGGAAAACGATATGCGGCAGTTGCCCAGTGCAGGCTGAATGCCTTGCGGCGCATATGGCGGACATCACAAAACATCAGCCAGATACAGATGATGTTGTTGGTGGAACAGACAATGTTGAGCGAGCGCGTGCTCGGCGGCAGGTTGCGCAAGAGTTAGCACGAAGGGCACAGAGCAGCCAAGGCGGTGGAGAGGTGTTAGCGTAGCGTTTCAGTGTAGTAATACTTATGCTATAACAATTGAAAAATCCGACAAAACGTGTACACTTATATAAAACGTGTACACTTATATAAAACGTGTACACTTATATAATAACGTATATAAGCGCGGATAGTGCAGACTGAGGAGATAGGAGTGCAGCGACAAGGTGGGCTGATGTATGGAGTAGTGAGTGTCCTTGTTGCGGGTGCTGTGTCGGTGATCTTTGGTGGGGTCGCCCAGGCGCAGCAGTGGCAGATGGTGTACAACGAGGAGTTTACGACGTCACTGTCGAATTGGAAGGTTCTTCAGCAAAATAAGGATAATTATGGCAAGGAACATTTGGCATATAGCGCCAACAATGTTGCGGTGACTAACGGCGCTTTGCAGATTACGACCCGGCGTCACTGTGTGTCGAGTGTGGCTGAGCCACTGGGCGATAGTAATGCGAGCCAAGAGCCGTGCCCATCTGGCAAGATGACACGCTACCAGAGTGGGCGAGTGGAGTCGGGTCGGGTGCTCGATGGGCATAAACCATTCCGCGTCGAGGTACGGGCGAAGATTAATTGGAATGGCGAGAATGGGACGCGCCCAGCTATTTGGCTGCGCAATAGTGTGACGCTTGCCAATTGCAACAACAACAAGCAAGCGAATGACCCCTATGGTGAGCTCGATATGCTAGAGTGGTATTCATGGACGCCGACCTACACATGGTCGACGACGCATATTCGCTGCTACCACAGCCCGTCATCGCAGATATGGAAGACAAAGGGGCTAGGGCATAGCCGAGAGAACCTCATACCATCCCCAGTGACGTTGGCGAACAACTGGCATGTCTGGGCGACAGAATACGATGGTGAGACGGTCAGATTCTTCGTGGATAACCAGCCGGTGCTGGTGTATAACTATCGAGCGGGCGATGAGAAGAGTCATCCAACCACTCGGGTTCCAGCAGAAAAACCAGCAAAAATGGGCATGGATGCGAATCAATTCAAGCAGGTCTTTGACGATACGTGGTATGTTATTCTTAACGATTACGTGGAGTGGAAGAGTGAGGAGCACCCGCCCGACTCATCGAAGAAGTTTGCCAACCAGACCTTCCTCATCGACTATGTCAAGATATACCAAAGCGGCACTCCAACCACTAGCGAAAAACCACCGGCTACTCCACCAGAGAAAAAGGACGACAAGAAAGATAAAAAGCCGGGCACTAAACGGATGACGGTGAAGAAGAAAAAGGGTGCGTTTGCTGCGCAGGGCCCGCTGGCCGAACTTATCAGCAACTTTGTGCCAGCACTGCTGATTAGCCTGTGCTTGCTACTCATCGCACTGGCTGGCTGGCTGGTGTGGTGGTGGCGACGGCGTCGGCATCGCGCTCCGCCTACGCTGTAGCTGGAGGGCAGGGAGCAGAGTAGAGGCGCTGCGCGAGGATGTTTCTGCACGGCACCAATGCTATACTAGAACTATGATGAAGCGCCTCGTGATTATTGATGGCAAAAGTGTGTTCTACCGTGGGTACTATGCCATGCCCAACCTCTCGACGGCTGATGGCACGCCAACTGGTGGGGTGTATGGCTTTGCGGCGCTGAGCCTGGAGCTGATCAAGCGCCTCCAGCCAGACTACGTGTGCGTGGCGTGGGATAAGCCGAAGACAAACATCCGCCGGCGTCTTGCCATCTACGACCAATACAAGGCTGGTCGCAAGCCCGCTCCGCCAGATTTTTACGCCCAGATACCACTGCTCCACGAGCTTTTGCAGGCGTTTGGCTGGCCGCTGTATGAGTTTGATGACTATGAGGCAGACGACATTATGGCGACGCTCGATGCCCAGGCCGAGCAGGAAGGGGATATCGAGACGTATCTCATCACGAGTGACCTCGACGCTCTGCAAATACTCGACCAAAATACTTATCTCTATGCCCTCAAGAAAGGCTTGACCAACATCGACAAATTCGACATCCCCGCCTTCGAGCAGCGCTATGGCATTCGGATTGGCCAGTTCCTCGACTTCAAGAGCCTCAAGGGCGATGCGTCGGATAATATCCCCGGTGTGCCAGGCGTGGGGGAGAAGACGGCAGTGAAGCTGCTGCAGCAATTCGACACGCTTGACAACCTCTATGATAACCTCTGGCAGGTCAAGGATACGCTGCGGCGCAAGCTGGAGCAGGGCAAAGATTCGGCCTACATGAGCCGCGAGCTGGCCCGGCTATATACCGATGCACCGGTGACGCTTGACCGAGCAGCGATGGCAATGGACAACTGCGACCCAGCGGCGGTGCGGGCGATGTTGCAGCGGCTGGAGTTTCGTAGTTTGCTGCGCCAATTGCCGCCGCAGATGCAGGCGGCAGAGAGTACTCAGCCGCCCGATGTACCAGTGGTGCAGCATGCGACTGAGCTGCCTGCTCACCAGGCTAAGGCGCTCTTCCTGATGGCCAAAGAGCTGCTGGTCTGGCCGGTCGAGGGCGGTGTGTGGGTGAGCCACGAGCGGGGCAAGGCAGCCCGCCTGAGCTGGCGTGATGCGATTGATGTTATTCCGCATGTGCCGATCGTTGGGCACCGCACCAAGGAATTATTGCGCCAATTGCTGGCTCGTGGGGTGCAGCAGTTGCCAGTAGTGAGGCATGATACCGCCCAGGGGTCGTTCTTGCTTAATCCCCTGCGTACGTCGCGGGCGCTGGCTGATCTCGCGGGGCTGGAGTCGCTTGATGACCCACGTCTCGCTATTAGTGCGCTCTGGGCGGTGTACGATGAGCAAACTCAGGCGCTTGATGCGCTGCCCGAGCTTGCCCGGGTGGCACGGACGATGGACTTTCCGCTCATCCCTGTGCTGGCGCGGATGGAGTGGCGCGGTATCCGGCTCGATAGCCGCACACTTGCGGCGATGCAGCGCACCTTGAGTAGCGAGATCGCCGAGTTGCAGCAGCAGATTTATGGCATGGTGGGGTATGAGCTTAATATTGGCAGCCCGGCCCAGCTAGCCGAGGCACTCTTTGTGAAACTCCAGTTGCCAACGGCGGGGATTAAGAAGGGTAAGACGGGTTACTCGACGAGCCAGAAGGAGCTGGATAAGCTTCGGCCGCATCACCCGATTATTGGGCTCGTGGAGCGCTACCGCGAGCTGACGAAGCTACAAAACACGTATGTTGAGGCGCTGCCGCAGCTGACCGATGACGCGGGCTATATCCATACTACTTTCAACCAAGATGTGGTAGCGACGGGCCGACTCAGTAGTACCGACCCAAATTTGCAAAACATCCCGATTCGCAGTGAGCTAGGGCGGCACGTTCGCGATGCCTTTGTGCCAGCGCCGGGCAATGTGTTTGTCAATGCTGACTATTCGCAGTTTGAGCTGCGCCTAGCGGCCGTGCTGTCGGGGGAGGAGGCAATGATTCGCGATTTTAATACCGATATCGACATCCACGCGAATACGGCCGCCCAGGTGTATGGAGTGCCACTCGATGTCGTCACAAAGGAGCAGCGCCGCCGGGCCAAGGTGGTGAACTTTGGGGTGTTGTATGGGATGAGCCAGCATGGCCTGGCCGCCGCCGCGCAGATGAGCTATGCCGAGGCGCAGCACTTTATTGATGAATATTATCGCCTTCGGCCGAAGCTCAAAGCCTATATGGCGCAGACTATCCAGCAGGCGCATGATGCGGGCTTTGTTCAGACGCTGTTTGGTCGCCGCCGCTGGACGCCGGATGTTGCGTCGCGTAACTTTG
This sequence comes from uncultured Candidatus Saccharibacteria bacterium, assembly GCA_938041555.1. Taxonomy (GTDB): domain Bacteria; phylum Patescibacteriota; class Saccharimonadia; order Saccharimonadales; family Saccharimonadaceae; genus Saccharimonas. The sequence goes on along the minus strand of CALIAC010000011.1, from coordinate 47,671 downwards.
CGGTGCGCAGCGCTGCCGAGCGAGCGGCTGCCAATATGCCGATCCAAGGTACCGAGGCCGACCTGATGAAGCTTGCCATGCTGGCGGTGGAAGACAAGCTGGCCCAGGCTGGAGAGCAGCTGGCTGATGGCGATGGCCAGCCGATTGGTTGGCAGGTGGTGCAGATTCACGATAGCATTATGGTTGAGTGCCCGCGCGCCCATGCCGAGCAGGTGAGCCATATCCTGCGCGAGACAATGGAGCATATTTATCCACAGCTTGGCGTTAAGCTCAAAGTCGACGTCTCGATTGGTGATAATTGGGGACAGGTCTAAGAACACCAACCGAACAGAGGTCAGACTATAGACAAAGTATCGAGAGTGGTGTATAATCTGGGCCATCACAAGCAAAACAGAATAGAGGTTGGGCATGGCACAAAGCGAAGCAGTAGATACATCATTTTCTAATGGTGGAGAGCGTGCTGGCGCTGGCCTGCCCAGTCCGTATGATCCAGAGGCGTCTGCCGATAGCCTCGATCGCTCTACCTACCAGGCGACGCACGATGCCATCGTCGAAGCAGCCCAGGCGAGTGGTGAGCTGCAGCCCCTGACTGAGGCGGAGATGGAGCGGCGGGCAGCGAACGAAGGAGTGGCGCGTCAGCTATTTGAAGCAGAGGTGCAGAGAGAAGAGAGAGAAATTGAGGGTCGATTGGCAAATCAATCCCTGGATAAAAAAGAGCGAGAGAAGCTTGACGCTCGGCTCGACAAGTTGCGCGCGATAGAAAAGAAGGGGCCAACGTATGGCTTTTTGTACGATCCGGCGGGTAATATGGGCGCTCTAAAGCATTATGAATTTGGCTCGATGGATCTGGCCGATTGGCGAGTGGTCTGCTGTGATGTGGGTGGAGAACCGTATGAGGCGCGAGTGACTGATGCATGGCAATTGACTCGTGGTACATTTGGCGCAACTGGTCTTGTGCCAGATGATGCAACAGCTCGGATAGTTGTGACAACAACGAGTGAGCAGGGAACAACACAATACGTTATTGACTGTTATGAAGGGAAGTCGCCTTTGGTTGTGGCGGTTGAAACACCGAGTAAGGGTGGTGATCGCACGGTGACGCCATATTTAGAAGACTGGAACCAGATTAGTGCTGCACCAGACGAAGCAGGCGTGGGTAGTAGTGACCTGCCACAAGGTGATAATACGCTTGTTCGCGCAGCATAGGTGCGGCGCGCGAGCAAAGTCACTAATCTTCTACATCCGTACATTTCTTTTTCATCGACTGTATAAAATATAAAGAAGAGAAAACATATATCTATACACAGGCAGCTAGCTTGACTTTTCTTGCGGGAGGTTCTATTGTGTAACAAACTAATAACAATACACTCACGGAGATACCCCTTATGACCTTAGTACCGCCAAATGGCAGAGATTTAAGCCCAGATCAGCTAGGGGCGCTCAAGAGGGAGCGGCGCCACAAAGGATATAACAAAACAGCCATGCAGCAACAAGCCGAAAATGAAGCTGCCGTTAACAGTCTCTACGCCGGCCTTAGTGGCAACAGCGCGCCCAGCAGTACCTTCGACAAAACAGATAACGCCACCACGCCAGAGAGTAGTGACCCGCGGATAAATGACCTTGCCGCGCAGGTGGGTGCGCTCTATGGTTCTCCCCAAAACAGACAAGAGAACCCTGATGAGATGGCGACAAATCGCTTCTACTGGGACGTGAGCAAGACTGACGAACCTGACAAGGCAGAGGAGGATAGTGTTTTGCCGGATGAGCAATATGAGCCACTTACTCCTAAGGACGAGGGCGATCACTTGCTAAATGGCCGCCGGACGAGTGCACGCAAAGTGTATAATCAGCTTGATGCATCGACAGCCGATCGTTTGGCTGGGGAGGGTGACTCGCGGCTTGTGGCGCTTGATGTGATTGATGGCTTGGGCGACTCAATCCATGCCAACCAGAAGGGGAAGTTTGACAAGCAAACGCACAAGACCGAGACCAAGGTGCAGCAGCAGTTTGAAAAGCTTGGCATTGACGAGCATCTTGATATGCATGATGGTGATGTCCAACAGCGCATAAAAACCCGCGTCACTACAGAAGTGCTGGAAGCTGGCGTGGGTGACACCGGTGAGTACGTGATGGGCAAAGACCAGGTGTATACCGAGACACATGGTGATATTCTCAATACCGACAAAGCGCGTGAAGCAGTGCGAGCTGTTGCAGCAGAAGAGTTCTTGCTGTGCATCAAAAATGGTGATATTGCATATGATGCGCTTGCGGCAGCTGACCCATCACTCGCACGTTTTGTCAGTGGCTATGGGAACTTTTTCTCTGATCGCAATATTGAGAGCGAGACGAATAAGAACCTCGCCGAGCTGGGTCGCCGTCTTGAGCAGTCGGAGCCTGCTATGCAGCTCATGCAGCAGATGCAAGAGCAAAAGCTCGCTGCAGTGCCATCTCCCGAGAACACGCAAAACACCAAACAACAGCAATCTATTGCCGAGCACTTTGGCTTCGATCTCGCGGCGTAATCACAGGGATTTTTCCGCATTATACTCTCGGATCTATTGAGTTTTTGTAGGCTTTGTGGTATTGTACTCTCATGTATAAAGGCGAGCGGCCAAAAGTTTTTCCGATTATTGTCACTATCTTGGTGATTTCGTTGGTGGTGGCAGCAGTTGCGTCGGTCATCCGCATGGTGGCGACTCGCCAGGAGACGAACAACACCAACACGCAGCAATCGACCGAGAGCTTCTACGACCAAGTGGTGGCGCATAATGCAACCAACAGTGTACGCTGGACGGTGCGCGGGCCGATTGTGGCAGATGAGACCTTCCGCTCGTACCAGATCGAGATTTCGCCCAATAAGCGGACATATACGGTGTATCAAGGCTACTTAGACAAGCAGCTCGACCGCAAAGAGTTTGAGAACAACCAGCAGGCCTACGAGCAACTCGTGTATGCCCTGAGCAAGGCGCAGATCCAAGACACGCGCAGCGTGGACGACGATGACGTGCGTGGGGTGTGTGCCACTGCTGGGCGGCTCTACACCTTCGAGACGATGGACAGCGGCACGACAAAGACGCGCATCTGGACATCGAGCTGTCAAGGCTCGCCTGGCTCGATGAAGGCTGATGTACCTAAGATTCATGCACTCTTTGCCAACCAGATCCCTGGCTTTGCACCGATGTTTGATAAGACGCAATAAAAAGGCGCTGTGCGGCTCGCTCTCGAAGCTTACATAACCTACTGTGGTTTTGCGCACCCTCTTATGAAATACCGTGACAGTTAGTTCTCTCCAGAGCACGGTTCTCTTGCGTAAGATCAAAAAAATTATTACAACTCCTCACACTCCATCCAATGAAGAAGCGGGGGAGGAGCTTATACGCGGATAAAGATGGCTTTGAGATATCGATTGTGCGATGACTCTGCGCGGATTGTCTGATGCTCATGCTAGCCACACCCCACTGCCAATGGTATAATCGAGCGTATGATTCGTGCAGTAATTTTTGATTGTTTTGGTGTGCTCTATGGTGGGAGCATCGAGGTGCTGATGGCACAGTGCCCGCCGGATCGCCGGGCCGAGCTAGAGGATATTAATAAGCAGTCGGACTATGGCTATATCTCGCGGCAGGAATTTATTACAGAGGTGGCACGGCTCTCGGAGCAAACGCCAGCCCAGATAGCGGCATTGCTCGAGCAGGCACATGTGCGCAATAGCGAGCTGATCGCCATGATTCACGCGCTGCACCAGCGTTACCCGGCTATCAAGGTGGGGTTGCTGAGCAATGTGGGGAGCGATACGATCGAGCGACTGTTTACTCCTGATGAGCTGCGCCAGCTTTTCGATGCCGTGGTGCTCTCGTATGCCGAGCACGTTGCCAAGCCAAGCCGCGAAGCCTTCGAGCTAGCAGCAGATCGGCTCGGCGTGTTGCCTGGCCAATGCGTGATGATTGACGACCGATTGGATAACTGCTCTGGGGCTGAAGCCGCTGGCATGCGCGCCATCCTCCACACAGCCAATCGCCGCACAATGGCCGAGCTTGAGGAGCTGGTGGGGGAGTGATGACACCCGTGTGGCTTGGGCTGATGGCCGGTTGTTTGCTTGTGCTGCTTGTCTACACACTATGGATGGTGCCGCCGCAGCTTGGTAAAACGCTCAGTATGCATATTGAGCAGCGGACAAGGACGGTAATTGCGGGTAAGATCCTCTTGCCACTGACTGGCCTGAGCCTTGCGCTGTGGGCTGTGCAGTCGCCGTCGCCACGAGCGGTGCAGCTACTCCTTCTTGTCGTGAGTCTTAATTTTTGTGTGATGGGGTTAGTGCCCTTTGGCGTGAGCCAGCGGCGCACCTTGGTCCATAATATTGCAGCCTGGGGCTGTATACCGGTTATAACGATCATTGAGATTCTTGTCCTGCTGAGCGATGCTCACTCAGTGGTACGGGTGGTAACGAGTGGTGCTCTGGTGTGCCAGGCTATTGTTCTTGGCTGCTACTTCTTTGCCAAGCCGTGGCATCGCTATATTATGCTGGTGGGGCAGGCGGTGTATTTTTTGCTTTTTGTGGCGATGATCTGGGCGATGGAGTGTGCTCATGCCTGAACTCCCTGAAGTTGAGACGATTCGTACGAGCTTAGCTCGCTTGGTGGTGGGGAAGCAGGTTGTGGCAAGTACGGTGTATGACTCACCCAAGAGCTTTCCCAACGACCCCACAGCGGTGGCGCACTTCCTGCACGGTGCGACCATCACGGCGGTAGAGCGCCGCGCTAAGGTGCTGCTGATTCGCCTGAACACCAACTACACACTGGTGGTGCACCTCAAGATGACGGGCCAACTACTCTTTGTTGGTGAGGAGCGCTGGGGCGGCGGCCACCCAAATGATAGCTTTCTTCATGAGCTGCCCGACCGCTTGACGCGGGTGGCGCTGACCTTTGCGGATGGCGCGCATTTGTACTTTAATGACCTGCGCAAATTTGGCTGGATAAAGCTCTACCCCACACCAGAGGTGGCGCAGCTGCCCTTTATGCAAAAAGTCGGGCCCGAGCCGCTCGACCCGCATACCACAGCGGCGCAATTCGTCGCGCGCATCCGCCGGCGCAACGGCACAACTATGAAGGCGGCTATCCTTGACCAAACGACCATCGCTGGCGTGGGGAATATCTATGCCGATGAATCGCTATGGATGACGCAACTCCACCCCGCCACACGAGTGCGCATGGTGGATGATGAGCAGCTTGCCGCGCTCTTTGCCCATATTCGACAAGTGCTGCAGCTGAGTATTGACAAGGGTGGCAGCACCGACCGCAACTACGTCGATGCTGAAGGCAACAAGGGGAGCTACCTAGCCTTTGCGCAGGTGTTTCGGCGTGAGGGGCAGCCCTGCCCGCGCCACCCCGACGTAGAAATTATGAAGATTCGCGTGGCTGGCCGCGGGACGCACATTTGCCCGGTGTGCCAGGTGAAAGTGGGGGAGTAAGCTCATGCTCTATCTCATCGTGGGGAAGAATAGCTACGTAGCAGAGCAAGAGCTGGCGAAGATCACTCAGCACGCGCCAGTGCCAGCAGAACATGTCGATACTCAGCAGCAGCTTGATGCCGCGGGTTTGGCTGAGTTGGTGCGTGGTGTGTCGCTCTTTGCGGCGCAGCGGCTCATTGTGCTGCGACGCCTGTCTGAGCGCCCAGACCTTTGGGAGCAGCTTGGCCAGTGGGCCCATGATATTCCTGACGAGACGACGCTTGTGCTGGTAGAGCCAGGGGTCGATAAACGCACCAAAACGTACAAAGCACTGCATAAAGCCGCGACTATTATCGCTGCTGATCCACTGACCGACCGCCAGCGCCCTGCCGCCGAGCGGTGGCTGCGCCAGCTAGCTAATAGACGCGGCGTGTCGCTGAGCTCAGCGCATGTGCGCAGCATGGTGGAGCGAGCTCTGGTGCCGGACGAAAAGGGCTATGGTGGGTCGATCGACCAGCTGCAGTTGGCACACGCCATCGACGCGTTGGCTCAGCTCGACACTATTACCGATGATGCAATTGCCACCGTGTTGCCACCGGCCCGTGAGTTCTCGGTCTTTGATGTTGTAACCCTCGCGGTGGAGCGCCGAGGCCCAGCTTTGCGCGCTGCCCTTGATGAGCTACGCCTGAGCCACGACCCATACCAAACCGCAGCGCTTATTTGGGCGCAGTGGACTCAGCTGGCGGCGATTGCATGCTATGGCGAGGCAGGGGAGGCAGAGATTGCGCGCGAGCTCTCGCTCCACCCCTACGTTGTCAAAAAAACCAAGCCGCTCACCACGCAGGTCGCGCCAGCTGATATCCGTACTCTTACTCAGCGGGCTGCTCAGCTTGATGCCGACATGAAGACAACGGGCATACCACCGTGGGATGCGGTAGAGAGCTTTTTATTTGCAGTAGCGGGGCGGTAGTGTGGGCGGCCTAGATAGACGCGTGAGCGTTGGACAGATAAAGTGCTTAGCGTATAAGAACGTGGTATAATATCATCATAACAAACACCACTGCAACACCAAGGAGGTGTATATGGCTACAGTACAGACAACAGTTACTACCCAGACGGTTCAGACAAAGAACCATCAGCATCAGCGACGATGGCATGGTATGCGCTTGATGATGATGGTGGCGAGTCTAGCGCTTGCGTACTTGGCATTTATCGATATTTTCATGGCGTGGCGCGTCTATACAGTTATATCTTCAAGCAGTGGGCCACTGCCTGGCATTAACTCTAATACAACGTCTAATATGATGGCGCTGGCCGCCTCGTTTGTCTTTGGTGTTAATCTTGCTGCTCAGGCCATGTATCTTGCCTATACCACGCTTCGTCGCCACTCCAAGCAGAGTATGATCAAGCAGGGGATTGCCATCGTCGCTATCCTTGCTTATCCTGTTGCCGACATGGTGAAGTATACACTCTTCCACCACATTCTCCATACCGGTGTGCCATACAACACATTCCTTGATGGGCCTGTACCGTGGACGTCTGGGCTCGTGCTCACCATCGCTGGTTCGCTCTACCTTTGGTATGTGCTGCTGTGGCCGCAAAAGAGCGAGCGCCAGTAGCCCCCCGTGGTGGCCCGGCTCTTTACAAATCCTGCGCCATGCCTTATAATGAGCGCTTGATTGTAGTACTAACCCATAATAACAAGCGATAGAGGAAATTAATGCCCATCATCAAATCAGCTGTCAAACGCATGAAGCAAACGGCTACTCGCCGCCAGCGCAACATTGCTACCAAGCGCGCCATCAAGGCTAGCACCAAGGCCTTCGCTGCTGAGCCAAGCGCTGCCGCCCTGAGCCAGGCCCAGAGCGAGCTTGACAAAGCCGTCAAGAAGGGTTTGCTCAAGAAAAACACCGCGAGCCGCCGCAAGGCATCGCTCGCCAAGGCTGCCAAGGCTGCTGGCGTCAAACTTGCGTAAAGCAATAAGCGCGAGCATATACCAAAACACCTCGAGGGAGAGGTGTTTTTTGTATGTAGGCTAGAGTAACTATTATGAAATAGTGTGAGATATAAGGATCACACATTTTGGGGGTTTTTTGCACAAAGAAAGGTGCTATACTTCGCATACCTACCTCTGTTAATCGCGACTCGCCATTGACGAAACGAAATTACTTATGGTAGGATAGATGGAGTTTTGGGTAAGGCAAAAGTAGGAGCTATGGACGAGATAAAGGTGCGGCAACAAATCATCGACAAACTAGGTGAGAGTAATAATATTTTGGTGGCGGTCAACGCCCACCCTACGGTAGATGAGCTGAGTGCAGCACTAGGGTTGACGCTTTTGCTCAACAAGCTCGACAAGCACGCCACAGCCGTCTTTAGTGGGGATGTACCAACGGCAGTGGGTTTTTTGGAGCCAGAGCGTACCTTTGAGAGCACGGTGGATAGTCTGCGAGATTTCATCATTGCCCTTGATAAGGAAAAGGCCGACCATTTGCGCTACAAGCTCGATGGCGACCTCGTTAAGATTTTCATCACGCCGTACCGCGCAACGATTAGCCAGAGTGATTTGGAATTTAGCCAGGGTGATTACAATGTGCAGTTCGTCGTGACGATCGGTGTGCGCAGCGAGGATGACCTCGACCCAGCGCTCAAAGGGCATGGCCGCATCCTGCGCGAGTCGCCAGTGGCGGCGCTGCACATCGATGCGCCAGGTACGTTGGGTAATATTGTCTGGACGGATCCTCAGGCCAGCAGCTATAGTGAGCTCGCGGCAAGCCTCGCTCAGGGCTTTGATAGTACCGATGATGAGCAGCCGCTCTTGGACAAGCATATTGCCACGGCCTTTTTGACTGGTATTGTAGCGGCCACCGAGCGCTTTAGCAACGAGAAGACCACCTCGCGTGTTATGACCCTCGCCGCGCAATTGATGAGTGCTGGCGGTGACCAGCAGCTGATTGCGGCCAAGCTCGCCGAGGCCAAGCAGCTCGCTGCAGGCCCAATGCCTGCTAAGCCTGCTAGCAAGAAGCCTGCTCAGGCAAATAACAAAGACAAGTCACTCGTCATCTCGCACAACGCTGAGGCTGGAAAAAAAAAGTTAAGCCAGACCGACGCCGACGAAGCTGAGCTAGCCCAGCAGTTAGCCAAGAATAATCCACAGCCCGAGCCCGCGCCAGCCCCGCGCCGCTCATCAGGGCGCAACAGCAGCGCCGAGCCATGGCGCCAGCCCATTGAGACGCCACTTAATGAGCCGAGCCTGGGTGGCACGCTTAATGCTACCACCAAGCAAGCAGCTGATGATAAGCGCCGCGAGCGCGAGAATGGCCGCAACAAGACCATCCTCTCGCACAAGGGTGGGCGTTACCTCGACAGCGACGACACACCAGGTAGCCAAGCGCCGCTCAATGCCGCCACGGCAGCACTTGATCACGAGCCAACCGTCCCCAATGTGAATGACATGCCGCGCGTGCCGATGGCTCACAACGACGACATCCTCCCGCCACCAACGGGCAAAGAAACCCTGGCCGACCTCGACGCCAAGCACCGTGCCGTGTCAGCTGATGATGCCGAAGGGCCGGCTCTGCCACCACTGCCACCAATGCCAGATTTCTCTAGCTTGCCACCATTGCCACCAGGTGTGCCACCGCTGCCTGGGCCCGATGCCGATAACCCCATGGCCCAGCTCGATGCTGCGCTCCAATCTGAGGCTAAGGCCAAGAAAGACCAAGCCAACCCATCGCAATTCCACGTACCGGAGAAGTAGGGGTTGCTGGCTTCTGCTGTTAAATGAGAGATGACACGATAAACCGGCCATGATTTAGCCGGTTTATGGTAGAGAAAGGGTAAAAACTGTAAGATTATAAGATTTGTATATGTAGATTTCTTGACAGGCCAGAGAGAGAGAGTTATTATATAGTCCATTATGGACAGCAGCAAACCCAATCTACTTAAAAACTATAACGTTACAGGCGTCCAGCAAGAAGCATACAAGAGGGACGCAGAGCGGCAACGACTCATTGCTCTCTTGGATGTTCTTGATAAGCCTGATGCAACAGAAGAGGTTGATGTACATGCTCGGGGTACTGCTAATATTACTACCGTCAGTGCGAGTCTTAACAGATTGGGTATTTATATTAATCGCAGTGCTCACACACAAGCTCGTTTATTTGAACCACACCAAATATATACGACAGAAATGGGAGAAGAAAATATCGACCTTGCGACATCTGTTGTTGCATTTGAGTCGGAGGGCACTGCGGGCGAGGGCTGCGATGGCGTACTTATACTATTCAAGCTCTCTGGTGCGATGGCAGGAGAGGCGCAAGCAGCATCAACAGCACGCGACCTGAAGTTTGGCTATAATTGCTCGTATGGTGGTCTTGCAACCAAGGATGGCATAACTTGGCTTAAGTTTAAGGGAGACAAATTTATGCTAAGAGTTAATCAACTATCCTATGACGATCCATCGCACTACGATGAAATTCTTGAGTTGACCGAAGAGCTTAATACGTTTATGCAGGTGAGACAGGGTGAGCATAATCACCACAAAGGACAATCTTTCACACCAGCAGGAAGTATCGAAGCCTAGGTAGCCCAAAAGACCAGCCCCTCGCGGCTGGTTTTTTGCTCCGTCATGCTATACTAACCACATGACGCACCAAACATCTGATTCATCATATAACCGCATTCTCCATATCGACAAGCCGGCTGGTATGACGAGCTTTGGAGTGGTGGCGCGGGTGCGGCGGGTGCTGAGCCAGCAGGCTGGCAAAAAGGTGAAGGTGGGGCACTGTGGCACACTTGACCCCTTTGCAACGGGCCTTTTACTGCTAGTGATGGGCACGGAGTGCCGCAATGCCATGCGCTACACCAAGCTCGACAAGACGTACGAAGCGACGATTATCCTGGGCCAAACCAGCACCACGGGCGACCCAGAAGGGGAGATAACGCCGTATGTGCCAGAAGATGCCAAGGTGCCCATCGCACCGCCATCACGTCAGCAGCTCGATAAAGTGCTCCAGCATTTCATTGGCCAGATTCGCCAGCGGCCACCGATCTTTAGTGCCATCAAGATCAACGGCCAGCGGGCCTACAAACTCGCGCGCGATGGCAAGGAAGTAGAGCTGCCAGAGCGCACCATTACGATTCACTCGCTGGAGGTGCTGGAGTATCAGTATCCGCGGCTCGTCATTCGCACGCGGGTGAGTAGTGGTACGTACATTCGCAGCCTGGCGGTAGATATTGGCACGCAGCTTGGGACGGGGGCGTACTGCGCGGCGCTGCGGCGTACGGCGATTGCCGATTGGTCGGTAGCAGAGGCGCAGCAGCTGCAGGATTTTGGGATTGTTGATTAGCCATACACAATAAAATAAAGAAGCGAGGAATACCGATGAACATCACGCTACACACTGGCACGACCACCGCAACTATTACGACAGATGGTGCGTATATCACCAGCCTGACTGATGAGTATGGGGATGTATTCTACCCACTGCAGCAGCTCACCGCTCCTGATGGCGAGTGTAAGACGCGCGGTGGCTGCCATGTCTGCTTACCCAACTTTGGTCCGGGCGGAGCGAGTGGCTTGGCGCAGCATGGCTTTGGCCGCACCAGCCAGTGGCAGGTGGTGGAGCACACCAGCGACCGAGTGGAGCTTATGCTGCAGGGGAGTGATGCTTATGCTTGGCTGGAGTCTCGCTTGGTATATACAGTGGCGGAGCACCAGCTTGCAATGCAGCTCACCCTGGTGAATGTTGGCGAGGATGAACTCCTTATGGCACCAGCCTTCCACCCGTATTTTGCGTATGATGGTGTGCCAGTACTGGATGGCCAGCCATTAGCTGACCTTACGCCGCTCGCGGAGACGATCTTTGTTGATGGGCCTACGCGCCAGCTCGCGACGGGCCTGCGCACCATCACGCTGCAGAGTGAGGGGCTACCTCGCTGGGCGGTTTGGACGGATGAGTTGGGCCCGTACCTCTGCATTGAGCCAACACACAGCGGCAACTCCTTCGCTGATGACCCAGCTCATGCCACAGTGCTGGTACCGGGGCAGACGGCACAGTATGGCGTGCGGGTGGGGTGGTAACGAACCCCTCGATTTGACTCATAGTCCTACTACTGTCATACTTGATATATGGCAAATAACGAGATAAATCCAGACAAGGTAGGAATAATTGGCGGTATGACGCCTGAGCAACTAGCAGCCGAGCAAGAACGACTCGGTAAAGAGCTGCGAGCTATTGCTGTAGCAATCGACGAGCAGCTACAGGGTCACGAGCCTCTGGTAAGTAGTATGCAACCACTTACGCTCGCGGAGGCTAAGCAGCGCCCAGGTGCAGACGAAGTGGCAATAGACGAAGTGAATGCACACTGGGGGTGGCCAGCAGCGGATAGTACAGTGGATCGCACTTCACCATATAAGGACGAGGACGAATTTTGGGAGGCATTTCTTCGCCAGCATGGGTTGCGTAATACAGAAGACCCAAACAACTTTCGTGCTCGTTTGCGTGCTTCAACGGTTGATGTAGCAACACTGAAGTCGGAAGAAGATATAGAGAGCATCGGCTTTGTAGATGTGTACCATGGAACGACGCCAGCATTGCTTCGTGCTGGAGCAGTGTTTCCCGAGGTTGAGCTCGTCCGAGGATTGTATAGCACGTTATTTAAGAAGCATCTAACGATGACAGATGATGCACGAAAAGAACTGAGGTCACTTGCTCAAGAGCATCCAGCGGTGAAGATGGCTTTCTTTGAAACGTATAATCATGCACGGCGCTTGGTGAAAGAGGATGACGAGAAGCAGTTTATGCAGAAACTTTCGCAGCTTGGTTATATAGGAGAAGATGCTGCCGCGCAGGTTGCTTCGATTGATCAGGCACACCAGGCGCTTTGTCGCTAGCGTCTACATGTCTACATTGACACCGCGCCGCCCTCCTGCTACAATACACCAGTATGATTACTAAGGATAACAAAGCGAAAGCGATTGCTTTGACTCAGGTCAGCAAGAATGACGTCGGCAGCCCACAGGCGCAGGTGTCTATCTTGACGGCTCGTATCAAAGAGGTGACCGAACACCTTAAGTCCAACAAGCACGACAACATGGCTCGTCGTGGCCTCAAGCAAATGGTCGGCCGGCGCAAGCGGCTGCTCCGCTACCTTGAGCGGACCAACTTTGATGCCTACAAAGCAACGCTCGAAACCCTCGGCCTGCGCAAATAAGCGCCCGCCACGAGAAATAGACCTCCCCACTTACTGGGGAGGTTTTTAAGATTCATAGTGCCGTGATTGACAAATATTAACCCAGAATGTATCGTAACATAATATACCACACCATAAATAAAAAAGGAGTTGTAGTATGTATGAAGCAGGGCATGGGGCAAGCAGCCATGGCATTTCTACTCTCGAAGCTATGCTAGGTCGGACCGAGTATGAGAAGGCGGTGGCTGATTTTGACGCTTTTATTGATCAGCACCTTGAGGGTGTGCCACTGTTCAGTGAAGATCCGGGCCTACAGCAACGATACATAAAGTATAGTGATCTGACGCTTGACGATATCGAAAAGATTGCCGACGTAGCAGATTCGCCACAGACGCGCGAGCTGCTCAAGGCGGCGGATGCAGTGCAAGCGCAATATCGCGAGCAGCATGAGGGTACACTCCAGCCCCTCGAGACCTTTGATGGCTCGACACATGTGCTTGTAGAGCTGTATGAGCATATGACAACACAGAATGGGCAAGTACAACAAAAGGAAAAAGGTGCGATCATTCAATGTATTATGAATGGCATCAGTATTCGTGGCTATGGTGGTGAAGGATTTGTTCATCAGGTAGATCTTGGCGGGGCGCAGTATGTGATTGACCCAGATGGACTTGCTGTGCGATATACACAGCAGACGCAAACAAAGCCAAGCAATGACCTTGGTAAGCATGCCCAGGTAGAGGATATAGACGTCGTCAAGAGACTTGTCGAGCGCTCCAAGAAGAATACCGCACCTACGATGCTTGACGTTATCCGTGGTGGAGTTAAGCGCGTGATGAGCACATTATTCTCTCGCCCTTAGGGTATCTGATGAGGGCGGCTCTTCGCCTTGTGTATTATTCTCCCACCAATGTTATACTAGAAAAAACACCACGAAAGGAGCACACTATGGCATTTGGCCCAATGATGACAGTCACGACAAAGCGGGGGCTCGAGCTGGAGCTTGCGCCGTTTGCGCGGGATGAGCTGAGGCCATTTGTGGACGGGTTTGCGCACGGGACGGTCACGCAGTATTTTGCCGAGCACCGGGCGCAGACGCTCGAGACCGAGCAAGCATGGTACGACAAGACAATCGCAGACAAAGAAAGTATCGTCTGGGGTATCTGGGCCAAGGATAGCGAAACGCGGCGGCTGATTGGTGGTACATCACTGGTGAATATTACGAGAAAGCACGTCCACACTGCCACAAGTGGCATTATTATTGTGGATAAACATTACTGGGGCAAGGGTGTTGCTAGTGCTAGCCACCATGCTCGTACGTGGTACGCCTTTGAAAATCTGGGGCTGCACTGCATCAAATCGGCCGTGGTGCAGGGCAACATTGCGAGCCTGCGCGCCCTCCAGCGGTGTGGCTATACTCATCTCTACACCCAGCGCAACGACAGCTTTATCAATGGTAAGCTGCACCATACCGATCACCTTGAATGTCTTAATCCCATCGATTGGGCTTGGAAACAGTGGTGGGGGAGCGACCAACCCTCGCCCGAGCACATAGCAGCGCGCCAGCGCAGCCTCGCCGCATTAGAGTGGGCGCGCGAGCGGGTGGTGTTGCTGTAGTAGTGCAACGCTTTACAAAACTAACCACTATACGCTATCATGCAACAATGAGTCAAGAAAAACAACCGCCAGCTGAAACAACTTCGCCAGTGTCTTTCTCACACGAAAGAGCGAGAGAGCCGCTATGTACGGCTGATCGGCTTGAGCAAAAACGTCGGCAGTTTGTTGTTGATAAAGCAGCGCGCGAGACAAAGAGGTTTGCACAAGATTTGGAGACGATAGCAGCAGGTAAGAATACTGCAAAAGATTTGATGGATGGCAGCCCGGCAGATATGATACCTGAGGAGGTAGTGCCACTGCTAAATGGCGCAGTCGTTGCAGTGGATGAGACGATAGATAAGGCGCGTATTCTCGAGCAGCGAACCGTCACATTATGCCGAAGGCGGGATGATGGGCTGACTAATGATGAATTTTGCCAGGCTGTAGCAGATGCATACCAGCAGTCGCCAGCTATGCGGCGCATGCAAGAGGTGGCGTACCAGATTACAAGTGGTATTAAACATCTGCACGCTGGCAACCCAACGATCTCCATCGGTGTATTTGACCCAAGTATCTACATTGACCGCGTCTTGATGCGTAGAGTTCAGCAAGATGGTGGCAATAGTGCATTACAATGCTATGGGACGGCACTGCTTGCCCGCTACGAAGAGCAAAATGATACAGACGAACATCTGTATCTCCACACCGCATCAGCGCGAGCGCTGTTGGATGCCTGTGATGCTGGTGGTGTGCGGCTTGCGGATGCTGCTGAGTGGGAGCTCGTTACCGAGCGGGATAGCCGTTATGGCAATGCTTATGCCTGGATGTCTCGCGAGATTATCAAGATGGCGGCTGACCAAACGGGCCACCTTGTGGCGGAAGACGAACATCATGCAGTGCTCCAGCCAACTGGTGAGCCAGCGGCGGATGTCTTGGTTGCCTTACTGAGCCAAATTGCCACTCGTGGCACCGACCGCACCAGCGATCTGCCTATGCCGACCGAAGCAGTGCGCCTCCGTGAGGGCGGCTGCAAAGACGTAGAGGCGTACTTTGCTCAGGCATATAGGATGAGGACTCAACCAGCGATAGGCGAGACGGCTATTGCTAACAAGCGCTTTATCAGCAAAACACATGGGGCGCATACGTTCCTTGCCGCCGACGCAGTACGGTACTGCGGTGTAGAATTCCCGCCCGGTACGGTGTGGGGGCAGTTTGGCGATGGGTATGCTCCGCTTAGGCTGACGGGCTTTTGCTTCGACCGAGACACAGCTGCAACGGTCTTTGGCGCTGAATATATGGCCAACGTGCCCGAAGCGAGCCAACCCGCTGTGCACGACTACTTTCGCCGTATTGTGCAAGCGTAATCACTTCATTCTTCCATTCTATAGTTAATATGGATGAAGTAATGGAGATAATAGACTGATACCACTGAGTTTGCAATTAACGTGCCACAACAGGGAAGTTCACGCAAAAACATTGTGACATACACAACATAATACCCATTTGTGCACAAAGATGCTATCATAGAGAGTGACTATGCAGGATGTGACAGACGCAGCACGGGCGTCCACGGGTGTGGCGATGCGGTGGAGTATGCAGCAGGTACGGCGGGCTGTGCTGGTGTTTGTGGCCGCTGTGGTGGTGCTGGGGCAGTTGCTTGCGCCGCAGGTGAGTGCTCTGGCGCCGCAGCAGTCCATCATGATGCCAGCCTATAGCTACCCCATGCAGGGTGGCAACAACCAGTATTGGAATGATATGGCTAATGTCTCGAGCAAGATGCCCTTTGCGGTGGTTAACCCCTCGAGCGGGCCAGGTACAACGGTTAGTAGTGATTATGTAAAGGCCCTGGCCCGGCTCGATTCGCTTGGTGTCAAATACATTGGCTACGTCAAGCATGGCCGCCAGACGCGCAATATTGCTGAGGTGGCAGCAGAGATCGACCGCTGGTATGCGCTCTACCCCAATGTGAAGGGAATCTTCTTCGACGAAGCCGACAACCACAGTAGTGGCCAAAAGACCTGCTACCTGGCCAACCTCTACAACTACGTCAAGGTCAAGCACCCTGGCTCCATCGTCATTCACAATGCGGGTACACGCTTCCTCGGTGAGTCCGTCATGCCTTATGGCGATGTATTCTTGAATGCCGAGACCTCGGCAGCGCGCTACCTGAGTGATAGCTACTACGACCTAACTCACCCAACGGCCACCAACTTCGAGAAAAACCCAGCCAACGCCTACAAAATGTGGCACGTCATCCACAGTGTGGGCAGCAACGAGCAGCAGGCTCAGGTGGTAGCCAAGGCCCGCGAGCGCAATGCTGGCTGGGTGTATACGACCTCCGATCGTGGCCCGACCACACCAGCCGAGGAGGCAGACCCAAATATCAACCCGTATAATGATTCATCTACCTTGCTGGGTGGCTTGGCCGGCCTGGGGAGTATCCAGCGCGGTAATGTGCCAGTGGGTGCAGCCACGCCGCTCACGGCTGATTGCGCCGACACCTTTAGCCTGAAAGTAACGGCTCAGCCCGCGCCAACACCTGCACCAGCGCCAAAGCCCGCTCCCAAGCCTGAGGAGAAGAAAAAAGACGACAAAGACAAGAAAAAGGATGAAAAGAAGGACAAGAAAAAGCCACAGCCAAGCAAAAAGCGCCAGCAGCCCACTGTGCGCAAGCAAGAGGCAGGGCCCAATTGGACGATCATCATTCTTATCGCTGTGGCAGTAGTTCTCGCTGCAGCGGGTGGCGGTGGTGCCTGGTGGTGGTTCGTCGGCCGCAAGCGCCGCCACGCGAAGAACCGCAGCCGATATGACAACACAATGATTTAAGCGACAAAAGTGTGTCGCGCATGCCACCAATTCTCACATATTTTATACTCTCACTATTTCTCTTGGTGTTGTAAGAGCAGGCCTTAGCTGATTATCTGGTCTCTTGTATCAAGGCTGGCGACTATTGTTACGACTAGTCGCTGCACACCACCCGAATAGAGTAATGGGGAAGAGGGGCGACGGACAGAGGTGACGGGACTATGCTGTGCATACTTATGGCGAGGGGCTGATTGACGAATATGGGATAACTTGCTAATATAAAGCTGTTTTGGAGAAAGGACTCTCTCAACGTAGTGAGTATATGATCTATGACCAACCACAAGAGGTGGAGGATGGCGTCTCGTTCGCCGTCATAGGGGATCAAGGCGAGGAAATTATTGTTATGCCACGCAGTGTCGAATGGCTGAGCGCAACGTATGTGCGGTTTGTGGGGAGCGCAGCGATCAAAGGCAGTGAAGATATTCTCTCTATCAAGGGTTCGCAGACTACATATGAAGGTGATAATACAATGCGCCTGGTGATTGGCCGTGATAGCCAAGGTGAGGTATAAACTCCCAGGCTGCGAATGCACGAAGCACTACCAGTATATCCCAAAATGCGGTATACTAAGGGGAGTATATTAACGCGGCAGTGATAGCGTTGAGGGCTTGCATGGAAGTGACGGATGCGAGCATTCACCCCTGTTACTTGCCGCAAGAAAGGAGCTCTATATGAGTATTATTAACCCAAGCGGCAAAGATGTCTTTGCTGTGACGACCGAGCTATGCGGTCGCCCCCTCACCCTGGAGGTCAACCGCGTTGGCTTTCGCTCGACGGCCAGTGTGCTGGTGCGCTATGGCGACACGGTGGTGCTGGGGACGGCCCAGGTGGGCACCCGCCCGGTGACGCTGGATTACTTCCCGCTTAGCATCGACTACGAAGAGAAATTCTATGCCTCAGGCAAGATTAGCGGCAGCCGCTTTATTAAACGCGAGGGCCGGCCCAGCGACGAAGCGGTGCTGATTGGCCGCCTGATCGACCGGCCGATCCGCCCACTCTTCCCGAAAGGCTACCGCCAGGAAGTGCAGGTGGTGGCTACAGTGCTCAGCATGGACCCGAGCTTCCGCCCCGATATGGTGGCGATGGTTGCCGCCAGCAGCGCCCTGATGCTGACGGGCACGCCGTTTGATGGGCCGGTGGCGGGCCTGCGCGTGGGCCGGGTGAATGGTGAGTTTAAAGCCTTCCTGACACCAGAGGAGCGTGAGCAGTCCGACCTCGACCTGGTGGTGGCCGGCATCGAGCGCGGCATTACCATGGTAGAAGCTGGCGCTAAAGAAGTGCCCGAGGAGGTGATCGTCGATGCCATAGCCTGGGCGCACCAAGCCATGCAGCCAGCGATCGCACTGCAGCGGGAGCTTGCCAGCAAGGTAGCACCGGCGCCGCAGGAGTACGAGCTGGTCTTGCCAAATGAAGACATCCAAGCTGTCGCTAACCAGTGGGTTGATGGCAAACTGGGCGAGAAAATCCGCCGCCCATACCCCGAGCGCAATGAAGTTGTCAATGAAATCCGCTGGGCCTTCCACGAGGCCATGGCCGAGCAGCTCGGCCTTGACGCCGAGGAATACGCCGCGGTACGTGATGAGTACGACGAAGCCTTTACGCTGGCACTACACAACGATGTGCGCCGCGGCATTGTGGAGGAGCGCACTCGCCCCGATGGCCGCGCCCTCACGGAAATCCGTCCGCTCTCGAGCGAAGTTGGTATTTTGCCACGCACCCACGGTAGCAGCCTGTTTACTCGCGGGGTGACGCAGGGTATGAATATTGTGACGCTGGCACCGCTGAGTTACGCACAGTTAGTCGATACCATGGAGGTGACAGAAGGCGAGCGCCGCTATATGCACCACTACAACGCCCCGGGCTATACGGTGGGTGAGGTGAAGCGCCTTGGTAGCCCTGGTCGGCGTGAGATTGGCCACGGGTATCTGGCGGAGCGTGCCCTTACGGCAGTGCTACCGAGCGAAGAAGAGTTCCCCTATGCCATCCGCAGCGTCACAGAAATCATGAGCCAGAACGGCTCTACCAGTATGGCGGCCACGTGTAGCAGCTGCTTGGCCCTGATGGATGCTGGCGTGCCCATCAAAGCCCCGGTTAGCGGCATTGCCATGGGCCTGATGATGGACGGCGACACGCCCTACGTGCTGAGTGATATTGCCGACGCCGAGGACTTTGCTGGCGACATGGACTTTAAGGTGACGGGTACCAGCAAGGGTATTACCGCCCTGCAGATGGATATGAAGGTGCATGGCTTGCCCGTGCAGGTGCTGCGCCAGGCGCTCGAGCAGAGTAAGGCTGGTCGTGCCCATATCCTGGAGCACATGCTGAGTGTGCTGCCAGCGCCACGTAAAGAACTCAGCCCCTATGCGCCGCGTATCGAAAAGCTCAAGATTAACCCGGATAAAATTGGCGCCGTCATTGGCAAGGGTGGCGAAACCATCAATAAAATCACTAGCGAAACTGGTGCCGAGGTGGATATTAAAGAAGACGGTCTGATTACCATTGCCAGCCCCAATGGCGAGGCGATCGAGAAGGCGCTGGCCTGGATCAAAAGCCTGGTGGAAGAGCCCGAAGTTGGCCGCACCTACACCGGCACCGTGGTGACGATTAAGGACTTTGGCGCCTTTGTGAACATTCTGCCTGGCGTGGATGGGATGGTGCATATCTCGAAGCTTGCCAAGGGTCGTGTTGGCAAGGTGACAGATGTCGTGCAAGAAGGCCAGACGGTTCAGGTGAAGATCACCGGCATCGATGAGCGCGGCAAGATTAATCTGACGATGATTGGATTGTAGCAGATCTGAGCGCTAGCCTCGCAACAGAAGACAAACACCCCAGCAAGGATGCGTGGGGTGTTTTGCTGGTAACAACCTCCGCTTTCTTTGGTGCTGTATGAGTGGACGTGAAGGAGAGGAGGGCGCGCAGCCACAGCAAGATATATATTGGCCAATTGCTGCTATTCCGGTATAATAGTTATGGTGAATAATAGCCAAGTTAACAAGGAGATGCATGAGTAATCAACCAGCAACCCCCCAGGAGCAACCCCCAGAGGCTGTCCCAACCTTTGATATGAATAACCCACCTTATACTGAGGAAGAGAAGGCCGCTCTGGCCAGCAAGCGTGCTACCGCTGAGCCAGCACCAACTGAGCAGCCTACTCCTGCTGCTCCACAGCCAGCTGCTGGGCCAGCCCCTGCTGCTCAGCCCCAGCCTCAACCTCAACCTCAACCCATTTCACAGCAACCAGCTCAGCCAGCATCAGGCCAACCTCAGCCAATGCAGCCACAGCCAGGCCGGCCAATGGGCCCAATGCCACCCAAGCAGGGCATGAGCAAGGGCTTGCTATGGAGTTTGATTGGCGGCGGGATTGGTATATTTGTGCTGATCATCATTATAATCGTGTGTATCGTACTATTCTCAGGGCCAAGCACCGAAGATTACCGCAAGGCATACGCTATGATGAATAGCTTCGACTCAACCAGCCTTAATATAGACAGGTCAGACCCAGAAACGTCAATCAACGAGGTGGTGCGCAAGGCGGATGACCACTTCGACAAGCTCGGCAAAGCTGCTGCTATGCGCGATGGTGAGGTCAAGAAAGCCTTCGAAGAGTACAAGAGTGATTACGAAAAAGTCAAGCCGCTACTCAAAGAATCGGGTGCGGTCGCTACTGCCTACAAAGAATACAGCAATTCGTGCCGCACGAGCTACAGCTCGCCACTCAGCAGCGCATCTGGTGATGAAGCTGGCCAGAAGTATGATGAGCAACAGAGCTCCTGCCTCAAGGCACTGAATAAAATGAAGGACTCACAGTACGCCAGCGTGCGCGACTATGCCAACGAGCAGATCAAGTATCGCAAAGAGATGCGTGCTTACTATGTAGCCCTCGTCAATTACTACAAGAACCGTGATAGCAGCAGTAGCTCACCAAAGCGCCCCGAGATCCCAAGCACATCTTTGACAAAGTCGCTCTACGACAAGCTCAAAGATGCACAGTCATCGAGCAAAGAATCTGTCCGCGAACTGCGCGATATCTTGCGCACCAAGGGTAAGATGGATACCCTTGGCGACTAATTATTGGCCATGAGATAGATCGTCTCTCGACGTACCGTGTGCAAACACCCCAGATACTGCTGGGGTGTTTTTTGTTGTGCTTGGAGAAGCTGAGGCTCTATATAGTTTGGCTATCCTTGCGTGGCTGCGCTGGTGGTATGACTGGCCTTTTTACTTTTGCTGGGTTTATGGGCGGCAAATAGCAACACTAAACAAAGTGCTCGTACCCGAGAGGGCGATATGTGTAACCGTCATATCATCATGCGCAAATAGCCTACGTATGCTACTCATGAGCAAACGAGTCTAGCTGCGTACTGGCATAGTGTTTGCTGACACTAAGCGAGACTTGTTGGTGGCAATGGAGTAGGGTAGTGACAGGGTAATACATCAAATCGGGCTACTAAAAAAGATATAGAGTGAACGAGATAACAGAGGTAGATTCTCTTGAAATATGCTCCTCTGACCCAAACTATACACTAAGTGTATAATAAGGCTTGCACTCGCTAGTCACTCGGTGTATAGTAGAGATATGAACGTTCAATATACATTACTCGGATTGTTGGCGAATGCGCCAAACTATGGCTACGAGCTAAAGAAGCAGTACGATGGCTTCTTTGGCAAAGATAAGCCAATTTTGCCAGGGCAAGTCTACTCGACGTTGGGGCGCCTCAAGCGTGACAACAAGGTGGAGGAGATTGCCGACACCAGTGAGTCTGGTGGGCCAGACCGGGTGCGCTATGCCATTACCGAGCAGGGCAAGCAAGACCTGCAGGCCTGGCTGGAGGCGCCCGAGTTGCCGTCGCATCAGTCGCAGGCCAATATGTACGTCAAAACCGTGCTGGCAATCCTGCGCGAAGGTGATGCCGCGCCCTACCTAGACAACCAGCGGCAAGCCCATATTCAGCGGATGCGCGACCTCACAAGCCGCCGCCGCGAAAGCAACCTAGCCGACACGTTGCTCATCGACCACGCACTGTACCATCTGGAGGCAGACCTGCGCTGGATTGAACTAACGACGTCGCGCTTAACCAAACTCAAGGAGGAACTGACCAATGAGACCAACCAATCAACCAATCATTAGCGCCCGCAACCTGAAGAAATCCTTCGGCCAGACAGAAGCATTGCGCGGCGTGTCGCTAGATGTAATGCCGGGCGAAGTGCTGGCCATTATGGGGCCGAGCGGCTCGGGTAAGAGTACATTGCTCCATAGTTTAGCGGCGATTACCCCTGTCGATAGTGGCGAGATCCACTGCGCGGGTAAGCGGATCGACCAGCTCAATGACGACCAGCGGAGCATCCTCAGGCGCACAGCCTTTGGCTTCGTCTTCCAGTTTGGGCAACTTGTGCCAGAACTCACGGCGCTGGATAATGTCGCGCTGCCGCTACTGCTCAATGGCGAGAAACGTGCCGTAGCGTACGAAGCCGCCCAGCGCTGGCTGGACAATGTAGAGCTGGGCAACAAGGCGGGCAACATGCTCGGTGAGCTCTCTGGCGGGCAGATGCAGCGGGTAGCAATTGCCCGAGCGATGGTCATCAAGCCCAAGGTGCTCTTTGCCGATGAGCCAACGGGCTCGCTCGACAGCCTCAACTCGCAGCGTGTGATGGAGCTATTTATCGCCACTGCTAAGCAATATGGTACCACCGTGATTATGGTCACCCACGAACCAACCATTGCTGCCTATGCCGACCGCGAGATCATCGTGCGCGATGGGCAGATCTCGGGAGGGATGTAGCATGAGCGTTAGTTGGTTATTACTAAAAAAATCGGGCCGGCAATCAATGATGCGCCTGGGCCTGACGGCAGCAGCTATCTCGCTTGGCATCGTCATGCTGTGCTATATGGCTGCCGGGCTTAATGGCTTGGTGGGCCGCCAAAACCGAGCGATTATCTCAAGTACTATCTCTGCGGCCCAGCATACACCCCAAAAGCCACAAGCGACTGGCCAAGCGCCGCTCAAAGCTGGTGGCATCGAGCGGGGCAACAAAGATGAGTGGCGAGGCAAGACGATTAGCGTCATCTCGCTGCAGGGCACTGAGAAGTCTGCCAAATTTGCCAAGATAGACACGCCAAAGGCAGGTGAATACTACCTCTCCAAGGGCTTAGCAGCGGCGATCGCCCAGCACCCGGAGGATAAGATTCTCGAGCGCTTCGGCAACCTCACCACCAACCTCGGCACACTGCCAGACGAGTACTCTGCTAGCCCCGATGACTTCTCCTTGGTCAAGGGTGTGAGTGCGGAGGAGGTTGAGAAGAGCAGCCAATATGCTAAGAAAAATGGGCAGCCCAACTCCTACGCCGATGTCTACATTACCGATGTCAATGGTAAGGCGCAGAGTGTTGCCTTCGACCCATTCTCGCTGATGATGTTGGTCGTGGGCGGATCGATCTTACTCTTCCCAATCGTCACCTTTGTTGCTGTCGCTACGCAGCTGGGTGGGGCACAGCGCGAGAAGCGTTACGCCGCCCTGCGCCTCGTGGGTGCGACCAAGGGGCAAGTGGCCCGTGTACTGCTGCTCGAGTCGCTACTGGCCTCGCTGGCTGGTGTGGTGCTGGGTCTCGTTATCTTTACACTCACGCAGAGCTCGCTTCATGGCTTCTTCTATGGCGACATGCGTTTCTGGCCAGCTGATCTTGCGCTGCAGTGGCACCAGTATATTATCATCGTTGGCGTGACCCTTGGTCTAACGACATACGTCAACTGGCGCCGGATGCGCAAGGCGCAGCTCTCACCACTGGGTGTCTCGCGCTCAGCCGAAAAGACAAAGAAGCTGCGGGTGTGGCGTGTCATCCCCTTAGCATTTGGCCTTAGTATCTTTGGCTGGATGGCGTCGAAGCCTGGGCACGACTGGATGGCTGAGCGAGCAAGTGAGAGCTCTATACCGACCCTCATTCTCTTCGCAGCCTTCCTCAGTGTGATGTTTGGCCTGGTGCTGGCTGGTGGCTGGCTGACGAATAAAATTGCTCGCATCGTGGCACGCTATGCACGCAGTGGCTCGGCCTTGATCGCGGGCAAGCGGATTGCCGTCCATTCACAGACCGTCTTCCGCAGTGTGAGTGGGGTAGTGTTGGCCCTCTTTGCGGGGAGCTTCTACCTCTCGGCGGTGAGTGGTATTGATGCCCTCAACGCTTCATCGGTGGCCAACAACGGTTACTCGCAGCTGCGCAGCAACGCTGTAGCGATCACCTCGCAAGATCATGTCTTGCAGCCCGATACACAAAAAATCCTGAGCGAGCAGCCATACATCACCAATGTTGCCCCAATGTACCCTATTGCTGGTGACAATGGCCGCATCCAAGCTCGTGCCATCCGTTGTAGCGACCTGGCCATCTACACCGAGCACAGCTGCCCCAGCGGTGCACAGGGTGATCACTATGCTTTGCTCGACTTCAACGGTGCCGTCGTCAAGACCGTCTCGCTCGCCGAGCAGCCAGTCAACACCAATGGCCCTAAGGATTATCTCCTCACCGTTGCCCATAATGATGACGTGGAGAAGGTGCGTGCCCTCATGTATGCCCGCCAGACCCCGCACGATTTTCTCTACATCCGCAGTGGGGACTTCGAGAAGCACCCGCAGATCAACCCCATCATCAAAAACTTCGCCGAGATGGCCTACGCTGGCATGGGTGTGACACTCTTCGTCGCAGTGGCAAGCTTGATCGTCTCGACGATTGGTGGATTGTTTGAGCGCCGTCGCTCGCTCTACACGCTGCGCCTCGGTGGTATGCGTCTTGGCCAGCTCAAGCGCCTCATCATGACGGAGTCGCTAGTGCCGCTGCTGAGTGTTTCGCTCCTCTCGTGCGCCATTGGGGTGTGGGTTGGTACCGTCTTCATCACAACCTTCTCCGCCTCGCTCAAGCCAACGCTCTCGCCGCTATACTTTGGCATCGTTGGTGGAGGGCTCATCGCCGCCATCATCGGCATCTACCTAGTATTGCCCATGGTGCGCAAGCTTACCGACCCAGAGGCAAACCAAACGGAGTAGGGAGTAGTACACTCAGCACATCGCTTCCTCGCATAGCAAAACACCTCCTTTGTGGGGGTGTTTTTGATACATTATCATACGTAGTACATCGCTATAGTATCGATTTTTTGCTCCATCCGCCCATCGATTGTTATACTGAATATATGACCCATCCACTTGACCCATCCACGCCAGACCAAACCCAAGCCGCTCAGCTGGCGCACCTCGCTGAGGAGATTATCGCCGCCAAGCTCTGCCCCGAGCTGGCTGCCCAGGCCACGCAGCTGGTGCTGGGTGATGGCAACCCCAATGCCGACATCGTCTTTGTGGGAGAAGCACCCGGTAAGAATGAAGACCTGCAGGGCAAGCCATTTGTGGGGGCGGCGGGGAAGTTCCTCGACGAAATGCTCGCTACAGCTGGCCTCGTGCGCAGTGATGTGTACATTACCAATATCGTCAAATATCGTCCGCCCAATAATCGCGACCCACTGCCGGAGGAGAAGCGCGCCTTTTGGCCGTACCTCATGCAGCAGCTCGATATTATCCAGCCAAAGGCAGTGCTTACTCTTGGCCGGCACAGTGGTGGCGGATTCATCCCCGATCTACGCATTAGCCGTGACCATGGCCAGCCGCGCAAAGTGCGTTTGCACGAGCGAGAGTTCGTCGTCATTCCGCTTTACCACCCAGCCGCTGCGCTATACAACGGTGCCATGCGCCAAACGCTCATCGACGACTTCGTGCGGGCAGTGGCGTATGTGCGACAGGCGACGCAGAACAAATAATGAATACTCTAGAGATATATTCAGATGCATAGTGCCTCATAGTCAGTGGTAGAGGAAGGGGTAAGAGATGCGGCAAGAGCTTTACTGTGCAAACGAAAAAAGGTAAGCACCATCACGACACTTACCTTGGTGTGCATATTTATGGAGCTAGTTAGGCGGCCTTCGTCTTGCTGGCCTCCGGTGCGGTCACGCCGTAGCCTTTGCGCTCGAGGAGCTCTTGAGCGGTTTGGAGCTCGGTGGCAACTTTGGCTTGCTCGTCGGCTTGCTTTTTCTTGGTGTTGTAGTCGGCCGTGGCTTGAGCAGTGGCATCGGCGACGTAGTCGTCGAGTGTAAGCTCTTCTTTGGGCTGAGGACCAACGCGGGTGAGGCCAGCTGGGCCATAGGGGCCAAAGCTTGCACGGCCCAGGTCGCGCTCGATCAGCTCGAGGTTGGAGCTGGGCAACACCTGGAAGGGCTGGCCATTGTATGAGCCATTAACAGGCACGCGGCGGTGCTCGAGCTCAGAAAAAATACGCGACACCTCCAGCGCATGGCTAATGTAATCGCGTGCACTGGTGCCAAGCTGTGCCTCACCAATCTCGACGGCGGTCACATGCTGCAGTGCCTTTTGCAGGGTGGCAAGCTTGGTCTTGGCAGCATCGAGCTCGCTCTGCGCGGTTGCCGATGTGGTGCGCTCGGCATCCTCAGCAGGCTTTTGCCGGTAGGCGCTGCTATCGCGGATGGCAGGGTCAGACTGGCGTGTGGCTTGTCTGCGGGCTGCTTGGGCTGGCCATGGCAGGCCAGCTGCTTCTTGTTTTGGCATTGTGTTTCCTCCTCACCTCATTGGTATAACACTTATACTTATACATGATACTACAAATCGCCCCATTGTCATAATTATGATATCGCTCATGCTTTAATAAAATAGACCTATCTGAGGTAGGAAAAATGACATACGGAGAGAGAATCTTGGCAGCAGCAAAGAGGAGTAGAGGCTGAGAGAGGAGGGTGGAGAAAGGCTCTCGCAAACCCACTCCATTGAGCAGTTCTACGCTATACTATAGAATAAGTATAGTAACAAGGAGAAAATGATGAACACAAAGAACAACGGTGTGGCTACATACTATTCGCGGTTTGGCTCGTGGGCGGGCTACAACATGATGCTGGGCCGCTCGCAGCACGCTGGCTACTGGACGAGCGAGACGAAGAACGAGCGGCAAGCCCAGGCGAACTTCTTGCGGATGTTTGCCAAAGAGCTGCAGCTCAAGCAGACCGACCGCGTGCTCGATGCGGGCTCGGGCCAGGGCGTGATGGCGCGGCACCTCGTTCGGGCCAATGGGGGGGGTGAGGTAATAGGCATTACCATCACACCACGAGAGGTCAAGATATCTGAGAAGCTGTCGCGGCATATGAGCCCTGCGCCGCGCTTTGTGCTCGGCGATTATTCGCACACCGACTTCCCAGACGAGTATTTCGATGTGGTGTATGTGAATGAGACACTGTCGCACGCCAAGGATATGCGGGCCACGATGCAGGAATTTTATCGCATCCTCAAGCAAGGTGGGCGTGTAGTGTTTGCCGATTATGAGGTCGATGCTCGCCATATGTCGGTTCGTCAGCAGCGCATGATGGATTTTTTGGAGCAGCATGCTGGTGGCTTTGGTGTACGGCAGCAAAACCCTGGTGAGATATCGCAGGCCCTGCAGCAGGCTGGCTTTGCGGATATAAGCGAGACTGATTGGACAGAGGCCGTTATGCCAACATACCACCGCTTGCGCTCGCTCGCCCGGCCATTTGCTTGGATTCAGCCAGATGCAAAGCTTGCGCCATTCTTCGTTAATGCCGTGATGGCATCGCATGGCTATAGCACGCTGTATGAGGCGGGGCTGTTTCGCTACCTACTCTACAAAGGCACGAAGCCGCTCGCTCACCGCGCAAAGTAGCACAAAAGCAAAGAAGACAATGCTGGGCTGTGATTTATCAGCCCAGCAAAATATATGCTCAAGACCACAGAGGTAGCTTGATTTTTTAGGAGGATATATTCTGACGATAGGCTTGCAATAGGGAGTAGCCTATGATAATCTAGATATTAGATATCCATTATCAACAATCAAAGAAAGGAGGAGTGAGCTGCTGCGCATGGTGGGCTGCATAGCACCTCGCATATAAAACCATGAGATTATCAGGAGCAGTCGAGCAGGCCTGTTGCATTGTGATTTTGCTGGCGCATCCAGACCTGCGATCACCAGTGACGAACCAGAGCTTGGCAAAGCAGATGGGGGTGTCGCCAACGTATATTACTAAAGTAACGCGTAAGCTCGTAACAGCCCAGCTGATTACCTCGGTGAGGGGTGCGGGTGGTGGCTTTCGCTTGGCGCGGGCTAGTACAGAGCTGACGCTGTGGGATATCGTGGCGGCAGTCGAGGGGACGGAGAGCTTTGTCCACTACCAAGGAGTAGCCGAGCGGATGTTTGCCCGCCAGGCAGATGATAGCAAGATTAAACGCGGTGAGGTGAGCATCCTTGGTGCCTTTGATCGGGCTCAGGCACGTTGGGCTGAGACGCTGCAGAGCGTGACGTTGCAAGATATTATTCGGGAGTTAATGAACAATGGGTGAGAAGATGAAGCAAGCTATCCAGCGTCGCCGCAGCGTGATGGTCCAGGCCGAATGGCGGCACTTGCTGCAGAGCAAAACACTACTGGTGGCAGTGATAGCGCTGGCCTTTGTGCCGGTAATATATGCGGCGTTTTTCCTCAGCTCGGTGTGGGATCCGTATGGGCATACCGACCGACTGCCAATTGCCTTTGTGAATGAAGACAAGGGGGCGCAGATCAATGGTAAGGAGCTGCAGATCGGCCAGACAATGACCGAGTCTCTGCATAAGAGCAAGGCGCTTAAGTGGGAATTCGTCTCCAAGCAGCAAGCCGATGATGGCGTACGCCGTGGCTACTACTACGCAGTGGTGACAGTGCCAGAGGATTTCTCGCAGCGTGCGGCCTCACTCCGGCAGGACAAGCCGCAGCAAGCAGTGGTGTCGTATCAGCTGACGCCAGCCAAAAACTACATTGGCGCAGTCATTAGCCGCCAAGCCGCGCAAAAAGTGAAGGAAACAGTGGCCGAGCAAGTGACCCAAACCTACCTCAAAGAGGTGGCAGCGGGTATTGGTGCAGTGGGTAATGGCATGGCGCAGGCTGGTGATGGTGCTGGGCGCTTACACCAGGGGTCGGCACGGCTCCAAGCGGGTCTTACTCACTATACCAATGGCGTTAGCCAACTAGCGAGCAAGCAGCAGACGCTAACGGCAGGCCTGGGGCGATTGCAGGCTGGCGCAGTGCAAGTCCAGCAGGGCACAGCGCAGCTGACTGGCCAACTGCCAACGGCAGCCCAAGTGGCCCAGCTAACAGCTGGTATGCAGCAGATCAAACAAGGGGTGAATACACTCAACGCCCAAGTGGCTCAGCCATCACCAGCGGTGGCGGCTCAACAGGCGGCCGTCGTCCAAGATGCGCAGCGGGTTGTGGGTGCGCTCCAGGCAGTGCAAGCACCAGCCGCGTCGGCTGGGGCGATCCTCCAAAAGACTAGTGCGCAGGCAGCTGCATCTGGCGGTAGCACGACCATCACACTACCCGAGCTGCAGACCATAGCGAGTGCTCTGCAGCAAACCAAAGTTATTGCCGAGCAAACGCAGAGCTTGTTGGCCAACCTCGATACTCTCACTAAAACGCTTGCCACTCAGCAGCAAACACTCAAGAATGGTGTGGCGGCACTCAATACTGGCGTGGAGCAATTCGCCCCACAAGCCACCACTGCCTTTGCGGGTTACAACACGGTGCGGGCTGGTGGCGAGCGGCTCCAAGCTGGTGCAGCACAGGTGGCGGGCAATCTCGCAACAGCTCAGCAGGGTAGTGGGCAACTGGCTCAGGGTGCAGCTACCTTGCAGCAACACTCTAGCACACTGGTGCAGGCAAGTAACCAGCTGGTGGATGGCTCGAGCACACTGGCGCACAAACTGCAGACTGGTGCTGCGCAGGTAAAGCTCCTGCCAACTAGCCCAGCGGCTCAGCAGCAGATGGCCGCACCTGTGGCGAGTAGCGAGCACAGCACTGGCAGTGTGCCAAATTACGGCTATGCCATGGCACCATATATGCTCTCGCTAGCGCTCTTCGTTGGTGGGTTGGCTTTGACGACGATGTACCCAGTGCGCAAGACCTTCTCGCGCCAAGAAAATGCCTGGCGCTGGTGGCTGGCTAAGATGTCAGTCTTGGGGCTGGCTGCACTGGTGCAAGCAACGATTATGATGCTAGTGCTAGTCTATGTGGTGGGCTTGCAACCCGACCACCCGTGGCTATTTGCTGCCACAAGCTACCTTGCCTCGCTTGCCTTTATGTCGCTCATTACGCTGGTAGTGATGGTGCTTGATAACCCTGGCCGGCTGGTGGTAATGATCATCATGGTGCTCCAGCTGGCAGCGAGCGAAGGGATATTCCCCATCCAAACGGCCTCTGGTTTCTTCCAAGCTATCAACCCATGGCTACCCATGACACACTCCATCATTGCCTATCGTCATGCGATCTCGGGTGGGGTAGATAGTGCGCTCTATACGCAGCACATGCTCATCTTGGCTGGCTTTGCGCTGGTGGCAAACGCGCTCCTCATCGGCTTCTTGGCCTGGCGTGGCACGCGGCAGTTTGCTCATACGACGGTGGATGGAGATTAAAATTAATGTGCTGCGAGGCATAGCACAGAGCCGGCTATCGTGGGGTAGCCGGCTTTTTGGTGGTGCAAGGGTGAGTTATCTGCAAAAGAGCCTGGCTAGCTGGGTGTAAATTACTACAGAGAAACGACGCTTGACAAATATAGCGGATAAAATATAGTATAAAGAATTATTTGGCAAATAGTGATAGGAGATGATTGATATGAATAGGTTTCCGATGAAGACGAGTAGTATGAAGGGGCAGATGCCGTTCAAAGAGGGGTCGGTTTTGGATAAGACGAACTTGCGCATTACGTTAAGTAATGAGAGTGCTGCCGATGATACCGATAAGATAGATATGCCACGGTTCTCGCTTGGACAAAAAGCAGCAGCTCTTGTTGCCCTACTTATTGGTATAAATGGTGCGGCATATTGCAGCAACCACGCAGACGCCCCAACTCATAGTGAAACAGCCGCAACGGCTGAGCCATTTGGGCAATCGGGTCGTGAGGTAGAATTTACAACAATTGATGGTGAGATTGATGTGAAGAAGGTCGACAGAGAAGTTTTGCACGGCATTACGACACGCTATACCGAGCTGCAGGGCAAGACGAAGACAGATCGTTATACTGGCGATTCTCTTACGGCGCGCCAGACTGATAAGAGCAGGGGTATTGAGGAGATTATTACAGCGAAGCGAGCTATCGTCGACCGCGGTGGGCAAAACGTTGTCGTAACGACGGTGGCACACAAACAAAAAGACACAACCACCGGCAAAACAACCACGCGGGAGGAGGTGACACTGGAAACACCACAAGAGCCAGGGGTATCTCAGCCAACTGGCGACCTGACGACGGCAGAGCTGCTGCAGATCACAGGCAACCCTGCCACAGAAGTTGCAGTGGCAAGTAGCTTCCGTCCAAGTGCCAATACTGACCCAAATGAGAAGCTGTACTACATACGGATGACGCGAACCACTAACGAGAACGGCGCACCAACGTTTGCCATCGAAGAAGCGCCTACCAGCAACGAAAACCCTGATGATATTCCAAGTGATAGCGCATCGTGGCAGTCAGCTTCCAGTGCGGGAAGAAACCAAAATTTGAGCGATATGCTGCAATTTTGGTGCGTATAGCATATACCATCAACTCGTAGTGATACGAAGCAAAAGCCACCTCTCGCGGGGTGGCTTTGACATACCTCACCATCATCTGCTATAATACAATCACTTATTGAGGCTCTTAGCCTGTCTCTTATTAGTAGAACTAGAATAATGTATTAGAAGGAGTGAGATACAATGGGTCAACGACGAGTGGCCACACCCCAGGCAGATGACGCCAAGAAGCGTCCACACGCAAGCAAACAACCAGCGACAACCAACACGGTGCTCAGCGCCACCACCACACGCAAAGGCGAGGTCTTTCGGGCGCAGCGGCGCACCAGCGAGGGGGTCAATGCCCAGGCCTCGCAGCATGTTATTAACGTGCCGGTCAATAAGTCGGTCTATAATGGCTATGGCGGCAAGCAGTTTACTCTCAATATGCAGCCTAAGCGGCCCCGTGCCCCGCGCCCAACGCTCAAGGTCATCCCGATTGGTGGGGTGGGCGAGATGGGCATTGGCAAGAACATGACGGCCATCGAGTACGACAACGATATCATCATTATCGACATGGGCTTCCTTTTCCCAGGCAGCGACTACCCAGGCATCAACTACATCATCCCCGATACGCAGTGGCTGGAGGAGAATAAGCACAAGATTCGGGCGCATATCTTTACCCACGGGCACCTCGACCATATCGGTGCCTTTCGGCATATCATCCCCAAGCTGCCTGCACCAGTCTATGGCACAGCCTTTACATTGGGTATGCTGCAGCGCACTATGGCCGAGACCGATGGTAGCTACCAGCCAGAGTACCACGAGCTCAAGCCTGAGGAGCATGAGATCGTTCAGCTGTGTGACTCCTTTAGTGTAGAGCTAGTGCGGGTGAACCACTCCATCCCTGATTCGGCCGCAGTAGTGGTGCGCACGCCAGTAGGGAACATCCTTAGCAGTGGCGACTGGCGTATTGAGGAGAACCCGGTGGATGGCCGTAAGTTCGACTTCGAGCGCTTGCAAGATATTGCGCACACCGAGGGCTTCCTCCTCATGATGAACGAATCGACCAACTGCGAGAGCGCTGGCACTCACACCCACGGCGAGCACGACATCCAGCACAGCATGGGTGAGGTGATGGACAAGTGGGCCAAGAGCCGCATCATCATCAGTAGTTTCTCTAGCCAGCTGCACCGCATTCAGCTCATCCTCGAGGAGGCAGAGAAGCATGGGCGCAAGGTAGCCTTTGCTGGGTTTAGTATGATCCAAAACCTGGAGGTAGCACTGCGCACTGGTGCTATCAAGATCCCCAAAGACACGGTAGTAAAGATGGAAGACCTCGTAAAGCTACCCGACCACAAGATCACCATCGTCTGTACGGGTAGCCAGGGAGAATTTAGTGCAGTGCTTAACCGCATGGCGACGGGAGCGCATAAGTTCGTCAAGATCAAGGGGAGCGATGTGGTGGTCTTTAGCTCTAACCCCATCCCGGGCAACGAGAAGTACGTCGTACGCACCGTCGATGGCTTGATGCGCGAAGGTGGCGACGTGGTGCAAAATGGCAAGACACACCTGACCGGGGTGGGGCCACTCCACCTGTCGGGCCATGGGTATTATGATGACCACGTGCGACTCATTAGTGCCGTCAAGCCCACATACTACTTGCCCAACCACGGCGAGTTCCACATGCTGGTGCACAATGCTCGCCTGGCCGAGAAGGAGTGTGGCATTCCGCGCAGTCATATCTTTGTCTGCGACCCAGGGGATATTGTGGAGTTTACGACCGATGGTGCACACAAGATTGGGCGCATTCCGCACTCGGGCGGCACAATGTATGACGACGCTGGTGCAGTCGTGAGCGATGTCGTGCTGAAGGATCGCATCCATATGAGCCTGGAGGGGATGTTCGTTGTGGTGCTCACCGTCCAGCGTGGGACGGGCCGCCTCCTCACCAGCCCAGATATCATCAGCCGGGGCTTCATCTATCTGCGCGATAATGAAGAGCTGATGGGAATGATCCGCGCCTATCTCAAGCAAAAAGCAGCGCGCAGCCTGGTGGGTTCGTATGACCTTGATGTCGTAAAGAAGGAAATCAAAGACGACATTGCCCGCGTGCTCTACGACCAAACACGCCGCATGCCCATTATTATCCCAGTCATCAACGAAGTCGGTGCACCGCAAAAGGCGTCGAGTCGCACGACTCGTGTAGGCCGTGAAGTCACAGCTGGGCGCTCGCGTCAGAGTCTCGCTGCGCCAGCTCAGCCACACACACCACCGCGCATTGCTAAGGGTGGTGCCGCTGCCAAAGCAGCCGCCATTGCCGCCCGCAAAACAGCTGGTGTATTGCCCGCGACAACAGAAGAGAAAGCACCAACTCGCCCAGCTAATACGCGCAAGCGCCGCTCAGCTAACAATCGCACGACCGCACGTAGCAAGCAGCCGAGCAATGACGCCTTTGCTGGCCTGCCGCGCAAAAGGTTTCCGCCGCGGCAAGAGCCCGACACTGAGGTAGCTGTGCCAAAGGACCGCTCGGAGCGCCGAAGCTACTAGGCAATGACTTAGCGTCACAAAAACAAAAAAGCCAGCGCTATATAGCTGGCTTTTTTACTTGCAAACTGTGGGTTACGTGTCCGACTTAATTCGCTGCTGCAGCTCGTGTACCATCTCCTCTAGGCGTTTGATGCGCTGCTGCGCGCGCAAATATTCGGCGAGCACTACCAGCACAAAGGCAATCACCGCAAAGGGTGCAATCATCGTTACTATATTCCATACCATCTGCTGCATACGAACCTCCTTGCTTCTATTGTGACATAGAATGGACAAAATGGCTATTTTTGGCAGCAAATTGTAGGGGAATGATGGCTATGGGAGGAGAAATGTTTAGGAGATATTAGTGGAGAAAAGGGAGGTGATATATGTTTAGTAGTGTTCCACCAGAGAGAATAGTGAGCGGAGAAGTGTAAGGGCTATCAAGATGGTAATCAAACACACACGATAAGCACCCCATTGAAACAAATATGTTAAGTTGGTAACCCCATTGATTTCAATATATCATCAACATTCTCGTCACTACCAACTGTAGCACGCGTGATATTAATCATCTGTTGTAGCGAGTTTGGATCTGGAGTTAATCTTAGTTTTGTAGTTAAATCTGTTAGTTTTTTAAACGCATTAACTTTAATTTTTCCTACTTTTTTAAATCCATTAGCAGTATTGGAATATTTTGTATATATTTCTTCATCGGATAAATAATCTATATGGTCGATAGATAAATAGGCTGGAGTATCCTTGAGTGGTTTTGCCATGCATTCCTCATAATCGTTAGGGTAAGTATATTTCACTGTTTTATGAGTTTGATATACATTTGACTTGTGTGTTGATACCCAAAATAATATACCTCCTCCTGGAAATCGGTTTCCAGCAAGCTTATATTTTGGCTTAACAACACCAGTGCCTTTTTCGTGCGAATGTACGTCGAGGTGTATATTTCTAGCTTCAATAGTCTGAATAAAAAGTGGCTGCGGTAGATTCATTGGTTAGCCTTACTTTAAGGTTAAATTTAGCACTTCGCCCATATGCTCAGTGCCACCAAGCGTAGCACCAATAGCAGTCATTGGTTTGGTTTTGTATGCAACCTGCGTAAGCGCTTTTGGACCGTATCCTTTGAGACTCTCAAGAACAGCATCTATGTGCCCTAGGTCGGTTTCTGTTAATTTATCTATCTTAGGTTCGATATCTTCTGTAACCTCGTATTTAACATATTCAGTTCCATAGTCTGTATACGCTGTATCTGACTTAATCTCACCACTCCCAACCAAATCAAATAGCACTTTTTCAATCTTTCCATCATAAGGTCCAAAATGCCACCGGATATAATTGAAGTTTGTAATTTGTCCATTATTATTACCAACGCTTACCAAATCACAAAGGTAACAAAGTTTAATTAAGCTCGTAACAGTAGAAAGATGATGTTTCGATATTAAATAATTAACGAGCTGCTTTGTTTTTTCACTAACCGTTTCATACTTCATAATAGTAACTCCTTATTTACATTTAATCACATCACTAACGTTCTGCATAATCGTAGTCTCCACTAAAGAGTTTCTATATTTTATACCACTATTGTAGCTCAATTTAACTGAGCAGCATTTTAATTAGCATTACAATCTGTTATTGCGACAAAGTACAAGACTGCTAATAAATTGGTATCTTTATTTCCTCTGATTGATCGAATCTGATGTATTATACAATTTAGTTCAGGGTTAGATTATATTCACGAAGAAAGAAACACCGATTGCCTAATGTAGTAAATTATGCTACAATATACGCTATCAAACCAAGCATAAACAGAGTACAATAAAAAGGATATGGCTACAAAAAGAAAAACCACTCGCACTCGTTCGTCTACTCGCTCAAGCACTGCTCGTCGGCGCAGCTCGAGCAAAAGCAAGGCCAAGCAGGCCGCGCCGCAGCATACATTGCCGGCGGGGTTTTGGGCGCAGGTGTCGGCGGTGCTGTTGCTGGCGTTTTCGGTATTGCTGGTGGTGTCGTGGTTTGGCTCGGGTGGGCCAATTCTCAAGTGGCTTGATGCGACGATGCTGCATATTATTGGCTATGCAGTGTATGTCATCCCAGTGGTGGCGGTGTATGTGGCGGTGGCGATCTTTCGGGCGGAGGATAACCGCTTACCAGTAGTGCTGAAACTTGCGGCAGTGCTGATGGTGTTATGGTTTGCGGGGCTATTTGGCCTACTGCGGCGAGGCTCGGCTGCGACAGGCGGTGTGATGGGTGACTTACTCAATCGTGCCATGCTGGCGCTGGTCGACCGGCCAGTGGGGGTTTTTGTGTATGTATTGTTGATCGGCTTGACGCTACTCTTTGTCTTGCGTGTCTCGCCCATGGCGCTGTGGCGTGGTCTGCAAAACATGGTGCGCAGCGAGGCTGAGGCAGACGATGCCGCCAATGTGGCAGTGGCCCGCCGCGCCGCTGATAGCCAAACACCAGACACTAGCAAAAAAGCCAAGCGCAATAAGGACGAGAAGGTCCAAGATAAGCCTGCTGCTATGAGTGACTTCAAGCTCAACGCGGGCGTCCCAACCCTCTCAGGCGATGGCCCGGCTGAGCCAAAACCAGACAAAAAACCACGGGCGACCTTGCGCGACAGCACACCATCTACCTCTGTAGATAAAGCAGCTGAAGATCGGTCTGCCATGCTTGCCGTTAATGACCCCAACTGGCAGCCACCCAGCCTGGAGTTGCTGGAGAAGCGCCAGAGCCCGGCTGACGCCGGCGACATTGAGCAAAATGCCCACATTATCCAAGACACGCTGCACGAATTTAACATCAATGTCGAGATGGAGGGGGCAAACATTGGCCCGAAGGTAACGCAATACACGCTCAAGCCGCCCGTTGGCGTCAAGCTCAACCGCATCACTGCGCTGGAGACGAATATCGCGCTCAATCTCGCGGCATCCAGCCTCCGCATCGAGGCACCCATCCCCGGCAAGAAGGCCGTGGGCATTGAGGTGCCAAACCGCAAGGCGGCCGATGTGCGCCTGCGCGGGGTGCTAGATAGCCCCGAGTGGCAGCGTGCCAAGGAACCGTTGGCGTTTGCGATTGGTAAGGATATCTCGGGCCGGCCCTTCGTCGGTGAGCTCAACAAAATGCCGCACCTCTTGGTGGCGGGGCAAACGGGCTCGGGTAAGTCGGTGATGATCAACACACTCCTCACTAGCTTGCTCTATCGCAACAGTCCCAGCGAAATGAAGCTCATTCTCGTCGACCCCAAGCAAGTAGAGATGGCACCGTATGCCGATATTCCACACCTCCTGACCCCTGTTATTGTTGAGCCAGAAAAGACCATTAGTGCCCTCAAGTGGGCGGTCAATGAAATGGAGCGGCGCTATAGCCTGCTGGCTGAGGAGAAGGTGCGCGACATCAAGACGTATAACGAAAAGATCAAAACGCGCGGCAAGCAGATCGCTGTGGCCGATGAGCAAGGCCACATGCAAAAGGTAGACGAAGGTCGCATGCCGTATGTCGTTATTGTGGTAGACGAGCTAGCCGACCTGATGATGGTGGCAGCGCGCGATGTGGAGGCGCTGATCGTTCGCTTGGCTCAGAAAGCCCGCGCCGTGGGTATTCACCTAGTGCTGGCGACGCAGCGGCCAAGCGTGGATGTGATTACCGGCCTCATTAAGGCCAATGTGCCAGCCCGCATCGCCTTTACGGTAGCGAGCCAGGTAGATAGCCGCACTATTCTCGACCAAATTGGTGCCGAGAAGCTCCTTGGTCAGGGTGATATGCTGATGAAAACCGCTAGCATGCCCAAGCCCAAGCGTATCCAAGGTGCCTGGGTGATGGACGAAGAAGTCGCTAAGGTGACCGACCACCTGCGTATGCAGTCGGCACCACAGTATAATGATGAGATCGTGAGCCAGCCTGTCCAGCTCAATGGCAAAGGTGGTGTAGTGATGGATATGGATGGCGGCGGCGAAGGCAATGACGATATGTTCCGCGATGCCGTGCGGGTGGTGGTAGAGACTCGCAAAGCTTCGACCTCGCTCCTCCAGCGCAAGCTCCGCGTGGGCTATGCCCGGGCGGCCCGCATCATGGAAGAGATGGAAGAGCAAGGCATCATTGGCCCAGCCGATGGCTCACGCCCGCGCGATGTGCTGATCGGCAGCATGGATGAACTGGGATAGGGCGGCGCAGTTTGCACGCAGGCTTACGGTGAGTCTTAAAAGGTGAGAACGGAGAGTCTCGGCTGAATTTTACTTGCATCATAGGCGATGGTATAATCATAATTATTGCAGTAATACACGGGGAATCATCTATGCCAAAGCCAAAATCACCAGAACAATTTATTGCATCATCACCAACTGGAGAGAAACTCCTTGGTATGTTCCATCACAACCTTGGCGACGGAGCACTGCGCATCGCGAGAATAATCACACATGAGCAGCCAGCTCATCGTAGTGATGACACGCACAATGAGCATAACCACCACGTTCACCAGCCAACCCATCGCAGGCTGGGTAATCACGAAGCCAAGATAGCGGCGGTGCTGGAGAGTGGCTACTGCAGCATTACACACCCAGACGCTCGGTTCGTGCAAGAGGAGATTGCTGACTTACTTATCAAAAAGCAAGCTGTGCCAGAAGCGTATTTTGCCCTGCAAGAACGGATTACTCGCAAGCGTGGCCAAGGCGAGGTAGTGCTAAGCCTAGAAGAAAAGCAGCGTCTGGTGGATACCGTCCAAGCTGACCAAGCTGAGAGCCTCACGCAGTGGTCAACATATCTACGCAGCGATGAGAATGAGCATGTATATCCAGACTGGTTCAAGGTATATGTCTGGGAATCGCTCAAGACGATGGGCGAGTACGACAAAGCTAAGGGAGAATTTAAGAAGCGTACTGGCTCGACTACTGCACCTTGGCCAGAGCTCAATGCTGAGGCGCTGGCGCAGGTGTATGATGCCATTGACCAAGGGGTGATTCGTGGCGAGCGTGAAGTGGACGACCAGCTGGCACCGCTGCTAGGCAGGGGGGACTTTGCTGCGCTCTATGCTGCGGCTCTTGCTGATAGCGCTGATAATGAGACGAAGCAAGAGGTATACCAAGCAACGACCGGCTCGTGGACGAAGTACGAGCGAATTGCTAGCCAACATAGCCCCAACTACACCAATGATGGTGAGGGAAACACGAGACGCCTCACAGACATGGAGCGACGGGTGCACGCAGGTGAGGAGCTGACGACAGAAGACCTAGAATTCTTGTGGCTGAATGAGAGAATTGAAGGCTTTGGCTTGGATGTTGATCCGCGAGCTAGTCAGCTGCTAGAGGGGCGCGATTATGTAGCAGACTTTGACCGAATTGCAGAGATGATTGGTTATGATGAGTTGTACTGGACGGTGGTTGAGGGTGACGAAGGTCGTGTATGGAATATGAGTAAAAATTATTTCGTTGATAGAATTGACCGACTGAGTGATGAAAGCCGCGATGATCTTATCAAAACAATGGAGTATGATAAATACCTTGATAATATTAAGACTGCCATGCGTGCCAGGCATTTGTATCAGCAAGGTGTAGAGGTTATAACGATATTGGATCGTCGATTTGTTTGTCAGTATCCATATCCTTATCGAGTGGTTGATGATGGCAACGCTATAGCAGATCGGCTCATTGCAGCAGGGGCTGATGCTGAGTATACGAATGGCCTCTTGAAAGTGATACGCAATGACCCGATTGGTTACCACAGCGAGCCGAAGGCTCCAGAGCGAATCCTGGACCAACGAGATTTTGACAATTGGCTCCAGTATATGACTAATACAGTAGGTGAGCTACCGTGTGATGATGCAACACGGCAGCGCATTATGCACGACGTCGTGCAGTCTGACCTTGAATATATGGAGAGAAAAACCATTCTTGATAACCTTAATACATTGGCGCACATCAACAACGATAACCGCCAAATGACACGCTGTTTGCTTGATGCTTTTCCTACTTGGTGGCTCAAGTACTATGGTAGAGGGCTTATCGCTGGAGGCCTTGACCGGTCAACAGCTGAGGAATATCTTTCGACCCTTCAAGATGATGATGAATTGCTCTAGTGGCTCAATCTAAATATATTCTTGTGCGCTGGAGATAAGCATGGTTATATGTATCACCCCGCACAATACTCACCCAGCAGCCGTACAGTGTGGCCGCTTTGCTCAATGGCGCGCAGGGCATGCTGGAGTGGGGCGCCTGCGCTGTCGACGACGAGAAAGAATTTGTATTGCCAGGGCTGGCCAACGATAGGCTGAGACTGCAGGCTGCTGATATTGATGCCTGCCGCGGCGAAGATACGCAATACCTCAAGTAGTGCACCAGGCTGGTGATTGGTCGTGACGACGAGCGTGGCGCGGTTGGCACGGACTGGTGCGTGGCCTGGAGCGAGAACGATGAAGCGGGTGATGTTATCGTGGCTATCTTGGATGCTACGGCGCAGGATGGGTAGGTGATGGAGGGTAGCAGCAGCCTGGCCAGCGATGGCGGCTTTGTGCGGGTCGCCGGCTGCTTTGATATAGGCGACCGCTCCCGCTGTGTCGAAAAATTCATTCTGCACCGCATGGGGTAGCTCGGCGGCAAGAAAGCGCTGGCACTGCGCAAGTGCGACAGGGTGCGAATACACCTCGGTAATATCAGCCAGGTGAGCACCAGGCAATGTGATGAGCATCTGCTCAATGGCAAGGCGCACCTCACCAATGATGGGTAGCGGGCATGCCTCGAGGTGGTGGTACGGCTCGTTGATTGTCCCATAGACCGTGTTCTCCACCGCCACAACGATGCCCTCGGCTTGGCCAGTCGCATGCGTGTGAAAAACATCGCGAAACGTCGTACACGGCACGGTATCGACCTGTGGCCCAAACCACTGCTGCGCTGCCTGCTCATGAAACGACCCTGCTTGACCTTGGATGGCAATATGCATGAGATTAGTATAGCATGGGGTGGGGACGACAGGGATTATCTGTCCAACGTGTGGTATGATATCGCGCCTTGCGTTTTTTCTCCACATCGCGATGATTATGAATATATTTTGAGGATGTTCAGTATTTGGATTAGGAAGAGAAGTAGAGAATAGAGCAGGCGCGTAGAAGAAGCGACACTGCCCAGATGTTGATCTCCCAGCACCAAAATATGACGACTAATAAGCTTTACACCTCATCGCGTGGTACTAGGAATAAGTATGGATTTTTGCGCTGCGGCGTATTTGCCTTCCTACACAACGCTATGCTATAATACCCACGAGTTTCCTCTTCTCGGGGTGGGGCGCTGGTGTGAGTGCGCTGCCTGGCGGAGAAGGTACAGACACGAGGCGGAGGTGCTGCTCCATAATCGTACATACAGATGCTGGGCTACTATAAACCAGCGACAGGCACTCTATGCTCACACTACTAATCCAACAGTGGGGTGGGCAATAGAAGCCGAACAATAAGCAATAAGGAGAATTGCATGCCAACCATTAACCAATTGGTGCGCAAGCCACGCAAGACGGCGGCTCGGAAGTCGAAGTCGCCAGCGCTGGGGCGCATCCACAACGCACTCAAGGTGCGCTACTACGACCAAAATGCACCGCTCAAGCGTGGCGTCTGCGTCAAGGTAACGACCAAGACCCCCAAGAAGCCAAACTCCGCCATGCGCAAGGTGGCTCGTGTGCGCCTCACCAACGGCCACGAAGTCTGGGCCTACATTGGCGGCGAAGGCCACAACCTGCAGGAGCACGCGGTGGTGCTCGTCCGGGGTGGCCGTGTGCCAGACCTCCCAGGTGTGCGCTACCACATCGTCCGTGGCGCACTCGACCTGCAAGGGGTGTCGAAGCGTAAGCAAGGCCGCAGCAAGTACGGCGCCAAGAAGGAGGGTAACTAACCATGCCTCGTAAAGTCACGAAAAAACTCCAGCGCACCATCAAGCCAGACCGCAAGTACCAGTCGGTGCTGGTGCAGCGCTTGATTAACAAATCGATGCTAGACGGCAAAAAGCAAGTTGCTGAGCGGGCTGTCTACAGTGCGCTCGAGCAAGCTGCACGAAGCCTCAAGAGTGAGGACCCACTGGAAGTGTTTGAGACCTGCATCAAGAACATCAGCCCCAGCTTTGAGGTAAAGAGCCGCCGCGTTGGTGGTGCGAACTACCAGATTCCATTCCCCATCCAGGGTCATCGCCAGCAGCACTTTGCCTTTATGTGGTTGGTGCAAGCGGCTCGCTCTAAGAGTGGTATGCCGTACAGCAAGCGCCTAGCAACAGAGATCGTTGATGCCTGCAACCAAACTGGCGTCGCCTTCAAGAAAAAGGAAGACACCCACAAGATGGCCGAGGCCAACCGCGCCTTTGCCCACTTTGCTCGCGGCTAAGCTCCGCAGCGCAGTATACGCAGCCGCCCGAGGTATATCCTTGGGCGGTTTAGCTATGGCTGCATAGTAAGTGACTGTGATAGTGGATGGTGTGCTGTGGTTTGCCGCAGAGCCTGGCATAACAGGGGTATGCTATGCATGTTGATTTGCCTTTGGTGGGGCATGAGAGGCCGTCTAGCATTGGTTTGGATAAGATCTAGACTCTAGGCTACACAGCAGAATCTGCATACAGCGCCTTAGAACTGGGCAGCTTCGCTAGTAGCTAGCTCTTCATCACTATAAGAGTTATTTCAGCGCTGGAGTAGGGTAGTATCATCATGCTGATATTTGCTCTACACACATGCAGTGACAGAGCAGAGGAGAGTAGAGAGTAGAGAGTAGGGGTGCTACTCGTAAGGAGAAAAACGCGTAATCAAGACCAAAATGCTTGCGAAAAATATATAATTATCGTCCAAATAGCCACCACTGGTACGACAGGGGTACATATGGGGAAAATAATACGAAAATAAGGCCAAAAATAGCTTTGCAGGCGCTGGTTTTGTGCTATAATGCAAGTTGATACGATTACTTACTACCACGCTGCCAACGCCACAACGTACGCAGCAGGGAGGAATCGGCAGAAAGGAGCCAATGCCGTTAACCAAAATCATAGTGCGGAGTATAAAAAGCTATGAGTGAGTATACCAATAACACAAGAGAAAAGTCCTTCGCAAGAAGTGACAAACCGCCAGTGGGCGAAACAAAATATTCAAAATACGACACAGCAAATGATGGAAATGGGCCGACAGACAAAGAGTTTAATGATCGCTACGGCAAGCCGAATGCCCTTGAGCTGCCGTCTGTTCAAGAGGTTCGAGGCTGGCTGCAGCGTGAGCTTGGGCCGCTGTTTGCGCTGTCGATGGCAGAGATGACAGACCAGCACATTGATACCATTCATAATAAATTATCCAAGCTGCGCGATGAGCTTGGCTTGGCAATTGGTGATGTCATTGAGATCAACGATGTCCCGTATGTTGTGCCTATTGTTAGCGACTTTAAGAGCCCTAAGGACGCCCAAAGCGATGTATCATCGCTGTATTCCGCAATTGAGTCGTCGCTATCCCACCAAGAAGCGGCGATTTCTTTAGGCGAAGATGGTGGAGCGGAAGAAGGGGTAATCGGCTCATTGATTGGATTCTATGTTGGAAAGCGCCCAGATCAAGAGGTGATTGATAGTGCCCCTGTTGTGTATGGCATTATTCAGGGTGAGCCAGGCGAAGGCCCGCAGATGATCACAGACCAAGGTGATGTGATTGATGGCGAGCTTAGCACTGCAAGTGGTATTGTGCTGGTTCCGACTACAGAGTCGCAACGGCTTGAGTATGGTGATGAGCTTGGTTTGGTTCAAGGAGACTTCTCACTCGCTGCATAAAGGCTAGTTATAGGCGAGAGAAAACCAGTGCACATAGAGCACTGGTTTTTCTGTGCAAAAAATCTATGGTGATTGCAAAGAATAAACGAGGGGTGCGTACTATGCCATTGAACTTTTGAGTAGTGCATGTATT
This sequence comes from uncultured Candidatus Saccharibacteria bacterium, assembly GCA_938041555.1. Classification (GTDB taxonomy): domain Bacteria; phylum Patescibacteriota; class Saccharimonadia; order Saccharimonadales; family Saccharimonadaceae; genus Saccharimonas. The sequence continues at coordinate 3,574 of CALIAC010000011.1, read as the reverse complement.
GGTTGGTGCAATGTGCGCGTTGTAGTAAGAAAATGATGCAGCATTTATGCCGTACAGGTATTTGTGTGCTATATTGATTCTCTTTGTGCATTATAAATTGCTTGAGAGTGAGCAAGAGAATGTCTGAACATAACAAGAATATGTTCAGAGCAGTGGATGGTAAATTTAAAAAAGCATAGATATGATAATGTACTATACATAGGGCATGGTGATGAGTATTTTGTGTGCAAAGTGAGCCGATTGCTTTATCGAATGCATCTTTTTTGTATATAATACTACACATAACACAAGCGAGGGAGCAGTGAGAGAGTATGAATAATGAGAGAATTCGTTCATGTTATTTATTGTTGCTATATTGATGAGAATTTGAGTGGCCTCAAAGTGAATTAACCATTAGTGTAGTATGAATTGAAATACAAAAAGTCAAAGATGAGAAAACGACAAAGTGCAATGCAGAGCGACGAGTATTTTTTGCAGTAGCTGAGACAATTTTGCAAAACGATTTGCAAAAATATGAGTGAGCACTACATTATTAATAATTATTCTGTAGTAGAATATTATTTTTTGTCCGTTCTAATTGGTGTGCGATGTATATGCTGCGATATTTTCGCATACAGAAAGAGTGATAGAAGTGTACTATTGCAAGAAAATGATTTTTCGACGACTAGAGCAGCAAGCGGATACTACATACGTGACAAAAAATAATGGCGCATTGCGACGCTGTAATAAAAAACGCTGATGGACTATTTGTTATTAATAAAAAATTAGTAATGCCCAGCAAAAACGTTCGCAACTTTGCAACATAATGCGCGTGCAAAATATTTTTTGCTACTATGCGAGCGATGAATGATGCAAGAATGGATTGTTTGGTAGTAAATATAAAATTAGTATCATAGTGATATGTACATTTGCGTGCAAATTTGTGAATGAGTATGTAAAAATTGGTACAGCTAGATAGAAAGATAGAGACGGTGTACAGTATGTGTGATGAAAAATGAAATGCGTACTGTAACAGTGCAAAATTTTCACATTTTTGATTAGGGAAATCTGCAAAAATGAATGTGAGGTGGTGAGATGAAGCAGTTGATGAACTCGTTTTAGCAAATAGCTGTCTTGTTTTGACTATAATCTGTGTGGCGCGTGTGCCAGCAAGAGACTTGCGTGTGATGTAAAGGCTAAGCTAAGGAAGGCGAGATCCTGTTACGCGTAATGAACGATATATTATTATATTCATGATAAAAATTTAGCGAGCGCTAAAATATACCAGACAAAGTAATGCAAAAATATAACGTCAAGAAACGATGACAACTAGTGCATGCCAAACGAATGTGATAATTTTGGTGAGATGTGTATGATATGCGAAGCATGTGTGGCAGCAGCTGATTGACCGCGAATAAAAAATGATGATTTTTGAAATAGTGCGATGCGATGATGGTGTGAGGGGTGAGATTTTTGTGTACCGCGAGGTATGACGATGTACAATTGGTGCGGAGAGGATGTATGAAAACAGTAGAAAATTATTCAACGATAGGCTTGGTAGTAAAATTTGCATAACCAAGCAGATGGGTGCGACGAGGGTCAAAATAGTAGGCATTGGTGAGCCAAAATGTATGGTAGGCGCGAGTAACTTTGTGGCTAAGAGGGTGATTTGTGAGGATGTGGTGATAGCTGGATTTGCGTCTGCGTCATGCCAATACGATAGCATAGCAAATTTTTATGATCGGTTGCATAATGCAAGTAAAGGATAGTTGATGGTGAGATAGGCATAATTAGTATAGCAAAGCATAAGGTGTATAAAACAACCTCAGAGTGTGAGTGCGAAGTCAAAAAATGAATGGAGTGTGATGTGTATGATCTAGTGAGTGGGTTAGTATGGTGATATTTTCGTATTTTTGAGCGTAGGTGGCTAATTGTATATTGAGTATGAGTAAATGTACGATAAACGCAAGCAGTACATAGTGGTCATGGTTATTACATATACACGATTCAATGGGGATGCGATGTATGACTTGTATAAAAAATAATAATGCGTCGTGGATGGCACAAATGGAGCTTTCAAAATTTTCACATTTTGCGACATAGGCTATTTGATGATATAAAAATAGATAGCAAAATGCTGGTGCAAATGTGCGATGTATGGAGGTGGAGCAGCTGACTCTATATAAGTAGTGTGCAAAAATGAGACGGGCATAATGGCTCCATGGAGTGTCATAGGCGGCTCTGACAAAAATGCGCAAAGAGACAGCAAAACGATACTTCGCTTTAGGCAGAAGCGATAGCAAAATAAGCACAAGCGAAAACTGGCTCGATAATTTTTGCAGATACATCGCATCATTAAAAAAGCTAAAAGAGCGAAAGACAAAGTAATATATACACGACAAGTACGGGTGGTTCATTTTTTCATATTTTGACGTGTGATAAATAATGTTTTCTAAATGCGATAGAGCTCAAAAGGTATTCTTGTGTGCTTATATATAATAGTATATGGACATAATACATTAAGTATAGTGATGGGGCGAAGCAAGCGAATTGTAGCACTATACTATAATTATTTTTTTGAAAATGTGGGTGAAGTGTATGACTATACTGCACTGCACTGCCAACTGGCTTATGGCGGGATGGGTGAGCGTGTGGGAAAAGAAGCCTGGGTGCTCACCTAATAATATAAATAGCCGTGTATAGAGTAGAGCCAAGATAAATACAAAAAAATGAAAAAGCAAAAAGTACAACACCGCTGCACCCCTGTACCTCGCTAGACTTTGCGGGCTGTCTCGCGTATAATATAATGCGTTATTAACCTAAGTTTATCGTCCGGATAAACATCCATATGGATCCCAAAGGAGGTTTACATATGAAACAATATGAACTAACGGTTTTGATTCGGCCAGATCTCGAATCAAACCTTGAGGCACCACTTGCTAAGGTGCGTGAGCTGGTGCTCGGCGCTGGTGGCTCTATTACCAGCGAAGACAACTGGGGCAAGAAAAAGCTGCAGTATAGTATTAAGAAGGAAGACTTTGCGGTGTATGTGTACTTTGAGGTGGCGCTGCCTGCCGATGCACCGCTCAAGATCAGCAATGCGCTGAATATCTCTGACGATGTGATCCGCTACTTGCTCGTCAAGGTGGACGAGAAGGGCCGCAAGCTGATGGCCGAGGCCAAAGCGCGCGAAGCTAGCCGCCAGACAGAAGAGTAAAAATTACCACAACAACTAATAACCACAGTAAAGAATCGAGGAGGATATATGGCTCGAGGATTTAGCAAAGTTATTTTGATGGGCAATTTGACGCGCGATATAGAGGTACGCACCACAGCAAGTGGGCAGAACGTTGCGAATTTTACACTAGCGGTCACTCGCACATGGCGCAACCAAAATGGCCAAAACCAAGACCAAACCAGCTTCATTAACTGTGTAGCCTGGGGGCGGACTGGCGAAACCATCGCGCAATATGTGAAGAAGGGTAGCCCGCTGCTCGTCAGTGGTCGCCTCGACCAGCGTAGCTACGACGATAAGGACGGCAACAAGCGCTCTGTTGTAGAAGTAACAGTAGAGGACTTTACCTTCGTTAGTGGT
>CALIAC010000010.1 GCA_938041555.1 uncultured Candidatus Saccharibacteria bacterium | reverse complement strand
GCTGTGCGAAAATGTCGGGCTGGCTTACACGAAATCTTGTTTGGTACACCAGTGAAACCCTGCCGGAGCAGATCCATTAAGTCCCAGCCCACACAATACACACTCACAAGGTTAAGATCGTGAATGTGAAGATCGCCCGACCGATGAAGACGACCAATCTCTGGGCTGTAGATTTTGTTTAGCCAGTAGGTTTTGCTCACCTCACTTGAAATGTAATTATTAAGGCCTTGGAGGCTATAGCCCATGTTGGAATTCTCATTAACCCGCCAGTCAAGCTTGAGCAAATATTGGTCAATCAGGTCAACATGCGCACTAGCAGCAATCTCGCGCAGCTTTTGATGCTGATCGCGATAAATAATGTACGCCTTGGCGGTCTTTTTATATGGCGAGCGCAGCAAGGTGTCCTCTACCGCATCCTGCATCTGCTCCACCGTGAGTGTATCATCCGCTATAGTCTGCTGCGCCTGGGCAATCGCCGCCTGAGCTAACTGATAAGCCTCTTCCTCGGCAAACTCACCCGTCTCCAGGCCAGCTCGTTCGATTGCTGCCATAATTTTTGTGTCGTCAAATGCCACGATGCGCCCATCGCGTTTGGTAATTGTGTGATACATATCCCTCCCTTTACTTGCCGTAGCAGCACGTGCGCCACGGCATGAGTATTTATCCTCGTTTTTTATGATTGTGCAAGCATCAGTTACTAGTGTCATAGACACCATATATAGCGCTTACTATGCACTATACTACTCTATATACTGTGGGTCAAGCGTAATATTCACAACCGATACACTGGCACGACCTCTGTTATATGAAGCATGTGACTGTGGTCGGAGCAATTTGTTGTTATTTTTATTCAGCAACACCGCAACCCACCAAAAGTCGATCAATCACAGAGTCTCTACATTCAATATAAAGCGCAGCCCTGACAAACTACGCACTATTGATCCACTCTCGCAAGCATGGTACAATACGGAGGCGCCACGCAGTGATGGGCCGTCGCCAAGTGGTAAGGCACCAGGTTTTGGTCCTGGCATTCGGGGGTTCGAATCCCTCCGGCCCAGCCAAGCTATCATTATTACCAGCCTTTTGTCGGCTGGTAATTTTTTATCGCGACTTTATTTGTGATGTCTGTTCGATCACGCTCTCACTCGGGCTTTACCTATTTTAAGTATTAGCTCTTCAAGTTTTTTATTTTTCTGACAGATCAAAGTTGATCGGACTGCGATATTTCAACCTAACACTGAAGCCTAATACTCTCGAAAACACCAACTACCGTGGTGCTCCACGGAGAGTGTGGAGGAGATGCGGTAAAATTAATAGCGGTTTTTTACTATTGAGGCACCCTAGGCTGATCGTTCATCAATCACGAGTGGATTTTTAAGCCATTTGCTTCGCGTACCACAAGCACCACTGCCACACCAAGTAAGCCTGTAAATACTACTGTCCACCAGCCATTGAGTAATGGCAAGGTCGCCCCAAAGAGGCCCGATTCACTCATTGGCACAGCGAGAAAACACCACAGCGCCACACCAAACCACGCTGCACTGACTGCAACTAGGCATGCCTGCGAAATACGGCGCGACCCCCGCGACATATCCATTGAGAGCAAAAATGGCAAGCCGCCCAGCTCAAGCAGCGGCAATACGCCAGCCAAGAGAGCAGCTACCACTCCCCCGCCAGCCATATGCCACCCGCTCGTGATATCAGCAAACTTCTCAAAGGTAAAAAGCTGCGTGATGATCAAGAACGTTACGACAATACCAAGCGCGAGACGCCGCCAATAGGCAGGATCGCGCCGCAAATGCTCTGGAAAAATCGCCTGAAATAACCCAAGCCAAAATCTAATCATACGCTGCTTCATAGCCTTATCATATCAGATATTACCCTGTTTTACACGTATTTCCTTGCACATCTGCCGCATCTTCGCTACTATAGAGGGAGCGAACGTTACAAACATAAACATTTTTATACATACTTGTATCAATCGCTCTCCGATATATCCACCACAACAGAACACCCGAGTGCTCATGGCATGCTCGGGTGTTTCTTTTGTGTGTACAGAGCTAGTCGTCTACCGGCAGCGAATGCTCTGCACGCCAAGCCGCAATGTTGCCATGGTGGCCACTGAGCAATACCTCGGGCACTGCCATCCCCTGCCACACCTCTGGGCGCGTGTATTGCGGGAACTCCAGCGTCTGACCATCACTAAAGCTCTCAATCGCTGCGCTCATCTCGCCACCAAGGACGCCAGGGATCAGTCGCACAATGGAGTCGATAATCGTCATGGCGGGCAGCTCACCACCAGTCAGGACATAGTCGCCCACTCGGAGCGCTTGGTCTACCACCCGCATAATTCGCTCGTCGTACCCCTCGTAGCGCCCACAGATGAAGATGTAACCATGGTCGGTCTGGCTATACTGCTGCGCAAGCGCCTGATTCCACCGCTGACCCCGCGGCGTCATGATGAGTACTTTAGCAGTCGGGTCGCGCTCTTTGGCATAGCGCACTGCTTCCCAGAGCGGCTCAACGCGTAGTAGCATGCCATCGCCACCGCCATATGGCGTGTCGTCAACCGTGCGGCGTGGGCCGAGCCCAAATTGGCGCAGATTAATTGTCGTTAGCTCCGCTAAGCCTCGCTGCTGCGCCTTCCACAGCATCGAAGCCTCAAACACTCCAGCAAACATCTCCGGAAATAGGCTAATCACTTGGAATTTTTTCATCTCTCCTAGTGTAGCAAATTACCGCAGCAGCGTCTAACAGATACTGCAAGGGATTCAGGTCTTTACGCTTATGTTTTTCATTTGTTATACTGGTTATGCTATGGACTTTGGATCAGAGACAGGCAATACTACCGCGCAGCGCCTCGAGCTATCGAGCCGACGTACAACCATCACGCCGCTCAACGAGAATATTACCCTCGAGCAGTTCGACGGTGAGGCAGCGGTATCTCGACACCTTGTGGAGCCAGCGATTGCCAATATCTCGATTGATACCGAAGCCACCCACCACGATCCGCGCCATACTCACGGCTACAACCCACCAAGGTACCAACCCCATTATGGTTTACTGATTGTGATCATCGGCATCTTACTTTTGCTTATTGCTGGCATTGCTGGCTTAACGAATATCTTGAGCCGGTTACGGTAGTATATGAGAACCTTTTTGGCGTCACTCGCTACTTCATCCGGATAGCATATAAAACTCGTTGTTATATAAGCTCATATAGCTATCACTTTAGCCTCTGCTGCACTATACATTCACCCAACAAAAAAACTGCCTCCACAGCAGTTTTCTTGCACAAATAAGGCTCTCAAACCTTGTTGGTTTGCTCGCAAAGAGCTTTTATTTTTTCTCGCAGTTCGTTTCTGAACTGATCGTATTATATATCAAGGTCGTCGAGTTCTGCAAGCTCTTGGCGAGACTTTTTTGCAAAATCCGATTCGCTCTCATCATCGTTATCCACTGTATCAGTGGTTAAGTTATCCACAGACTGGGATGCTGCGGTGTGTGGCTCATCATTGTTCACCACCTTAAGGTTGTAGCGAGCACTGTTTTTCGTGCCAAGCGCGCGCAGCAAGGTGCGCAAACTCTGCGCCGTACTGCCCCGCCGGCCAATCACACGGCCGAGATCCTCCGGATTGACGGTGAGTGTCAGTAGCACACCCTTCTCGTCGATCACTCGATCGACCACCACGTCGTCTGGATGTTCCACCAGCGACTTTACGACATATTCGACAAACTGTTGATCAATTGTCGCCATAGCTTTCTTCTTTCCCTCCTTATGCTGTCATTCAGATTTATTGTGATTGTGCTTTCATTGTAGCATACCGGCTGGATTCTACCAACATACAGCGCGCGCAGTTATGCGTTGAACCTTCTCTTACGCCACCCCTTTCCATCACTACATTCAGATAGAGTAATGTATTGATTGAGATAACCGATTTCTGGCTCTGGTGGGGGTGGCAGTGAGGAATATCAACCCTCGCAGCATTCTTAAGAAAAGCAGCGGTAGGTAGAGACCAAGCGAATCGATATTTTTGCAATTCAGATTATAACAATACTAATAATTACAAAACTGCTCCACGATGCGCGGAGCAGTTGCTATGCTTATGTGAGAGAGTCGCTTTAAGCCTCTGCCTCTTCCTTTGGCTGATGCTTGCGCAGCTTCTCTGGGTTGCGGACTACCTTGTGCTTGTCGCCAGCAGGCTGCTTGACCCACTTTGGCAATGATACACCAGCAGCAGCCAGCAGCTTGACCACGCGTGGTGTCGGCTGGGCACCATTATCAAGATACTTCTGAGCAAGCTCGGTGTTGATATGAGCCTCTTTGGTGTGTGGGTTGTAGTTGCCAACATAGGCCACCACACGACCGCTTGATGGGTGACGCTGAGCCTCTTGTACGGCGAGCCGGTACACTGGGTAGGCTTTGCGACCAAGACGTTGCAAACGAATTGCGAGCATAAATAAAACTTCCTTTTCTTGACTTATATTTGCGTTAGTTCGTTCTGTACAAGTCTACACTGTTTGGCTGGCGATGTCAATTTGTTGCTTATCTGCAGGTCAAAACTTGTCTGAGCTCTTGGCTGACTCTTCTGTCTTCTCTGTTTGAGTCTCTTGCTGCTGGTAGGCTGCCAGAGCAGCGCGAGCAGCCTTTTGCTGGGCGGTCTGCTTGCTAGGACCAGTGCCTCGGCCCATCAGCCGATCATTGACAAAGACACCAAGTGTGAAGGTTTTGTCGTGGTCAGGGCCATCCTCTGCCAAGACACGGTATACTGGCGTAGCACTGTCGATCCGTTGGCTCACCTCTTGCAGATGGCTCTTGGGGTCACGCCACGAGCCATCTGCTAGGATAGCATCGAGTTTGCTAATGGTATGCTTGGCAATAAACTCAGCTGCTGCCCCATAGCCTCGCTCCAGGTAGATCGAGCCAATCACGGCTTCATACGCATTAGCCAGAATCTGCCGGTGCGCTCGCTTGCTCCCATGCTTCTCACCTCTGCTCATCCGGATGAGCGAGCCATAGCCAAGCGCTTCGCCCGAGTCGGCATTACTCTCTGTATTGACCAGTGCTGCGCGCCAGCTCGTCAGGATGCCCTCTGGCTCGGTGTAGTGTTGATAGAGATAATCGGTTACCGCAAGCTCTAGCACGGCATCGCCCAAGAACTCGAGGCGCTCGTTGTGCTCAGTAACGGATTTTTTGTGCTCATTGACATAGCTGCGGTGGGTGAGTGCAGTGACTAAGAGCTGAATATCGCGATATTCAAACCCGAGTGCTTGCTGTGCCCACGCTTGATACGGGCCAGTTAGCATGCCAGACATAGTAACTCCTTTCGTTTCTGTCGTTATAGACGCTCCTCTCGGATGCGTTTCTTAGCTTTGAGCATAAGCTTGGCAATATCTTCGTACTCGATGAGGTCAAGCGCCTTACTAAAGGGAAACCACTTAATACCATTCATCCATTCTTCTTTTTGAATCTCATTGCCGCTGGTGCGGACGCGAGCAAGGTAGATCTGTGTCGTCATCAGGACAAGCTTTTCCATTCGGCGGTAGCGAAAGTGAATCTTGCCCAGCCAGCCCAGCATATCAAGGTCGTGCAGCCCAGCCTCTTCGCCGATCTCACGGCGAGCCGTTTGCACAGCAGTCTCCCCTTTCTCAATATGCCCTTTGGGGATCGTCCAGCGATCCTTAGCATCCTGAATCAGGAGGATTTCGAGTTTGTTGTCGCTATTGTAGCGGAATACAATGCCGCCAGCCGTCGGTTCACGAACAATTTCCTGAATAGACGGCTTGCGACGGCCAAAATATTTTTTAAACCGATTGAAGTGTCGGTCAAAGTGTGACGGTGTTGGCATCGTCTGGTGTCTCCCCAGGCAAGTTGCGATAGGCGGTGCCGAGTACACCGTTGATAAACTTGCTTGAATTATCTGAACCAAACGCTTTAGCAAGCTCCACTGCTTCGTTAATTGCCACCTTGGGCGGAACAGTTGCGCGGCAGTGCAGCAACTCGTAGAGGCCAAGTCGCAAGATATTGCGGTCGACACGAGCAATCTGATCAAGTGGCCACTCTGGCGCAATTGGTTGTAAGTGAGCGTCAAGCGCGGCCTGCGTCTCGATCACCCCGGCAACGAGCGTATCGACAAAGGCTCGATCGCCAATGATCGACTCATAACGCTCAAGATTGCGCGCCAGAATCTCTCGTGGCACGGCCTGCGGATCATTCGCCTGCTGGCGGAATTCATATTCGTACAATGTTTGGAGTGCAACTATACGCCCAAGATGACGGTTCGAAGCCATTTGGTTGGTTCTTTCTTTTGTTAAAATTCTTTGCTATCGACGAAAAGCTAGCGAGCTGCTTTGGCAGCGCCAGTCTCGCGCTTGGTCGTCTTGACCTTGACTGGTGAGGTTTTATTGACCATGCGAGCTAGCTTGAGGCGTAGGTGGCTGCGGCGCAGGCCAGTTTTGCGTGGGCTACTCTGTTTTTTTGGTTGAGCCATAGTAAAAATCTCCTTCTCTTTAGGCTGACGTAAAACTTGTAGCTATTATACGCTAAAAGCGCAAAATTCTCTAGTGTTTGCGCTGTTTTGTATAGAAAAATATATTTGTGGCCAATTGCCAAGCGAGCCGTTGCACCTTATTACCCCACCAAGAATACGCTCACTATGACGTCTAGGTTTTGGCTTTGATATGACAGATATATGTCGTATATTGTATGATATGGTACATACTATTAGTCTCAGCAAGGAGCACCTATGGCAATAAAAATAGATGGAGATATTAACCGATATATCAAATTGGTCGGAAGAAGCGACGAATCAGTTAAGGCTGAAGTGCAACACATCATTGATGAGTTGGGTTGCGCTCCTGTAATTCGGGAGATTGACAAGGAGTTTACTGGCTACGACTCAAGCGAATCATTCTGGTTACTGCACGATGCTGGGATAGAATTTCGTTGGAACGACAATACGCTCGAAGCAGTTACCCTATACCCCCAAAAGGGAAGGTCATCTGTCTCAGAATACAAGCCATACACCAATCCACTGTTTGCGGACTTCTCCAATACGGCAACGCGTGATGAGATTATTCGCCATCTTGGAACTCCTGACAATGAAGCAAAGAAGAATTCCACATGGGTCCGCTCAGCTTGGATCCAGTATGACGAAGAGGACGGCAACTGGGTGCACTTCGAATTTGATAGCGATATGCATTTGAAGATGGTGACAATCTGTGTGCCTGTAGGCTAAACGTAAGAAAACTGATCCACCAGCACAATTACATCGCTGCTTTGACAGACTTCTAGATACATACCTACATAGTACGAGACTGTGACCGCGCAACCTAAAACAGGGCGCTCCGTGAGACGCCCTGTTTTTTACAGCACGATTAGTAAAGGTGGCTATTTCTAGACAACGATACTGACGAGCTTGTGCTTGACGTAGATAACCTTCTTGGGCGGCCCAGTGAGGTATTTTGCGACGCGGTCGTCTGCTAGGGCCCGAGCGGTGATATCGGCTTCGCTAGCGTCTGGCGCGGTGGTGAGCTTAGCGCGAACTTTGCCATTGACTTGCACAACGATGGTTATCGTATCGCGGACAATCTTTGCTTCATCCCACTCTGGCCAGGCTGCAAAATCGAGCTGGTCACCATAGCCAAGCTGCTGCCATAGCTCAGCGGCCATGTGCGGCGCAAAAGGCTGCACCAACTGGATCAGTATCTTGAGCGCTGGCTGCCACTGCTCATTAAAGCCAGTTGTCTTGAGCTTGTAGAGGTCGTTGACACACTCCATGAGCCCAGCAATGGCCGTGTTGAAGCTCAGGCGGTAGATATCGCTTGTGACTTTTTTCGTTGTGGCGTGAATAATCGACTCAAGCTGTGCGACGTCGACCTGTCCAGGCGCTGCACCCTGCTGCTGCCAATCATCAAACTCTTGCACCAATGTCCAGAGGCGATTCAAGAAGCGATAGACGCCAGCAATTCCTCGACTACTCCAGCTCGAGTTCTCGTCGATCGGCCCGAGGAAGAGCTCAAAGGTACGCAGTGCATCTGCCCCATACCCCGCATCGATCACCTCCAGCGGGTCGACGACATTGCCAAGGCTCTTGCTCATCTTGCGGCCATCCTCGGCTTGAATGAGACCATGGTAGACGAGCTTCCGCACTGGCTCGGCAAAACTTGTGAGGCCAAGATCGCGGAAGACGTGCGTCCAGAAGCGCACATAGAGTAAGTGAGCCGTCGCATGGTCACCACCAACATACATATCAAGCGGTGCCCAGTGGTTAGCCAGCGCTGGGTCCCAGGCCTGTATAGCATTGTGTGGATCGGTGTAGCGTAGAAGATACCAGCTACTGCAGGCATAGCCATCCATCGTGTCGGTTTCGCGCTGAGCTGGACTGCCACAGGTCGGGCAGGTCGTCGCCACCCATTCTTCTTGGGCAGCAAGGACAGATTTGCCATCACCACGCGGCTGGAAGTCTTGCACTGCTGGCAAGACGACGGGTAGATCTGCCGCTGGCACTGGCACAGCACCATGTTCGGGGCAGTAGATGATCGGGATAGGTGCGCCCCAGTAACGTTGGCGGCTAATCAACCAGTCACGCATCTTGTAGGTTACCTTAGCATGGCCACGGCCTTCCTGTTCGAGCCAAGCCACAATCTGCTCACGGGCATCCTCACTGCGTGTGCCATCAAATGCACCAGAGTTAACGAGCACCCCTTCGCCATGGTAGCACTGGTCAGTGTCTGGGTCGTCGTCGGGCCGCTCAATGACGGTGACGATGGGCAACTCGTATTTCTCGGCAAAGGCGGCATCGCGCTCATCATGAGCCGGGACAGCCATCACTGCACCAGTGCCATAGCCACCAAGGACATAATCAGCCACCCAGATAGGTATTCGCTCGCCCGTCGCTGGATTTATGGCATAACTTCCAGTAAAGACTCCCGTCTTATCCTTCGTGTCATTAGTGCGCTCAATCTCCGATTTCTTGACTGCCTCGGTAATATAGGCCGATACCGTCTCGCGGGCATCACCACGCGCGAGCTGCTGCGCCAGCGGATGTTCGGGCGCAAGCACCAAGAAAGTCGCACCAAATAGCGTATCGGGGCGCGTCGAAAAGACGGTAATATCGGCGGTGTCACTCTCCGTAGCTGCCATGGGCTTATCAAGGGCGAAGCGGATCTCTGCTCCCTCGCTGCGGCCAATCCAGTTGGTCTGAGCTTGCTTAATCTTATCTGGCCAGTCGAGCGCGGGGATGTCGGCCAGGAGCTGGTCGGCATACTCAGTGATCTTAAAGAACCATTGCTTCATTGGCTTCTTCACCACCACTTCTTCACAGCGCCAACACCGGCCATTAATCACCTGCTCATTTGCCAGCACGGTCTTGTCTTTCGGGCACCACCACTGGAGTGAGTCCTTTTGATACGCCAGGCCCCGCTCAAAGAGCTGCGTAAAGATCCACTGCGTCCAGCGATAATACTCTGGGTCGCTCGTGTTGATCTCCCGGCTCCAATCAATACTCGCGCCAACCCGGCGAAGCTGGGTGGTAAAGTTGGCGATGTTCGTTGCGGTTGTCTCTTGCGGCGTCTTGCCTGTCTTGATGGCGTAATTCTCTGCGGGGAGGCCAAAGCTATCCCAGCCCATCGGGTAGAGCACTTCATGACCAAGGCTGCGCCGGAAGCGCGCCACTGCATCGACAATGGAATGCTCCATAAAGTGCCCTGCATGCATCCCTGCCCCACTTGGGTATGGGAACATGCCGGTCACATAATACTTTGGTTTGGGAGAGGCGTCATCCGCCTTGTAGCGCTGGTCTTCTGCCCAGTGCTGTTGCCATTTTGGCTCGATTTCTGCAGGATTGTATCGTTTCATATCTTTCATATTCTACCATAGTGGGCGAAGGCAAAGACAACCCCGCTTCTTTTTTCGAAAGCGGGGTTGGATTCATGTGCGGCGTTTTGCTTACGCTTCGCCAGTAGTTGTTGCTGACGTATCACTGTCGTTATCTTTGCTGCTGCCACTGCCCTGCATGAGCTCACTATACGGGATGCTGTCGCTTGGCTTGCGCAAGTCAACCTTTGTATCGTTGACGTTGATCGTCACTGGCTGCTGAGACGACTGGCTAGTTGGCTTCATGACAATGCGCTTCACATCGTGCGAGAATGGCGACACCCAGAGCTCAAGATCCGTCTGGCTCAAGTCTGGCCCTGAGATAGCAGAATGCCGCTCGGTCTTGATGGTCCGGCCATTTTGGCGTGTTGTCACACGAGTTGATGTCGCATCACTGCAGCGGCGGAGCAGTTCACCAATACGGGTGTTGCCAAGATCACGGCTGAGCAAGCGTGCTTCGTGGCTCGACGGACTCGCTACCGTGACCTTGTAGCCCACTGCACCGTTATCGAGCGCTGGCTTATTGAGTTTCTCTACTGTAAAGACATCGCCATGTTTGTGAAGTACTGCTGCAACCTCACTGCGCGCTTTGGCATCATACAAAGCATCAATCGCCTCGGTACATTGCTTGGTCGTTGTGCGGTTCGAGCTCATCTTAAGCATCTCATCTTGCGTCATCTTGACCCATTTGCCATCGATTTTTTCGATGATAGGCAGTGCTTGCTTGGTATACTGCTCGCGCATCTTACTCCGCGCAGTATCTTTCTCCTCATCGGTCATGCTCGAGCTGCTATAAC
>CALIAC010000009.1 GCA_938041555.1 uncultured Candidatus Saccharibacteria bacterium | reverse complement strand
TGGCGGATTTGCCCTGCTTGTAGAACTTACTGCAGGGACTGTGAGGCTTGCATGTGAAGGTTTGATAAAAGACCATCCTCGTGCTACTACGCTCTCTGGCGCAGTATACAATACCTTGAGTGTTGATAATTTTTCACCCTCAACTACATACTTCTCAATGAGAAAAACGAGCATCAAGAAGTATAGTTGCTATAGCAACATCGTAGCTTGCGATGGGCGCACGTACGTGCGCGGCACAGACAAGTAAAGGTGCAAGCCGAAACGCTATGTGATTGACACGCGCTTACACCAGGCATACCTATATAGCCCAGCACGCACAAAATCTATGACTGAACAATACTTTTTACCATGTTTTTCTCTGTTATTGCGCAGTGAACTTATTATTTATTCAAGCGAGGGATATGCAAGAAAACGCTATTATACGCTAGTGAGCATTAGAGCTGAGCTGTGTTGCTACGTGTTGGCTGCTTGTCTGAAGTAGCGTTTGGATCGACATAGTACTTGGGGATGCTATGAGCCTGGTTTTCTGGCTCTTCCCAGTATGGGCGTGGCTTATCAGATGCATACAGATTGCTCTTACGTGTGTTTGAGGCTGTGCTCTGCTGCGCTTCATCTTGAGCAGCCTTCTCTGTGACATCTGGGTTAGTGACAAGGTCTTTAGTGATTGCTGAGTCAGTGACAGTGATGAGCTGGAGACCACACTCTTCAATCTCTTCGTCAGTAATATCAAGATTGTAATGCTTTAGCTGTTGCGACGATGGGCTGGCCACACTACCTTCCACGACGAGACCGCCTAGCTGGAATTCATATGGGTTATCTGGGTTATTCTGTACAAAGAGTGGCGAGCCCTGCCCTGTGCGGTCTGCAAAGGCTTCTTCTTTTGATGAAGATGTTGCAGTCGCAACAAGAAATGTCTTGGTGTGGGCAGCATCGTTGTATCCAACGACAAAACCAGATGCAACGACTGGTTTGCCAATCTTGCGCTCGTTGTCTTGGCTGCCATAATTGACGACAGTAAGTGGCTGCTCAAGGAGGTCGTCTTGAGCAATTGTCGTAATGACGCCATTCTTCACCTCGAGCGACATCTGGCGGCTTGTTCGGCGATAGGCGTGGTTCTCATTCTTTTCAGCAAGAGTCAGAGCGACAATGTGTTTGTGAGAGGTGCCATAAGGGCCAGGCATCGGCATGGTGCAGCCACCATTGGGATGAAATTCTGACTCATTAGAGCCTATTGTAATGATGCCAGTATTGTCTGGAGTGAGATTTTCGAGGTCCTCCGTATTGACGACGGTGAGAACGATGGGATGGCCCTGCTCACGGTCGTTTGCAGAGTAGGTTATAACACCAGAGTAGAGCACATCTGTTTCCCCTCCTGATATTCTCACCTTAGTAGCAGTAAGAGCCGGTGCGCCTTCAGAATGGCCAGTTGTGTCAATGCCGCTGTCGCGGAAGGCGCGTTCCCATGCTTTGTCCTCAGAATTTTCGGAATCAAATGAGAAATCGCTTAGTGTGCGCATATGGCCGACAGCTGGCTTGTCGTGGCCAAGGTCGGCGCTGTCGTCTAGCTCAGTGTCACTACAGGCTGGTAGTGGGTCGTTGCCTGGGTAGAAGTCCGGGAGACTATTGTAAGCACAGTATAGCGTTGAAAGAGTTATAATTGCAAGACCGGCAATGACCTCCTTGCGCTTTGGGCGGCGGTGAGGTTGCTGTTCATTTGGTGATGGTTGTTCTTCTGGGAGTGGTAGTGGTTCGCAATTCTTCTTGACCATAATAGTTACTATAGTAGTATATTTTGCATTGTATGACAAATATCCATACTACGTGCAGGGGTAATGCGTCCTCTGTTTCTCCTCTGTCAACTACTATTATAAATTTGTATTTAGCCCCGCAAAGCGCTATAATGGCCAAACCATGACAGAAATGGCAATTCGAGAACGTAGTTCTGGCTCGCATTCTCGGCTAGAGACGCGGATGGAGCGGCAACAACAAGAGCGGGCAGAGCGACGTCAGCGATTGTGGCGAGCGATTGGTTGGCGAGCATCATGTGCGATGCTTGGCGCTACGCTTGCGGGGACGTGGTCGTTTGTTGGTGCTCGACTCGAGGCGCGTCAGGCGAAGGAGCCATTGCCAGCCTGCACGACACTGGATGAGTCAATGTCGCAGCCGCATCTGGGACAGCCGACAGAGATTACACGCCGACCCTCGGTCACGATTGCTGAGGCGCTTGGTGATCGTACAGCCCTCGAGCGGCATGAGCAAGAAGTTTTGCAGGCGGTGCAGCCTTCGGTCGTTAAAATTAATGTCTATGGCAGTGAAGCGACAGACTCTGGTGGAGACTATGGTGGAAGTGGGTTTATTGTTGAAACGCCGGGTGGTTGGTCTGCGGTGCTGACGGCTGGGCATGTTGTGTCGTCTGAGCGCCAGAGAGGTAATATCGCAGTAGAAACGACCAATGGCCATCGCTATGCCGTCCAGAGTGGTTGCTACACTGGCAAAGCAGACGGCCCCCACAGACCAACAGTGCCAGATGTCGCAGCATTAACATTGCGTCACCAGAATTATACGCCTGTTCCTGCACTGCAATTTGCTACTCCCGATGAAACAAAGGCAATTATACAACAAGGCCAGCCAATGTATGCAGTTGGCTTCCCTATCAATAGCAATAATAGCAGCCCAGCGCAGGTTACACGCTGGCCAGCTAATCAGCCACGCCTCAACGTCCTCCTCCCAGTAGCGCAAGATGGCCTTGAGGGCAAAATAACTGTGATGGCGGGAATAGAGAAAGCAGTGGATGAGAACGAACCGTATGATCCTGCGCGCGAGGATTCTGTCTTGCCTGGTATGTCTGGTGGTATTGTCGTGGCACAAGTCGAGACAGCAACAGGCGCTGAAGTGAAGATCGTTGGCATAACACAGGCAAGCAATACAGTCGTGGCTGATACAAATACCCTGAAGAGCTATGGTATTATTGCTGATGAGAAAGAGACAGCGACATACAAGCCGCGTCTGACATATCTTGGGAGCGTGAGTGAGATGATGGGGCCGCTTGCTGCGATGGATAAGCAGCAACCACTGTGGCGAGCTGTGACATTCGCCGCAGACATGGTGCAACCTTCCTGATACATTGATGTATGTGCTATACTAAACCACTATGAAACATCTCTGGCATTCTCATCACCCTTTTCGTATTTTTTGGTTTTCGGCGCTGCTGACAGTGCTGCTGGGCGGGGCGGTCTTTGGCTATTTGGGGACGAGCGGTTTGTGGGTGTTTGCCATCCTGGTGTTGCTGGAGGTAACCTTCAGCTTCGATAACGCCATCATCAATAGCCGCGTCTTGGCAACCCTAAGCCCCTTCTGGCAAAAGATCTTCCTAACGGTGGGGATCTTCATTGCAGTGTTTGTGGTGCGGTTTGTGCTGCCGATTGTGATTGTGATGATTGCCGCACACCTGGGGTTTGGCGATGTGGTGCAGCTTGCTCTACACGACCCAGCCCGCTACGGCCAGGTGTTGCACCACGCTGCGCCGATGATCGATGCCTTTGGCGGTGCCTTCCTCTTGATGATTGGTATTCACTACTTTATGGATCGGCGCAAAACCACCCACTGGCTTAAGGGTGAATCCTGGCTGGCCCGGGCGGGGCGGTTCGAAAACCTCAAGATCTGCCTGATGCTGAGCGTGGCGGTGGCGCTGTACTTTACGGTGGCGCCGGAGTACCAAACCATCGTGCTGATATCGAGTATTTTGGGGATTCTGCTGCATATTGGTATTGAGCTGTTTGGCTCGTTCTTCCACGATGATGAGCACGGTGCGGCGCACCAGGCTGGTGCCCAGGTAGGCTGGGCGGCTTTTGCCAGCTTCCTCTACCTTGAGGTGCTGGACGCTAGCTTTAGCTTTGATGGTGTGATTGGGGCCTTTGCTATTACCACCAGCCTACTGCTGATTATTGCGGGCCTGGGTGTGGGGGCAATTTGGGTGCGAGCGCTGACGGTGTATTTGATGCGGGCCGGCACCCTCACCCAGTACCGCTACCTTGAACACGGTGCCCACTGGGCGATTATGGCCCTGGGCGCCATGATGTACGTGAAGCTCTACCAGGTGGAGCCACCAGAGTGGGTTACCGGGAGTATTGGCTTGGTGTTTATTGTGACGGCCATCTGCTCGAGCATGTACGAAAAGCGCCGGCTGGCCCGGCGGCAACAGGCACAGCAGGGCTAGCGGGGGCTGCTTCCTCCGGCGCCGTGTGCGTGCCCGCGTGCATGCGTATGGGTGCTGGCACGATGCTGGCAGCGCGGGCATACACCACTAAGCGCAACGCTGTGTTGGCCCAGGCTATAGCCGTGGCTCCTGGCAGCGGCTTGCAGGGCAGCCTCGAGCTCTGGTGTGGCCACATCCTGGCGCGCGCCACACATCGTACAGGTAATATGGTGGTGGTGCGGCTGGAAGGGCTCTGCCAGGCTGATATACGGTGTCCAGCCGCGCATATGCACGGTGGTAATGCCAATCCGTTCGAACACCTGCAGTGCCCGGTAGACGCTAGCGCGATTACAGCGTGGCGTAGCGGGCTGGGAGCTACCGGCGGGCGGCCCGGCGGTGGCTCGCTCGGCGATATGGGCCCGCTTAAGTGGCCCATCGGCCTGCTGCAGCACACGCAGGACGGCCAGGCGCGGCGCGGTAATGCTATAGCCATGGTGGCGCAGGTGCTGGGTGATGGGGGTGGTGGTGACTGCCATACTGGCTTTATAGTAGCGCATGGGCCGCTTTGTTGCAATAATACGCAGTTTTGCAACATTTTTGCGAAAGGAGGCCATGGGGAGTACAATTTGCCCATATGAGAATTGCATTTTTAGGAAAGGGTGGCAGCGGCAAAACGACCCTATCGTCGCTGGCAACCCGCTTAGCGCCAGAGCTTTTTACCGAGATCTACGCTATTGACGCCGATATCAACCTGCACCTGGCCGGGGCGCTGGGCCGGACACACGCCCAGGCCAGTGCGTTGACGCCGATCTACAAATACGTCGAGGCGGCTATTCGCCAGGCACGCCCCGAGCTGGCTGAGCTACCTAGCCTGCCCCGTACGCTCCCACCCTATACCGATGGCGACCGCCTGCCGCTTGGCTTCCAGGTGGAGCCGTGGCGTGGTCTCCCCCACCCATCGAGCACCGTGCTGCTAGAGCTTGGCTCTTACAGCCAGGAGACCATGGGCTGGTCCTGCCACCACGGGGCGCTGGGCAAGCTGCAGCTGGTGCTGGCCCACACGCAGGATAGCCCTGATCAATTGGTTATTGCTGACCTCACGGCTGGTGCCGATGTGTTTGGCGTTGGTATGCTGGGGCTGTTTGACATGGTGTTTGTGGCGGTTGAGCCGACCATTAAGAGCACGACCATTTACCAGCAGCTGGCCGAGCTTGCAGCCCACGATGACGTCACATTAGTGCCGGTGGGTAATAAAATTATTGATGAAACTGACACGGCGTTTATTACCGCGCAGCTGGGCCAGGCGCCGGCCTATAGCATTGGTATGTCTAATTTTGTGCGCCGGCTGGAGCGTGGTGAGCCGCTCGCAACCAGTGATATTGAGCCCACCACAGCCGCGACAGTGCGCCAGCTGCTTGCCGCAGTTGCTGCCCATAGCCGCGATGATGTAGCCATGCGGGCCGCAGCGGTCAAAGCCCATATCCGCGCGGCCCAAAACTGGCCAAAGACGAAGTTCCCGATTGATCTCCTGAGCCTGCTGCCACCCCAGGAGCGCCCCGGTGCGTAGCCACGCTACTCGCGCTGCGTCGCCACAGTCACAACCCGCCCACAACCTGGCCCCCGGCCAGGTGTTGTGGCTCAGCCGGCAGGATGTACTGGATGCTGGTGGCAGCGATATGGCGCTGGCGACCCAGGCGGTGCAGGAAGCCTTTGCCGCTTGGCGGGCTGGCCAGGCACTGCAGCCGGCTAAAACATCGCTCCGGCTAGCACACAAGCAGCAGGAGGCCCAGGCTGGTGTGGTGAATGTACTGCCCGCCGCTGTGCGCACACCCGTGGGTACGGTGTTTGGCGTTAAGGCCCTGGGGGCGATGCCTGGTAATCTTGCCCAGGGTGTGCCGCGGGCAACTGGCACCATTACCCTGTTTGATGATGCCCACAAAATGCCGATTGCCATTATGGATGCCCAGGTTATAAGCGCCATGCGCACCGGGGCGGTGAGCGCGCTGGCGGCGCCCAAGCTGGCCCGTACGGATGCCCGCAGCCTGGGTTGCGTAGGGGCGGGCGTGAATATGATGACGCAGATTCGTGGCTTGCTGCATGCCTTGCCGGGCCTTGATACCATCCGTATCTATAGCCGGGGCGCCAGCAAGCACCAGTTGGCTGAGCGGCTGCGCCAGCGTTACCCGACCCTAACCGTCAGCGCCGTCGATAGCGCCGAAGCTGCCGTCGCCGATGCCGATATCGTTATAACCTGCGCGGCTAATGTTAATCAGCCGGTGGTGCCCCTGCAGGCGGTGAACCGGCCGGGGGCGACGATCTTTAATATTGGCTGCCTCGAAAACGAGCCCCAGCTGCTGGCCCATATGGATGTGATTGTATCTGATAACTGGCAGCAGAGTAAGCACCGCGGCGTGCAGACCCACGCGGTGGCCTTTAGCCGCGGTATTATTGCCGATAGCGACGTTACCAACCTAGGTGATATCCTGGCTGGCCAGGCACCGGGCCGCACCAGCCCGGCGCAGAAGGTCTTCTTTGGCCCGACTGGCCTGGGGATCGAAGACATCAGCCTGGCGGCGCATATCTATACCCAAGCCCTGGCGCGAGGCTGCGGCACCGTGCTTGACTTATGGAGTAACCAGCCGTGGATATAGCGGCCCTGGCGCAGTGGACGAGCGCCCTGCAGGCCCTGGCGCCGCCCCAGCAGCGTGAGCTCACCCAGCAGCTGGCCAGCATCCCACCAATTACAATTGCCGGTAAGCAGGCCAGTGTGCTGCTGGCTCCCCTACCCCTGACGCCACCAGCCGCCACCCAGCTCGCCCAGGCTGTCTATACGCTGCAGGATGCCTTAGTGGCGATTGAGTCCCACCCCAGCTTTCTGCCAGGGCAGGTGGTGTACGACCGGCTGTACCAGTCGCTCAGTGCCCAGGGTAAATATTTGGTCGACCACGCGCCGCCGGTGAGCCTACGCACCATGCGCCGCCGCTTTCGCCGGATTGATGGCTTTTTGCCCGGTGCACCCCACAGCCCTGGGCCGCAGTTTATTGAGGTGAACCAATCCGCCCCCTTGGCAATTAGCTTTTATGAGCGCGCCCGCCAGGCGCTCGCTATGACCGCCGCGTACGTACCGGCTATTCAGGCCGCCCCTGCATCTGGCGCACCGAACACACCGGGCGTGGCTGATTCGCCATCACTCTACGCAGCGCTGGCCAGCTGGTTTATGGACGCTGCCCCGGGTAAACTAAGCCTGACGGTGGCTGTGAGTATGGAGCGTGGCTACCCAGCAAAGTTTGTGGATCTACCCGCCGCCACCGCCGGTATTACCCAAGCCGCCCGGGAGCGCGGCGTAGAGCTGCGCTTTGTGCTGGCGCAGCCGCCGGAGTTTGGCTACCAGTCTGGGCGCATGACGGTGCGCGGCCATAGTTTTGATGTGCTGTGGCGCAATACCGTGTACCTGGCGAATTATGATGTCGATATTGCCGACTACCAGGCCATCCGCTATAGCCCCGCTGTGGTGCAGCAGAACGACCTGCGGGCCTGGCTGCTGCGCTCGAAGGAGCTCTTTGCCCTAGCCTGGGACGATACGGTGCAGGCGGCGCTCACCGCTATGGGGGTGGATGTGGCGGCCCTGCGGCGCATCATGCCACCGACCTATAGCCTGACAGCAGCCCAGCAGCTGGATTGGCAGCACGCCCACCGCCGGCAGGACTATATTGCAAAACGCTGCGACGATGGCTTTGGCCAGGGGCTGGTGTTTGGCCACCAGTGCACGGCAAGCCAGTGGTACGCCCTGCTGGCAGGCAGCCGCGGCCAGGACTGGGTGGTGCAGCAGCTGGTGCCAGTTGCCCCGGTGGAGGTGCCGCTGTATACGCCAGGCCATGGCATCCACACCCAGGCGGTCACGCTCGATTGCAACCCCTACACCGTGGGTGGTACGCTGGCCGGGGTGCTCGCCCGGGCAATGCCGGCAGCCCAGCAAACGGATGGCCCGCAGGCCATGAATATCGTGGCGGGGGCGGCCATCGGTGCCTATACCGGCGTGGTGTAGACGCGCTGGCTGGTATCGGCCAGTGTGCCGGCTACAAACTGCTCTACCAGGGCGGTCGTGGCTGGGATGATGGCCGTACCAAGTGCCTCTTGCTCTGCCTGGCTCAAGGGCTTGAGCACAAAGGCCGCATCGCCCATGCGCTGCCGCAGTGGGTTGTGGATACCAATCCGCAGCCGCGCGTAGCCCTGGCCTAGGTGAGCATTGAGCGATTTAATACCGTTATTACCCGCATCACTACCACTGTGGCGCACACGAATGATGCCAAATGCCAGCGCTAGCTCGTCATGGATAACAAGCACGTCACTAAGCGATACTTTATAAAAATCCATAATTGCCCGAGCCGCCCGGCCGGTCTCGTTGTAAAAGGTGGTTGGCTTAGCCAGTAGCACCGGCTGGCCAGCAATGGTAGCACTGGCGGTGGCGGCGTGCAGCTTGGGCTTGGTGGCAAACTGGGCGCCGTACGCGCAGGCCAGCGCATCCAGGCACTGCCAACCAATATTGTGCCGCGTGCGGGCGTACTCGCTGCCGGGGTTGCCTTGGGCCAGGATTAATTTCATACGTATTAGTATAGCATGGATGAGGTCTTGTCGTGGCTGTAGTGCAAGGCTGTGATTATAAAGGCATTAGCACCATTGCTGGTGCTATAGCTGAACCGAAAATGTTCCGGCCAGAACTATAACAGCGATCATTCGCCTGCTGTATGGCTGGCCTCCATATATTTTCTTGTTCAGCTATAGCACCGTACCCAGCAGTCTCACTCCTTAGTATAAGGCCATAAGATCCTCTGTTAGAGCGAGCGGTCATACCCTATCATGCTATACTAAACCCATGGCCCAGCGCGATAACGATCTTGAATTTAGCCTTAATGCTGCCTTCGATGAGCAGCGCACCCAGCCTGGCCTGGTGTCGCTCTACCTCATCAATGGCTCGCTTGGGACGGGCAAGACGAGCGTACTGGAGTATCTTTTGCGCCAGCCGGAGTTTGCTGGCTCGCGCGTGATTGAGAATGAATATGCCAATGAGAATGTCGATGGCTACCGGCTAGAAGGCCTGGCGGAGCTTGTGACGACGCTAGCGGGCGATTGTGTGTGCTGCTCGTCTAAGCATGCCTTGACGCGCATGCTGCTGGACTTTTGCCAGTCGTCCCCTGCCCCGGTTTTTATCGAGGCAACAGGGGTAGCACGGACGATGAACTTGGTAGAAAAGCTCATCAATGCCCGGATTTTCGACAAATACGAGCTGCTGCAGAGCTATTACGTCATCACCGCGCACGAGATATTGCATGGTATTGAGCCAGCCCACGAGGTGGAGCTGCAAGCCGCCGACACGATTCTCATCACCAAAGAAGATCTCCTGCATGGCGACGACCGCGCCACCTATGATGCCAAGCGCCGCGCCCTACCCTACACGCGGGTGCTATCTGCGCCGCATGGGCGTTTTGACCTCAGTAAGATCACAACGCCATCAAGCCTGCTCACCTTCTTCGACACTTATGATGGTGAACTTGCCGTGCCAGACAACCCGACCTACAGCGTCATTGATATGTCGCAGCTCACTGCTACTGAGGCAGCCTTTGAGGCGCTGTGGCTCGAGCTCTTTGCGACGTATAGGCTGCGCCGGCTCAAGGGGGGGCTTTATTGATGAGCATGGCACGCGCCGGCACATCGAGGCTACGCCCGAGCAAATCCAGATCACCACTGGCCAGCCTGGCGAAGCGCCCAAGCTGGTCTGTATTGGCACCCACGCCAGCAGCATCACCCGCGATGGGCTGGTGGCGCAGCTGATGATGTTTGGGTAAGGTGATTAATATTAATTACACCTGGGCAATATTCAATCCAACAAACTGGACACCCGTTCTCAGTACCGATATCGATACACAAAAGCCCCACCTTCTACATCAAGACAAAAGTAATCTGTCCAGCCATTAAACATGCACTGTGCACGCGGCGCAGAGATTGCTTGGTCGATCAAGGGCGAAGCCTCGAAGCGAGCCGGTGTCGGCAAATGAATTGGCCAGCCAGGGCCATACAAGAAGGCGGTACTCATGATATCCCCTTTGAAGGCTTCTTTGGTGCCGTCAGGGACGTTTTTATTTATGGCGGAGAAAGGGCTCCATGGCGTACAGTTTCCTTGTTCAGAACAGTTTTTATGTATTATCTGCGACGTTATCTCCTTCCGTTTCTGCGCATTATTAATTCGCCCCACTACTGCTCCATCGTAATCCTTCTGAATCGATAGCTGTCGAACATAGCCAGTGTCGTAGACAATCGTCGCATTATCGGTCACAACTGGCTTCACCCGTTGCCGAAAGATATTCGTAATGTGATGCTCTGGCCGCATGCCAAGCAGGCCGTAGACGATGCCGTATTGCCAGAAGACGAAGCAGCCGATGATAATGATGACGGCTTTGAGAGGG
>CALIAC010000008.1 GCA_938041555.1 uncultured Candidatus Saccharibacteria bacterium | reverse complement strand
TTATTCGTGCCGACAAATTGAGCTATAAAGAAGTAAAACAGGCTATTCAAGAATTTGTCTTTAATGTTAATGTGCCGACGCGTGTTGGCTTCCAGACACCATTTACGAACATCACGCTTGACCTCGAATGTCCTAAGCATATGGCAGGCACACCTGTAATCATTGGCGGAGAGATGCAAGAGACCAACTACGGCGACTACCAGGATGAGATGAATACCTTTAATCGGGCACTGCTTGAGGTGATGACGGAGGGTGATGCTAATGGACGGGTCTTTACTTTTCCGATTCCGACGTATAATATCACGGCTGATTTCGACTGGGATAATCCTGTGATTGACAACCTGTGGGAAGCCAGTGCAAAATACGGCATTCCATACTTTAGTAATTTTGTGAATAGTGATATGAGCCCAGAAGACGCGCGTAGTATGTGCTGCCGCCTGAGGATTGATAATCGTCAACTGGAGTATCGTGGTGGTGGGCTATTTGGGAGTAACCCAATGACGGGGTCGGTTGGTGTGGTGACGATTAACTTGCCTCGCTTGGCACTGAAGTCGAGTGACGAAGCAGCGTTTCGGGCTGGTCTCGTCCACCTTATGGAGCACGCGCGTGATAGTCTCGAAGTTAAGCGCAAAACACTCGAGCGCTTGACCGATGCCAACCTCTACCCCTATACCAAGTTTTATCTACGCGATATCAAGCGGCGCTTTGGTGAATACTGGAAGAATCATTTCTCGACGATTGGCCTGATTGGCATGAATGAGGCAGCGCTTAATCTCCTTGGCGCAGACATCGGTCAGGCTGCGGGGCGGGAATTTGCTGAGCGGACGCTCGATCTGATGCGCGAGACGCTCGTGAAATTCCAAGAAGAAACTGGCAATAATTATAATCTTGAGGCAACACCAGCCGAGGGCACGACCTACCGCCTGGCGCAGATCGACCAGCGCGACTACCCAGAAGTAGCGCATTTTGCCAACGGTATCGGCAAGGCGGTGCCAGCGCCGTTCTACACCAACAGCACACACCTGCCGGTCAATTACACCGACGATCTCTTCGAGCTACTTGATCTCCAAGACGAATTACAGACCAAATATACTGGTGGCACTGTCATTCACTTCTTCCTTGGTGAGCGAATGGATGACCCTACAACACTCAAAGGGCTCGTGCGAACAATCTGTCACAATTATCGTTTGCCATACTTTACGATCAGTCCGAGCTTTAGTGTTTGCAAGAATCATGGCTATCTGCGTGGGGAACATGAGGCGTGCCCACAGTGCCAGGAGCCGTGTGAGATATATTCGCGGGTAGTGGGCTATTTGCGGCCGGTGCAGCAGTGGAATAAGGGCAAGCAAGCAGAGTTTGCGCTGCGCTACCACTACGACAAAGCAGCTGATACAATCGATGCTTAAATAATAGGAAGAAGGGAGGATGGTGATGGTTCAGATCGGTGGTATCCAAAAGTTTAGCACAGTCGACTACCCAGGCCACACCTGTGCGGCAGTCTTCTTGATTGGCTGCAATATGCGCTGCGGTTACTGCCATAATCCAGAACTCGTCTTACCTGAGCAGTATATTGGCTGTATCCCTGAGGCGGAGATTCTTGATTTTCTTGCGCGGCGGGTTGGCTTGCTTGATGGCGTCGCGATCAGTGGTGGTGAACCAACGATGAGTGAGGATTTGCCTGACTTCATTCGGGCTATCAAGCAGCTCGGTTTCCTCGTCAAGCTCGATACCAATGGGACCCACCCAGCAATGCTGCGCCAGATGCTGGATGAGCAACTGCTCGACTTCGTGGCAATGGATATTAAGGGACCACTGGAGAAGTACGTAGAAATTGCCGCGCGGCCAATTGACACTGATGCGATTATGGAAAGTATCGACCTCATCCGAAGCCGGGTCGATCACGAGTTTCGCACAACGATTGTGCGGGGGCAGCTTGAGCCAGCAGACTTCGATGCGGTCGGGCAGATGGTGCACGGCGCACAGCGCTTTGCCCTGCAGCATTTTATTGCAAGCGATACGCTGGTGAGTAGCCGCTTTTGTGATGAAACGAGTTTTACCGACGAGGAGATGGCCCAAGCTCAGCACATTATGCAGCGCTATGTAACAGAATGCGTGGTGCACTGATGCAGTACTATACAGGGACAATCCAGCAAGTGATTCAGCACACACACGATGTAGCAACGCTGGTGTTTGATGCCAAAGGCGACACAGCATTTCGCTATACAGCCGGACAATACATTACCGTTATCAAGCCAGAGTCGCGCACGCCTGAGGGCAAGGCATATAGCCTATCGAGTTGGCCTGGCGAAACATATCTGAGTATTACCGTGAAGGATATTGGCGGTGAGTATTCTCACTACCTATGCAGCCGGCAGGTAGGTGACCAACTAATGTTTTCGGCGGCGTATGGATACTTTAATCCACTGACAGATCGCCCGCTCGTGGGGATTGCGGCTGGAGTCGGTATTAGTCCGGTGTGGAGCATTATCAAGAGCGAATGCGCGCGTGATCCGCATCGGAATATTCAGCTCATGTATAGCAATCGGACCATCGACGATATCGTCTTTGCGGCTGACCTTGCTGCATATGAGGTGCGCTACCCACAACTGTCGCTTCACCACTTCGTGACACGCCAAGCAACAGTCTCGCCTAAGATACACCAGGGGCGAATTGACCTCGATACGTGCATCAACCCAGCGGCACACTATCTGGTGTGTGGTTCAGTTGCATTTACGCGAGCAATGTGGCAGGGGCTCACTGCGCGCGGTATTGCGAGTAAATGTATTGCAACAGAGGTGTTTTTCGAATGAGTGAGCAGCTTACCAAAGCACCAACCAAGCGCTCGCCGGAGGAAATTGCAGCCTGGCAAGAAAATGCGCGGCGGATTGCGCAGGAGCGGATCGGCCAAGCGGCCTGTAATGCATGCCCACTTGCCCGCATCTGCAGTGTCAAGAACCCCGAAGCCTGCAATCCGAACCAAATTGCTCAGCAAGCTGGTGGAGAATACACTGGTGGCGACAGCGCAGAAGTGTCATACAAAAAAGTCCTTGACGACGACCGTATCAATGTTGTGATTGCCAATGTCAAGAAGAAAGAACAGACCAAGCCAAAAGCACAGCGACCTCCTGAAGTACAAAGACCCCCAGCTCATACGATCAACATGCCACCAGCTAACGTTATCAAAGCTCCACCAGCACGTCCGAAGATGGAACAATCGACCAAGCCAACAGTCATCCAGCAGATCATCAATGCGGTTGGGAAGTTGCTTGATGTCCCGAAAGCAAATCAGCAGCCTGCTCGACAGATACAAAAGTGATCTCAGATGTGGGTTAAATCCATCACACAAAACCCCCGAGCAGTGGTATAATAGGGGTATGAATGCCATTGTTCGCTTGGTTGCTGATGGGCTTATGATCCCGATTGTCGCTGTAGCTCTTTTTGCACTATTTTTTCGTGCACCTCAAGCCCAACGCTACCAACGTTACGCACGCGTATTTATGGCTGGCCTGACGTCCTATTGGTGTGCGAAAGTTATTGGTGCGCTCTGGCAACCCGAGACGCTCCGGCCATTTGAAAAACTCGGCACCGACCCAGGTGCGCTCTATCTCAATAATCCCGGCTTTCCGTCCGATCATGCACTCTTTGCGATGTTTCTTACCCTAGCGGTATGGTATGTGACGCGCCGGCGGTTGCTCTCCCTCGCGCTGTTCGTTATGACAGTACTGGTGTGCCTTGGCCGCGTGGCGGCACTGGTACATACACCGCTCGATGTCGCTGGTGGGGTGGCCGTTGCACTGCTGGGTGCTGTATGGTACGTGCCACATCACAAAAAATTCTGGCGCAGACTAGCAAAATCGGCAAAAACATAATATAATAGCTCCCAGTAAGGAATTGGAGCTAGATAATATGGACGAACAGATATACGCACGCACCGCCGACCCAGATGAAGTGGCGGAAGC
This sequence comes from uncultured Candidatus Saccharibacteria bacterium, assembly GCA_938041555.1. GTDB lineage: Bacteria > Patescibacteriota > Saccharimonadia > Saccharimonadales > Saccharimonadaceae > Saccharimonas. The sequence goes on along the minus strand of CALIAC010000008.1, from coordinate 14,785 downwards.
GGCGCGCCAAGCTAAAAAAGCAAAAACTGCCAAAACGGCGACCATTACCAAGACGGTGCTTGACGATGGGCTTGACCACAGCCGAGCAATCGACAACCCCTTTGCTCAGGGTGGTGTGCTCGATACATCCGAAGACACCGAGCATTTTGTGAACTTATCGTGGCCCGATATGGGGCAAATTATGATAGGTGCGGCCATTACTGGCCTGGTGACGAGTGCAGTGTTGCTGCTCGTTGCCAACCTCGGGGTGTTTGGTGCGGTGTGTGGCCTTGGTAGTGCTAATCCAGCAAGCTGTGGCACGCCTACGTTCTATACGGTTTTGAGCGCAACGGTTGTGGCAGTGATCCTCGGACTTATATTTTTGGTGCAGCGCCGGGTGTATCGTCCTGCTCTTGTTATGCTTGCGACGGCAGTCGGTCTCTGGCCAGTGCTTACGTGGCTGGCAGCATCGTCATGGTATGTCGTGGTGCCGGTTATTACGATTTTGATGGCACTGAGCATTGGCGTATTTTCGTGGATCTCGCGCCTGCGCAACCTAGCAGTCACACTTGGTGCAATGGTGGCGATCATTGTATTGATATATCTTGCGACACTGTAGATAGCTCTAAACTCCACAATGGTTTCCTTGGTGATTATTTGTCATGCTCAAATGAAGTAATTTCCATTCTCTCCTTCTTTTGCGCAGCTTCCTTGTCTAGATTTCAAGTCCTGCCAATTCTCAGGTCGCTTCCTTTGACGAAACACGATAAAGGTCAATTCCTTTTGATAATATTAGTCTTCTAGTGCTAAAGCTGAAACCTATTACGACACTGGTTTTTACACGTGAACCGAACAACATGGCGAGAGCGGCTTAGATTGTACAAGCATCATACGCGCACTTCTTTTGTGCGGTATAAGTGTCAAAATTCTCGAAAATAGCAATATTTCCTTGTGCGCTAAAAAGACACATCCACGAGATCAGCTGACACACCACGCTCAATAAAACAACATGAGTAGCTGCTCCCTAGGAAGTGCTATACTAGAGATATGGAACTTTCTCTTGTGCTTGGAATTATTCTTATTGTTGTCCTCGTTGGCTGCGGTGTAGTGCTGAGTCTGCTGCTGGCGAAGCTTAATGAGCTCAAAGATCAGCAGTCGGTGACGCTTCTCAAGAGCGACGTGACGGAGCTATCGCGTACAATATCCGCTATGCAGCAGTCGGTTGGGGATAAGCTCGAGCGCTCGGGCGCTGCTATGCAAACGTCAGTCCAGAAGCAGCTCTCCGAGAGTGCCAAGCTAGTAGCCGATGTGACGCAGCGCCTCACCAAGCTAGATGAGACTAATCGACGCGTCGTCGATGTCGCAGATGAGCTTAAGACACTGCAAAACGTTCTGCAAAATCCCAAGCAGCGCGGTGTCTTTGGTGAGTACTATCTGCAGAGTGTGCTTGAGAACGTGTTGCCACCAGCCCAGTATCAGATGCAATATCGCTTTGCCGATGGCGAAGCGGTCGATGCGGTGATCTTTCTTGATAAAGGGCGGGTGCTACCGATCGATAGCAAGTTTAGCCTTGAGAACTACAACCGGATGATCAATGCCACGAGCAAAGACGAGCGCCAGCAGCTGCTGAGCCGCGTTAAGCTCGACCTTAAGCAGCGCATCGATGAAACGAGCAAATATATTCGCCCAAATGAGGACACGATGGACTTTGCCTTTATGTTTATCCCCAGTGAGTCGCTGTATTACGATCTGCTTATCAACAATGTAGGGCAAGGTGGCTCAAGCCGCGATCTTATTGAGTATGCCTTTCGCGATCGACGGGTGATTATCGTTAGCCCAACCAGTTTCTTGGCATATTTGCAGACAGTGCTGCAGGGGCTGCGTAGCCTCCAGATCGAAGAGCAGGCCAAGGATATTCAGCTACGGGTTGGCCAGCTTGCGACGCATATCAAGAAGTTTGATGAATTGCTGGGCAAAATGGGCAAGAGTCTCGCTACAACGGTTGGCCACTACAACACAACCTATCGCGAACTAGGCAAGATGGATAAAGATGTCGTGCGTATCGCTGGCGGTGAACGCCAAAGCGAGCCACAGCTGCTTGAGCGGCCTCAGCGTGGGGATGAATAGCTGCTAGATCGATCTGAGGAGCTTTAACTCAACACAAGCACGGTACGGGGTGACAACATAGAGCCCTAGACACATCTCATGAGTTAGAGTTAGATCTGTGGCGATGTGAAGGCTGACTTCGAAGTGAAATTACTTGATATCCGTAGCGGTCAATCTCTTCTGGTGGCCAGAAATCGATCTCCTTAGTTCGTAACACAGTACCAACAGTATGACGAACAGTCCGACCGGTCGGCACACCGTCATGGGTGACCTCTATCTGCTCGAGAATATCACCCGGCTCAATCGTAATATCGGCGATACGCATATCAAACGTTTTTTCGCCTGAAAGTACTTGTTCGAATAGTTCCGGGTATGATTTTTTTCTCACGACCTTCATATAGTGTCGCTATTGTAAATCTTCGTGTGAGATTTGTCAAACAGAGGTAGCAATAATCGTAGCAAAAACCACAACATATTTTTGAAAATAATGATTTTACTATATAACATTGCATTGAGCAAAAAATAACCCCTGGAAAATCGGTATACATAATAAAAATAGACTATCTCGCTTGCAAAAAATATGGATAAAGTTATTGTCTTGTGTTTGGCAAAGCAGACAAGCTGTGATTAAATAAGAACAGCTAACGAACACAAGGAGGGGATATGTTGGCAACACGAGCAACAAAACAAGCAAAAGCCAGCTTGGCGCTTGGGCTCACTATGGCATGCGCTGTGATGGGTACGAGCTTTGCTATGGTGCAGCCAGCATCGGCAGTCGATCATCTGCCGCGTGATGTACAGGCGCATTATAAAAAAGTGTGGGGTGATGAATTTGATGGTAATAAACTCGACACAACCAAATGGGCTGTACCGACCGGTTGCTTTGACCTTGCGTCGGGTATGGAAGGGCGCTTCCAGACAGACATGGTGCGCCAGTACGATGGCAAACTCCATCTCCTCGCGCAGTATGATAAAAATGCTAAACCATGCCAGGCTGGTCATGCTGCCTTCTCGACAGGGATGGTCAACTCGCACTACCTCAGCGACTGGAAAGACAAAAGTGTCGCCCACGCCTGGGGCCCCGGCACCTACTATGAGGCGTCTATCAAGCTGCCAGAGGGTAACAAGAACAGCGGTGCTCGAGCAACCTGGGCATCATTTTGGCTCACAAGCACAACATTCAACTGGCCAACCAGTGGTGAGCTCGATGTGTTCGAGTCGCGGGGCTATGACTCGGGCTGGCTGCAAGCCAATGTCCATACGCAGCCACGCCAGGGTAATAAAGAGCGTTCGCATCAGCACCAGCACGTTCTCGATCGGAATATTGTTGGCAATACACAAACTGCCTTCCATACCTACGGCGTCTTGAACAAGAAGGATGGAACGATCGAATTCTACTATGATGGGCGCATGGTACACCGCGTAACACCAGATGATGCAAACTGGCCCTTTGCCAAGGCAGCTAATAAACTCTTCATTCGCTTGAATCACCAGATCGGCGGCCTCAATGAGCCATACAAGAAGGCTAGCCCTAAGGATTACGAAGTTGCGAAAGATATGCAGGTCGACTATGTGCGGGTCTACCAAGAAAAGACTACTGCTGATAAGCCACAGGACGCGGTGGTGCATGTGTCCGATTGGCGCCTCCGCAACAAGCTCAACCAAGCCATCGCCCAAGTGACCCACACAAAGCGTGGCGATGCCCAGCCCATGCTTGCCTCAGATCTCGAGAAGCTAACCACGCTTGACCTCAGCGCGCGCGATGGTGCAGAGTCGTGGGAGAAAATAAAGAACCTCGAAGGTATTCAACATGCAAAGAATCTCACCTTTGTTTCTCTCAAAAACACCGAGGTGAAGGATCTTACACCACTCAACAGCCTGAAAAAGCTGAAGAGTGTCGAGCTGAGTTGGCCGTTGACGATTAATCGATAGATTAGCGTACTCCATAGAAAATACAGGGCAAATGCCTTGTATTTTCTATAAGAAAGGTCTATCTCTTGAATGTATTTTTTTGCGGGTATCAATGTAATAACCATCGATCGAATCTTCGCTGTTTGTCCAAGCCTCGGTGATGGGCGTATTATTGCTTAATAGCTCGTTGAATTTTTGTACGCTGGTGAATATAAGCATGAGGGAGGATATGCTCGATTGCCTGCGGGCCGATCGTAGTCAAGACAGTAATACCTGGTGCATAATCGTGAAAGATCTGACGGCACTTGCCACACATGTCGACAATTTCGATCTTACCTGTGTCATCATTTTTACGCACTGCGACGACCGAATCGAAATCGTAAATACCTCGATTAATAGCGATTGCCAGTGCAGCTGTCTCGGCGCAGACGAAGCCAAGAAAATGGTCGATGTTGACTGCAGAGATCACCTCGCCAGATTTGCAACGCAAAGCAGCTGCCACAGTGTGAACTGGTGGTGTGTGTCGCTGCTCGAGAAGTGTCTGGGCGACGGCAAAAAGCTCATTATCATGATGCATAAAGTGAACCTTGATTATAAAACGAATAGATGAGGCTAAAACTGCCGCAAAAAGTCCAACTTTCCGCTCTCGAAATGCCGCACGTCCTCGATGCCGTATTTCATCATCACTAGGCGGTCGATGCCGCAGCCAAAGGCAAAGCCGGTGTAGGTGTCGGGGTCGATGTTGGCTGCCCGTAGCACGTTGGGGTGGATTAAGCCGCAGCCAATCAGCTCCACCCAGCCTTCGCCACTACACACCTTGCAGCCTGGGTCTTTGCCTTCGCAGAAGGGGCAGCTCAGGGCAAACTCAAAGCTTGGTTCGGTGAAGGGAAAGTAGAAGGGATTAACCCGCACATCAAGCTGCTTGCCGTAGTAGCTTTGCAAAAATTCCTGCAAGGTGGCAATCAAGTTACCGACGTTGACTCCCTTAGCCACATAGACGCCTTCCACTTGGTAGAAGGTGTGCTCGTGCCGAGCATCCAGGTCTTCATTACGAAAGACACGGTCGGGTACAATGGCGGCGATTGCTTCACCCGCATCCAAATTGTGGCGATAGGTGGTCAGGACGCGATTTTGCATGGTGCTGGTGTGAGCTGGCGCGATCAGGCGATCGCCCTGCGCGTCTGTCTCGACGGTCATGAAGGTGTCGTAATCATCGCGGGCGGGGTGGCCTTTGGGGAAGTTGAGGCTCTCGAACATATGGAACTGATCATCGATCTCGCGCGACTCCTCCACCACAAACCCCATGCGGTAGAAGATATCAGCAATCCGCTCGATCTCTTGCATGAGGGGATGGATTGACCCTTGGTTTGTTGGTAGTAATGCTGGAATAGCAGTGTTGATATCCATCGGTGCAGTGACGTCGATCGGTGTGCGCTCAACCGTCTCAAGTTCCTCAAGACGGCGCTCGATGGCGGTTTGCACAGCTTGCTTGAGCTCATTAACACGCTTGCCAAATGGCCCACGCTCCGCTGGGGGGAGTGATGTGATATGTCCATACAGTGCGCGCAATTCCTCGTGGCGCAGTACTTCGCGCGGGGTGGTCGATTGGCTCACGGCTAGGAGTAGCTTTTGCTGGATAGCGTCAAGGTCTGTCATACTGCCACTCCGTTATTGTTGTCCATTGATGGTTAGCGCAACAAAAAAGCCAAAGGTAAGCAGTGCAAGAAAGCCAACGACCAGCCACACCCCAGCTAGTGTGGTTGTTTGCTTGGTACCTTTGAGATATTCGGATTGCTCGACGCCCGTATCACCGCTTGCTGGTGCGGTGCCATCACCAGTGTGACTGCTGGCAGCTGCTTTGGCGCGGAGATCGGCCGCAATACGCTCTTGCAGCTCACTGCGTGTTTGGTCTTGTTTCATATATTGTCCCATGTCTTTAGTATAGCATTATTTGGCACAATCGACATCTGATATCGCCGATGAATAGAGTGATGTGATATACTAAAGGCGTAGTATCAACTAGTGAAGGAGGGACGTATGGCTACCAAAAAAGCCGTTTCGACCAAAAAATCGGCCGCGAAAGACTCGGCCTCCCAGCCCCAGGCTGCACCAACCGTAAAGGCTGCATCGACCACATCAGCCACCAAGACTGTTGTCCGTAAGCGACACGAGCCAGCTCTGCCGAGCAACTTGCTCAACATTATTTTTGCTGAGCTGCTTGGTACATTCATGCTCACCATTGCCGCGATTGGTGCGGCAACTCAATTTGCACCACTCTACCTTGGCCTCACACTGCTTGTGATTGCTGTGGCGGTGGGTGCAGTATCAGGCGCGCATATCAACCCAGCGGTCACCTTTGGCCTCTGGACGATGCGCAAGCTCAAGACAGCGCTGGTGCCATTCTACTGGATTGCTCAGCTGCTTGGTGGCGCGCTGGCTGTCGTTGTGCTGAATGGTTTAAGCGGGAGCGCTTTCAAACTCAGCTTCGAGCATTTTACTACCTTTAGCTGGGCGGTCTTTGGTGTTGAGCTCGTCGGTGCAGCAGTGCTGATGTTTGGTATTGCGGCTGCCGTGTCGCGCGTGGCCGAGCTCAAGCAAACAGGCCAGGCAGTGGGGATTGGCCTATCCTTGGCCGTTGCTGCTATAGTGGCCGGTGGTTTGCTGACGCAGGTGCAGGCTTCGGTGGATACATCGTCAGTCCAAGACATTAAGCAGTTGCCGCACGAACTGCGTGCAAAGAGTGCAACACTCAACCCAGCAGTGGCTATCGCTGCAACAGAGGCACCAGACAGTAGCTTTACTGGCGCACAAGCAAGCCGTGGCGAGACTGGCTATAGCCGCCTGAGCCTTGAGGTGATTGCTGGTACCTTGATCGGTGCTGCACTTGGTGGTAACCTCTACCTACTAGTGGCAGGCCGCAAAGCAGAATCGTAAGCAACAGGCATCAGATTGAAACCAAGACCACTCTCCTTAGTAGAGTGGTCTTGCTATATTGGCAACTATTCGCCATACTATAGCGTATGAAAGATTCTTCCTCACCCCAAGCTGGAATTATAAAAGTAATTGCTACGCTCATCGGTGGCATCGTTGCTGTTGGTGCGATTGCCATTGCAGCTGCCTTCTTGTGGCCCGCCCAGAAGGCGGAACTACGCACAGCAGACATCAAACGATTGGATTATGATAGCTCGATGGCAGCTATCAACCAGCAAATTACCCACGATACAGCAGAGGCTGGCCTGCGCAATGAATGCCGCTCGTTTGCCAAGACACATGGCAAGAAAACAGCTAAAGCTATCTTGCTTATCCACGGCATCAGTGGCTGCACCAGTGATATGGCCGATATTGCCAATGTATTCTACGAGCAGGGCTACAACGTCTATGCGCCGCGCGTACCACAGCATGGCTATACTGACAAGAAGCGCCATGGTCAGATTTCCTTCAGCGATATGGTCAACTATATGACCACGAGCGCTCGCCAGGTCAGCGGCCTTGGTGAGGAAGTTGGGGTGGCGGGCCACTCTGGCGGCGGCAATATGGCAACGTGGCTTGCGCAGTATGGTAATGGACTCTTCTCGCGGGTGCTCCTTATTGCGCCATTTTATGAACCATCGGCTAGCCAGGCTCCCAAGTGGCAGATCCCACTCATGCGCAACCTCTACGGCAATAATATCCTACCAGACCGCTACAGTGGTAATGATGAGGTGAATGGCCTGTCGTATCGCACCCTAGCAAAGTACGTCACACTCAAAGAAAACTACAAAGCCAACCTCGCTGCACCAGGTCTCAAGCATGTTGGTGTGGTTGTGAGTGAAGGGGATCACGATATCGACCCAGACCTCGCGCACGACATCCCACAAAAAATGGCAACCAACAACAATGCTTCCTTCCAATACAAAAAATTCCCTGCCAGCATGAATATTGGCCACGACATGACACGGCGCGCTTCGCCGGGGGTGAGCGCTCATAGCGAGGAGGTTTTCCAGACTTACCTTGCTGTGTACGAAGGGAAGTAATGATGGAGGCGCTAGTAGCCTTTGCTGGTTTTGGCTTATTTATTATTCATGAGCTGGAGGAGATTGCTCGGTTTGTGCCCTGGATTCGGCGTCATGAGCATGACCCGGCATTTGCTGGGCAGATGATTATATCGAATCGCACAGCATACCCGTCAACAGAGACAGTCGCCATTATTATTCTCGAAGAGTCGATCGTTGCACTGGCTCTGCTTGGCGGTGCAATCGCCCTGCACTCACTTGCGCTGGTATGTGCAGTTATTCTTGCAAATATGCTGCACTTGGTTGGGCATCTCGTTGATGCAGCGAAGTATCGAAGCTGGACGCCTGGTAGCGTCACGGCGCTTATCACACTCCTTGGTAATGGTCTCTGCATAGCCTATAGCTTTGTTGTTGTGCCACAGGTGATTGGCATGTCGCTGATACTAACACCTGTCGTTGGCTTACTGCTGATTGGCAATCTCATGTTTATGCTGAGCTGGTCGCAAGCGATTGAGCGGTGGCGCATGAAGCATCTGTAGGAATAACGAGCGTAGCCGATAAGTAAGTTGCAAAAACCAGTAGAACACACTGCTGGTTTTTTGCATATCAAGACTATTCCGTCATATAAAAGAACATACTATTGACATTATATCGAGCTACGGTATACAATAAGACTATACGATATATCGCACTACGATACATATGACTTCGATGTATCAATCGAGAAAGGATAGTTAATGGATAAAACAACGAAACGACGGGATGACGTAAAAATTCTGCTGGCATACTTTGCTGGCTACATGGTAGGTATGACAGCATTGTCGTATGTACTAGAGCGATTTGCTGCTATATCATCGACGAGCGTGCTTGGGCTCATTATCAATGCTGTAGCAAGTGTGCTCCTGCTTGGCTATATTGTAATGAAGAAACGAGCTGAACTTGCTGCTGCATGGCGCACTGCACGGCAGGCACTGGGCAAGAATAGCTGGTTTGTCGTCAAGTATTTTCTCTTTGCATATCTTGCAACGATGCCGGTAGCACTCCTGCTTGCTGCGCTGCAGGTGACTAACCAAAACCAAACGGCGCTTGTTGGCCTCTTTGGTGGAGCGCTATGGTATGCGGTATTTATGGCGGTGGTATTTGGGCCGATCGTTGAGGAAGTTGTCTTTCGTGGCGTTATCTTTGCTCGCTTATTGCAAAAATCTCGTGTTCTTGCTTATGCAGCATCAATGGTACTCTTTGCACTTGTACACGTAGCACCCTATATGCTTACAGGGGAAGTCAAAAATGGTCTAGCGATTATGAGCTATCTGCCACTAGCATTCTTCTTGTGCCGAGCCTATGAACAAAAGAAGAGCCTCTACGCCTCAATGGGTGTACACCTCCTGCAGAATAGCCTCGCGACGATACTTCTTGTGCTCGCAACCCGAGGCTAGACGAGGTATAATATATCTGAGAAAGCGCACATGATCCAAGCAAAACTACGACGTATCTACTCACCGATGACCGAGACAGGGTTCTACATCCTATTTTGTTTGCAGGCGGAGATGCATGGCTATACGATTGGTCAGCGCGTCAAGCAGATGACGGATGGCCAGGTGCAGATTAGCCCTGGCACAATGTATGGCACGCTCGCCAAGATGGAGAAGGATGGCATAATCCGCTTCGTACGAGAAGAGGACAAGCGCAAAATCTACCACATCACACCACTTGGCCAAGAGATATTAGCCTGCGAGCTGCGGCGGATCGAGCGACTGTATAACAATAGCAAAGGAAGGAAATAACTGAATGTCACGGATCATGTGTCGGTACTACATGTTGCCCGAGTATGGGCAGGAGGAGGCATTTCTTGCTGAGCAACATCGGCAAGGATATGCCCTCAAACGCTTTATTATCCCGTGCTTTTATATATTCGAGCCGTGCCCAGCGGCGCACTATACGTACAAAATCGACTTTCAGAGTCTTACTCGGCGCGAAGAAAACGCGCAGTACCAGCAGCTCTATGCCGATTATGGCTGGGAATATGTTTCATCGGCCAATGGCTTTCATGTGTTTCGTAGGCCGAGCAGTGAAGCTGAAGAAGATGATATCTTTAGCGATAACGAGTCTCGCCTGGCAATGGTGAAGCGCATTAGCAAGCAGCGTATGGGGCTGCTGATGATGATCGTTGTACTGCTGTTTGCTTATATTGGGTATAAGCTTGTGCAAACGCCAGCTATCTTGCAGCGGCCTGAGTTCTACGGGCTAATACTCGTTGCACTCTTTGATGGGTATCTTTGCGTGCGGTGCTGGCGTGGCTTGCGCCGGCTGAAGCGTGCGCTGATTGCCGAGCAGCGGTAGAGTCTGCGATACTAAACTTCTCTATTCTTTCTGAAGTTTTCTCCTCACACTCCCCTTGATTGTGCTAAGAGAGTACCTGATTTTGCACATGATGCTCTCAGCAGAATGACCAATCAGTAATCTATTGTATTGTAATAGAAACAATAGAGGAGAAGGTAGCTAAGAAATTTGAGTCTCATATTCTCAAAAATATAATAAAAATACTGCAGTTGACTGAGCTGCAGTATTTTTATTATGGGTGCTAGAGCCAGCTAGATTTCGGCAGTTTGGCGACCCTCATAGAGGTTAAGATACTGCGTGTAGACTGCCTGGTGGTGGGTAGCCATACCGCCATCAGTCGATCCAACCATATTGTGACCGATGTTGAGCCGCTTTGGTAGGTTGTAGTGCTGGAACGATGCATTGTTTGCCTGAGCCATGCGCTGCGGAATGCTCACCGCTAGGCCGTTATCGACAGCGTCATCATTCTCACTCGTCACTGTCGCAACGCGCTTGAGGCCCGGTGCAGCGAGGTCTTTCTTGAAGTTCTCTTTGACGATGAGATACTTGCCGAGTGCGCGGTATGACAAGCCACTTGGGCTAAACTTATCTGGCAAAATGTTATAGCCATACAATGTGCGCAAGATGGGTAGCTGCCACTTAGGGGCTTGGCTAGCTGCTGGCTCGTAGAATGGGGCAAGCAGTAGCACATTCGTAAAGAAGCCATTACCATACTGGGCAAGCCACGTCGCCATATCACCGCCACCAGAGTGGCCAACAATACCAAGCTCATCACCCAGGCCGCTCACTTGCTGTGCACTTGTCTTCATGAAGTCGGCAATATCTTTGGTAGAGATCTCGCCGTGGCGCTTGTTGTTAGTATAACCATGCTTGGGTACGCGTGGGACGTAGACGTTGTAGCCTTGGTTGTAGAATTCATCTGCCAGCTTTTGGTAAACATTGCTGCAGCCGCTGATGCCGTGAATCATGAGGACGGCCTTTGCAGCACGCTTGCCATGAGTCTTCGTGTAAGTGCGGCACTCTGGGCGAATGCTGCTGTCGCTCTCTTCTTGCTTGATCTGCTGGTCGATACTGCTCATCGCCTCGTTGTAGTTCTTGCGGCTTATATTAGCTGAGCGCAAATCGCTACTGGCGGCCGCTTGGCTTGGTGCCAGGAACGTTGTTGCTGCCACAAGCCCTGTCACACTCAACAGGCCAGCAACAACCCAACTCTTTAGGCTGATATAGTCTAGTTTTGTCATGTCAGTCCTCCTTTAGTACTCTCCAGTATGCCGGATTGTTGCGTCAATTGCAAACACTGGTTATATATCTTGCAGTGAGCACACACCAGTGTAGCAAGAGTGACAACAGAGGTCATATTGATGTAAAAACCACAATAAAACCGCATTACTATACAAATGCGGTTTTTGGTATAGCACTGGTAGCGAGTATTAGTCGTGATTAAACTCAAGTCGCTTGAGCCGCTCATACTCATCGAATTGGTAGCTGACGCGGATACTTGTGCCAGTATCATCGGTGACACGGGCGTGGTGGACTCCATTGTCATCGTCGTTCATCTCGATGCTCCAGCCTGGCATCAGCTCCACAAAGCCCTCCAGCGACCATGCAATGTCGTCCACCTGCTGCAGATAGCGTGGCAAGCGTGAGTAGAAGTAGTCAAGCGTAATGGGTGGCACGGGCTCAGAGATATTCTCAAGCAAAAGCACTACACGGCGACCACCACGAATTGGTGAGCTGTAGTAGTAATAATCCGTACCAAAGATAGTGATGGCAGCAAAGCCGATATCGTGCGCGACACTGGCGATCACAAGCTGTTGGTCTATATCGGATGGGAAGGTATATTCAACTTCTGGGCTAACGAGGTCATTCTCTTTGTGCTCTAAGCCATACTCGCGTACCTTGTGGGCGAGCTCGACCGCTTTGCCAAACTGTGCAAGCTCGTCCGCGTAGCCCCACATGAGGGTTGGTGGCTCGACGGCGATGGATGCAAGTAGGTGTGCCTTGGCCGTTACCTTGCCTTTATCTCCTACCATAGCAAAGTACTGTGTACTAAGATCAGCTTCGTGGTTGACGGACTCATCGTTTCCTGCTGTTCGCTGAAACATTTCAGTCATCAGCTCTTGGCGGAGCGCGCTATAAATACAGTTACGCTGACCCATTCGTCGAATACCGGTATGCATATAAACCTCCAGATTATGTTCTTGTATGCTTTTGTAATTGTAGCATAAGCAGATGGATAATGTAGCATATTCTGGATAGTATAGCTATTTTATGTCAATATAACAGAGGTAATGCACTACACTCCCGAACAACCTTGACAGCACCACAGAAGATAGATATTATATACGTATAACTATACATATAAGGAGGAGTATGATGGCCAATAAAACAATCTATTTTTCGCACAACGACGAACGCTATATTGAAGGGACTTTGCCTGGCCTTAGTATGAGTCTATCTGCAGCACTGATGGCGGGTTATCGTTTGTTAGTTGAGCGGCAGCAAGCAACACACGATAGTTTTCATGAAGTACAGCTGCGCGTTGGCAAGGATGGCGTGTATCAGCATAAGATTTTTATGGGTCGTAAGATATATAGGACAATAGCAAAGGACAAAGCAGCTCTTCGCGAACAGCGAGTGTATCTTACGCAAAAGGGCCGTTATGTGTACTATGAGCGCAATGACGCCGACTGGAACTATTGGCCTACAGGCACGCAGCGTAGCACACAAACCAACGACAATCCAGCGACGGTCAAACAATGGGGGCGAATGGAGGTTGTCGATACGATCGATGAGCTCGCGGCGTATATCCCAGAGCGTGCTGTGCAAAATTTGCAACAGAGCCTGGAGCAGCCAGTGGAGCATTTGGATATTTGAGAGATAAGACGGTAGATAGTTTCGTATCTTTTATATGGAGTAGTGTTAGTGTACGACGAAAGAGAATACGGTTTGTAGCGCAGCTTTACCTCGAGATGGTATACTATAACCCAGTATGAAAGTCAGCCTTAATGTTATAAAACAACTTATTAACTTTGAATTACCACCAGTGGATGAGCTGGTGCAGCGTATTAATCAGCAGCTTGGTAGTGTGGAGCAGGTCGAGAACCTGGCCGAACGTTACCGCGGTGCGCGCGTGGTGCGGGTGGTGGAGTGTGCGAAGCACCCCAATGCCGACCGCCTGAGCGTGACCAAAATTGGTGATGGGATGGCGGTGCCGGATGTACCACGCGATGAAAACGGCCTGGTGCAGGTGGTGTGCGGGGCGCCCAATGTGCAGGCTGATATGTGGGCCGTGTGGCTGCCGCCTGCAAGTACGGTGCCAGCCAGTATTCTCGAGGGTGAGCCCTTTACGCTCGATGCGCGCAAGCTCCGTGGGGTGCTTAGCCAGGGTATGCTGGCCGCGGCTGATGAGCTGGCAATTGGTACGGACCACGAGGGGATTGTAGCGCTGACGCCGCGCGACCTACCATCAGGTAAGGCCTTGCAACCAGGGGCTGACTTTGCCGCGCTGTTTGGCCTGGATGACTATGTGCTTGATATCGAGAACAAAATGTTTACCCACCGGCCAGATTGCTTTGGCCAGCTGGGCGTGGCGCGCGAGATTGCTGGCATTCTCCACCAACCATTTACCAGCCCTACCTGGTATAACCTGGAGCAGGTATTTGGCGATGGTGATAGTGTGCCGCTCGCGGTTTCGAACGATATTCCGCAGCTTGTGCCACGCTTTATGGCGGTGGCGATCCGCGGCGTGCAGGTCACGCCGAGCCCGTTTTGGCTACAGTGTCAACTGGTGGCGATGGGGGCAAAGCCGATTAATAACATTGTGGATGCGACGAATTACGTGATGCTGATGACGGCTCAGCCAACCCATGTTTATGATTACGATACACTCCGCGGCGGGCAGCTTGGCGCGCGTATGGCGCGGCAGGGCGAAAGGCTGGCACTGCTGAGCGGTAAGACAATTGAGCTGACGCCAGACGACATAGTGATTGCCGACGGGCAGGGCCCGGTGGGCTTAGGTGGCATCATGGGTGGCAGCCGCACTGAGGTATCGGCCACGACCACCACGATTGTGTTGGAGTGCGCCACCTTTGATATGTACGCAGTGCGCAAAATGGCCATGCGCCACGGCGTGTTTACTGATGCGCTGGCCCGCTTTAACAAAGGCCAGTCGCCCCTGCAGAATGCGGCTGTGCTGAACCGGCTGATTGGTATGGTAGGCGGCGAGCAGGCAAGCCCAGTGATAGATATTAAGCCATTTACGAGTGAACATGGTGGGATTCTTGATGAGTATTTTGCAGGGAAGTACGAGCCCGCAACCATCGATATAACCAGTCGATTTATTAATCAGCGGCTTGGCTCTCACCTCACTGAAAACGACATCTGCACTTTGCTCAATAATGTTGAAATCCACAGCCATGGCCCAGAGAACGAGCTTGGCTATATCTGCCTGCAGG
>CALIAC010000007.1 GCA_938041555.1 uncultured Candidatus Saccharibacteria bacterium | reverse complement strand
CGCGGGTGATCGGTATCGCAAGCATTGGTTGGCGCAGTCAATTATGGCGATGAATCAAGCGATTGTGCATGGTGTTGATGTGCTCGGGTACTTGCACTGGAGCCTAACCGATAACTTTGAGTGGGATAAGGGGTTTTGGCCGCGCTTTGGCCTCTTTGCGGTCGACTACAAGACGTATAAGCGGACACCACGCCCGAGTGCAGTGTGGTTTGCTCGCGTATTGCAGCAGCAGAAGAAACAGGCAGAGCGGCCTATCGAGCCATTGCCGTCTGTACCAGCGCGCAAGAAGCCGAGTACTAAGCCAGCTACCGCGCAGGCGCAAGCTACATCATCATCGCCGCGCTCTGCGCGCTCTACGCCAGCAGTACCACCCAAACCGACGCCGCCAACGCCACCCCAAACACCCCAAATGCCACCATCTACACCAGGGTCAGCGGCACGCTCTAGCGGGGTGATTGCACCACCGCGTCGACCAGCAGTCGCATCACGTAGTCGTTCACGTAGTCATAATAATCGGGAGGAATAATACATGGCACAGAGCAATGGTGGAGCACGCGTCGTCGTCATCGGCGGCGGGACAGGGAGCTTTACGCTCCTGACAGGTCTGAGGCAGTATGCCTCGCAGGTCACGGCACTCGTCAATATGGCAGATGATGGCGGCTCGACGGGCCAGCTGCGTGATGAGCTCGGCGTCTTGCCGCCTGGTGATGTGCGCCAGTGCCTCGTGGCGTTGAGCAATAGCCCCAAGGTGCGCGACCTCTTTAACTATCGCTTCGATGAGGGGAGTTTTAAGGGGCATGCCTTTGGTAATCTCTTCCTCACAGCCCTTGAGAAAATGACCGGCAGCTTTGCCGAGGCGGTGGCATTAGCCAGCCAGGTGCTTAATATCGATGGGTGCGTTGTGCCCGCAACACTCAGCAATGTGACGCTTTGCGCAGAGGGTGAGGATGGTCAGCCTATCAAGGGTGAATATCTCATCTCACAGCAGGCGCTAGCGCGTCGGCCCAAGATTTGGCTCGAGCCAGAAGCCCAGGCCAACCCCGCCGCGGTGGAGGCAATTCGCACCGCCGATATGGTCGTCGTGGCTCCCGGCAATCTCTATGGCAGCTTGGCACCTGTCTTGGTCATTCGCGAGATCCAAGAGGCGCTTGCTGCCACCAAGGCACGCTGTGTCTTTGTCTGCAACCTCGTCACCAAACCTGGCCCAACGGACGGCTTTTCGGTGAGCGACTTCGCGAGTGAAATCGAGCGCCTAGCGGGTAGTCAGTTCCTCGACTATGTCGTCTTCAACAACACGCGCCCCAGCCCAGAGCTGATGGATAAGTATGCCCACGATGGCGAGCTGATGGTCGAGTACGACATGGACGAGATGCATCGCCAGCACTACCGCTACCGCGCCGCACCAGTCCTCGCACAAGACGTGTGGGATGGTGCTCAGGCTAGCGATCCACTGGCTAGCACGCGCAGCTTCATCCGGCACGACCCCGACGTTGTGGCGCGCCAGCTGATGCGGATATACTTTGCATAAATATCAAGGACTGGCTATACTGTAATAATTATGGAATACCCATCGAGCCATTACCATATCTACGTTGATCTCGATCGGACGATCATCAACACCACGCAGTGGTTGCGCGAGATAGCGGAGGCACTCGCCCAGCTCTACCCGGCGCAGGTGACCGCCAAGGAATTCTTGGCGGCGCAGCCTCGCTACATGCTCCGGCCCAAGACGAACCCCACCGCGCCGACCTATGTCTTGGCAGCGCAGCTTGCAGCGCTTGGCCTGGATGCGGCATCTGTTATAGAGCAGCTCGAGCAGACGGCGCTCGCCGATGGCCACCTCCAATACCCCGGCGTGGCACAGATGCTGCGCGCGCTGAGCCACTATGGCACGGTGCAGGTGCTAACCTACGGCGACCCCATCACCCCACACTGCAAAGCTCGCCTGTGCCCAGCAGTGCGTGCACTGGTGGCTCAGCAGGGTGGGCAGGTGATCATTACTACCTTGCAAGATAAAGCCCAGTGGCTGCGCCGTGCTGCCGCTGCAAACCCTGGCCAAATAATCTACCTAATCGACGATAAGCCCGTTGCCGTCGCTTTTGCACCTGAGCCAGACCCACCCATCCGCTGTGTGCAGATCGACCACACCGGCCAGCTCACACCGCGCTCCATCAATTGGCGTTCGGGAGATTGGCCCATTTGTCATACGTTAGCTCAAGCAACTAATATCATACAAGGAGACATCGAGTATGCAATGCACCAAAGCAATCATCCCCGTAGCAGGCTGGGGGACACGGCGCCTGCCCGTCACCAAGACGATCGAAAAATGCATGCTACCGCTAGGTAACCGCCCAGTAGTAGACTACGCCGTGCAAGACTGCATCGCGGCGGGCATCCGCGATATCTACTTCGTGGTGAGCGAGCAGAGTACGCAGATTCGCGACTTCTACCGCTCCAACGTCGATCTCAACAACTACCTGCGCCGCAATGGCAAGGCAGACCTCTTGCCGCTCATCGCTCCACCGAAGGTCAATCTGCACTACATGGTGCAGTCCAGCTATGGCAAGTACGGCACAGCCATCCCGGTGAGCCTGGTAGTGCCGCAGCTCGACCCGGGCGAGCCGGTGGTGGTGCTGATGGGTGATGACTGCGTGTACAATGCTGACGGCACATCAGAGGTGGCGCGCCTCATTGAGGCAGCAGGGGAGGACCGCTCGGCTATCCTGGGCGTGCACATGCCACCCGACCAGCTCAGCCGCTACGGCGTGCTGGATGTTGCCGATGATGGTCGCCTGCGCGGTGTGGTAGAGAAGCCAGCGCCGGGTGAAGCGCCAAGCGAGATGATTAATGTGAGCAAATATGTTCTCAGCTACGACCTCCTGCAGCGCATTGCTGCCCATGCCGACCGTGATGATGTCGCGGGCGAATACTACATCACCGACCCCTTCAACGACTACCTCGCCGCCGGTGGCCACATGGCCGTCGTCCCCACCAAAGGTCACTACCTCGACACTGGCACGCTCGAAACCTGGGTAGCAGCCAACAACTGGCTGCTCGAGCATCAAGGGTAGGGGCTTAATGCCAGTAACATTCTTAAGAACACACCTTCTATGCCGCAACAGCCAATTCCAGCCCAGTCTCAACCACAGCCACCCCAGCAAGCACAGCCACGACAGCCCACAACATCACCCGCCTTGGCTCGTCAGTACGCAGCCCTAGGTACGGTGCTTGGTATAGGTGGTGTGTGCAGTGGCATTATTAGCATTCTCATGCTAATTGCGAGTACTACTTCAGATGAATCTACTAATATGAATCGTGCTGCTTTTTCTGCTGCCGTTGTTGCCAGTATTGCTGGTATTGTCCTTGGCATCAACTCTTACGACAAACTACGCGAAGCAGGCGCATCGCGTGCGTGGGGTATAGCAAGTATTGTGTGCAGCGCTGTCGTGGTTGGGTGGATTGTGCTATGGCTTTTATTCCTTATTGCAATGATAGCCCTTTTTCTTGTTAAGTTCTTGATCGATTCTCTGCAGAAGTAGGTGGAGAGCTCGTAGCATATCTGTCTAGGTATGAGATCATAGCTTGTTAAAACTTTATACAAAAACACAGCCCACCAACTGCCACGGCCAAATCGGGCTTCCAGGCCCGAGAATACTCTAGAGTACTCAATCAGGCGTGGCGATATGGTGGGCTGTGTGGTGGGCTATTTAGCCCTCTGTCTCGTAGTAGCACAGTGCTACTACATATCTAGCGTTGACATAAGCTGGGCCATTTATATCGCTGGCGGCGAGAAATTCGCCTTGTTTTGCCGCCCGCTCTACTAGCCCCCCGGCCTCGTTAGGGTTCTTCACGGTCCTGGTAAGGATGTAAACGTTGCCGTCGGTCATTGTAACCTCAACCTTGTACCGTGTCATGACAATCTCCTTTCGGATCCAGAGGCCAAAGAGCTGCTTTTCGCTCTTTGAGGAAGCCTCTGAGCTGAAAAGCTAATATATATATCAATATATGAGAGCGGCGTCAAGCTATTTTGCTTATAATGCCATAAAATCAGCGTATTTTCTCATTTTGTACGTATAAAATAGTAAGATATGTCCACTATAGGCGCGTCTAAGTCAGGGCAAAATGCCCAACAATCTCGCTTATTCTTATCCACATCGTGCGGTATGGGGAAAACTGCTGACCTCTGATACTGGTTGAGCTTTTCCACAGATTTGTGGATAAGCGCCAGCGCGGCGGGGAACGCCGTGGGTAAAAGGGGTTGCGTGTGGGTGAGAGTGGGTAGTATAGTGGGAGTAGTGGAAGAAAGTGGGTAACCACGAGAAAAACAAACACCACTGCACAAAAACAAAATAATTCATCTGTAAGGATCGCCACACCCCATGGATTACTTCGAACGCAAGCTAGATGACAAGCGTCGGCTCACCATACCGACGGAGCTTCGGGCGGAGTTTGCCAGCGGCGTGGTCCTGACGCGCGGCTTTGGCAGCTACCTCCACCTGTATGCGCAGGATGTGTGGGATAGCCAGGTAGAGCCAGCGTTGACGGGCAGCATCCTGGATGAACATGTCGCCGACCTCAACGTCAAGTTCCGGCGCGGCAAGACGGCTGCCACCCTAGACCAAAAGCAAGGCAGGGTAACAGTAGAGCAGCATCTGCTGGATTATGCCGGGATATCGCGCGAGGTTGTGGCGGTGCGCGCTGGCCAGTATTGGCGCTTGATGGCACCAGAGCAGGCCGAGTAGCAAGGCTGTTTTTGTGACGCTCTTTAACAAGCACGTGTAACTGATATCCTCGAGATCAACCATCTGGTAGTGAGCCATGTGGGCACCCGACCCACGCAAAACCTTGTCGGGCGCACCTTCCTCACAAACACCTCCCAAAAAAACTCCACCTCACATAATTGCTGCGGCAATTATACACATAAGTCTCTCAAATGATCTTTGGCGGGCTCTCTCGGCCTGGTACAAACAAAGATCGTCAACAAAAACAAACACATTTTATGCGAAAACAAACAGGTTTCGCTACCAGGTGGGTGATCTCGAATCCGCATCGGACTATCTCGCAGTAGCCTGAGCGGGGCGTATCTTTTAGAATCAATAGCGTACATTGCTTTGGTGTATCACCTACTGCATTCGGGAACTCTGTAAGGGTCGACACTCCCCGAGTATCGACCTCTTGCGTTGGGCTGAGAATCTGTTGGGACAACAACAGATTCTCACACTCCCTCAGCAGCAGGTCGATCCGCCAAAGCGAGAAGCCGTATGCTTTTGCATTGTAGACATGAGCATAATAATAGCATGCCACCAGGCAAGAATATTATTGCGCACTGTGCTACCATAAGAAACGTATGAGTATCAAAGCACATCCACCACTTCATGTTCCGGTATTACTGGAGGCAGTGTTGGCCCAGCTCCAGCCACGCCCAGGTGAGCGCTATCTCGATCTGACGGCGGGGTATGGCGGCCATGCCACAGCGATTCTCGAGCAGACCCAGACGTATGCCACGGCGTGTTTGGTCGATCGCGACCAGTATGCTTTGTCGCAGCTTGGTAGCTTGGCAGGGCAGGGCGCACGGCTGATGCATTGTGATTTTTTGCAGGCAGCGCAGCAGTTGGTTCGCGAGGGTGAGCAGTTTGATTTGCTGCTACTGGATTTGGGGGTGTCGTCACCGCAGCTCGATCGAGCTGACCGAGGGTTTTCCTTTACACACATTGGCCCGCTTGATATGCGGATGGATCAACGCCAGGCGATGACTGCCGAGCAGATTGTCAACCACATGGCAGAGGCAGAGCTCGCCCGACTGATCGCCCGCTACGGCGAAGAACCGCCAGCGATAGCACGGCGCTATGCTGCTGCTATGTGCGCGGCACGGCCACTGTCGAGTACTGGAGAACTCGCGCACGTCATCGAGCACGCTACCCGTGGCAAGCGGGGCAAAACCCATCCAGCCACGCGTACCTTTCAGGCAGTCCGCATCGCCGTCAATGATGAATTGACGCAGGTAGAGCAGACGCTCCAGCTGGTGCCAGCCTTGCTACGCACTGGTGGACGTGTGGGAGTGATTAGCTTCCATAGCCTCGAGGATCGGCTCGTCAAGCGCTTCTTTGCGGAGCAGCGCCAGGCAGGCTACGAGGCCGAGCTACGCATTCTCACCAAGAAGCCAATCGCGGGCAGCCATGACGATGCTTACAATCCGCGTGCCCGCAGCGCTAAGCTGCGAGCCGCCGCAAAAATATAAAAAACAAAAAAGGAGTAGGGACATGCCAGTTCGTATCCCCGTACAAAATCAATCAATTACGACAACCGTATTGGTCCGCCACGGCAAATAGCCCTTGGCTTAAGACCTCGCGCTGGGGCGGCGCGTTATCCGCCCCACCCTAGAAACGACCCCATACCAACGTTAAACACAAACACCACCACAATGACAACCTACACACGGACAATGCAATTTAATAGTCGACGCCAGAGCACCTGGAAGCGCAACCGCAACACCGTTGCTTTTGCTTCGGCTATCAAACTTGGGCCAATCACCCACACAGTGCTGATTGCCCTTCTTATCACCATCCTTGGCTTGATATATCTAGCGCAGGCAACACACACAGTCAGCTATGGCTACGAGGCCAGCAAGATTGACGACAAGATCTCCTCTCTCAGCGAGCAAAAGAAAGACCTGGAGGTCGATAACGCCCGCCTGACCGCCCTTAAGGAAGTGCAGGGTAGTAGTGTGGCCAAAACGATGACAACACCAGCCAATACAGCGTACGCCAGCGAGTAGCCCATGCTGCAGCGCCATCTTGCTACGCCACGCGCTCAGGCGCTCGCCGCTGTGCTCGGCGGGCTACTTATGGTGTTTGTGCTGCGCCTGGGGTATGTGCAATTGCTGCAGCACGACTATTATGTGTCGCAGGCTGATAGCGAGCAAGTTAAGCAATTTCGCCTGCGCGCCCAGCGCGGTGAGATATACACTATGGACGGCACCACCCCCGCCAAGCTCGTCATGAACGAGACGGTCTATACCGTGTGGGCCGACCCGATGGCTGTGACAGATGTAGATAAGATCGTAATGGTGCTCAACCAGGTGGCTGGTGGCAATGTGCGTGAGAATTTTCGCCAATACATCACGCGTAAGCCAAGCCGCTACCAAGTGCTTGCCACCAAAGTGAGCCGTAAGCAGGCTGAACTTATCAAGAAGGAGAATCTCGCTGGGGTGGGCTTTGATGCGATGAGCCAGCGCGTCTACCCAGAAGGGCAATTGGCCAGCCAAGTGCTGGGCTTTGTCGATGCCGAGGGTAAGGGGAAGTACGGTTTCGAACAGGCCAATGATGATAAACTGCGCGGCACAGATGGGGTGCTTAAGACAGTGACGGATATCCGCTCAGTGCCGCTGACGATTGGTCGGACGAACATCAACCAGCCTGCTAAGAATGGGACCAACATGGTGCTGACGATCGATCGCAACATCCAGACGAGGGTCGAGCAAGCGCTCGTCGATGGGGCTAGGCGCAGTGGTGCGACTGATGTCAGTGCCGTTGTGATGAACCCACAGAATGGCCAAGTCTTAGCCATGGCCAACCTCCCTACCTATGACCCGTCTAACCTGAAGACGATCAAAAGCGTTGCTGCACTCAATAACAATACCATCACCACGCCATACGAACCGGGCTCCGACATCAAGACCTTTACAGTAGCAACGGGCATCGACAAAGGGGTCATCACGCCGCAAACGACGTACAATAATACCGATAGCATCAAGGTAGACGACATCACCATTGGTAATGCCAGCAAAGGACAGACGGGCAACATTACCATGCAGCATGCCCTCAATTGGTCGCTCAACACTGGTATGGTCACCGTTGCACAGCGCTTGGGTAATGGCAGCTACATTACTCGCCAGGCGCGTGACACGATGTATGACTACTTCCATAAGCGCTTTCGCCTTGGGCAGCTGACGGGGGTAGAGCTGGCTGGTGAGGCTAAGGGTAATATCGTATCGCCCACCCAGCAGCAGGGCAATGCAGTGCGCTACTCTAACATGTCCTTTGGCCAGGGGATGGATGCGACGATGCTGCAGGTCTCGGCTGGCTTTAGTGCGATTATCAATGGTGGGACGTACTATAGCCCCACCGTCATTGCGGGGACGATTGACGACAATGGTACCTTTGCCAAAGCAGCACACAAGGCGTCGTACACCAATGTCATCAAGCCGCAGTCATCCGCCACCGTGCGCGAAATGGTACACCAAGCGCGCCAGGCCTTTTATGCTGGTGGCGATCGTGCGGGGTTCTACATTGGCGGCAAGACAGGTACATCGCAAACCATCAAGGACGGCAAGTATATTTCTAACCAAACCATTGGCACCTACCTCGGTTTTGGTGGGGAGGTTGGCAAAACACCAGCGTATGTTATTATGGTGGAGGTTTCGGGCAAAGGGCTGAATATGCAGGGGGGTCAAGACGCTCACCCGATTTTCACGGATATATCTAATTGGTTGCTCGACTACATGAAGCTCGAGCCGAAAGGACACACACCATAATGAACCTCACCACACTCGTTCGCGAGCTCAACGCGACATTTCTTCTCAGCGTCGCGGCCTTTTTGCTGGCGATGGCCCTCACGCCGCTCTATACCTACTTTGCGTATCGTTATAAGTTCTGGAAAAAACAGCGGGCCGCGAGTACAACGGGCGAGGAGTTGACGGTCTTTACCAAGCTGCATGCCGATAAATTCACGCGCGATATCCCCACGATGGCAGGGATGGTTGGCATTGTGGCCATTGCTGTGGTGACGCTGGGGTTTAATCTCGACCGAGCCCAGACTTGGCTCCCACTAGCGGCATTGCTTGGCGGTGGGGCAGTGGGGCTGCTGGACGATGTGATCAATATCAACAGTGATGGCTCGGGCTCGGCAGGCTTGCGTGCCTGGCTGAAGTTCTCAATGATCGCGGTGATGGCGGCGGTACTGGCCTGGTTCTTTTACGTTAAGCTGGGCTATACAACAGTGCATGTGCCGTACGTTGGCGACTGGCAGCTCGGCCCGTGGATTGTCCCGCTCTTTATTTTTGCGGTGGTAGCAACTGGCAATGCAGTGAATATTAGCGATGGCCTGGATGGCCTGGCTGGTGGACTGCTGGCAGTGAGCTATTGCATCTTCGGGGTGATTGCCTTACTACAGGGGCATCTGCAGCTGGCGGGCTTTTGCTTCACTGTAGTGGGAGTGCTGCTGAGCTACCTGTGGTTTAATATCTATCCAGCACGGTTCTTTATGGGCGATGTGGGGAGCTTTGCCTTTGGGACGAGCCTAGGCGTCGTGGCGATGCTGACGAATACGCTGTTTTTGCTGCCGGTCATTGGTGTGCTGTTTGTGGTAGAGGCGGGCTCGAGCCTTATTCAAATCCTCAGTAAGAAGTTCTTTCACCGCAAGGTGTTTATCTCGGCACCAATTCATCAGCACTTCCAAGCAGTCGGTTGGCCAGAGGTGAAGGTGACGATGCGTTTCTGGGTGATCTCTTGCGTGACAGGATTTATTGGCCTGATGATGGCGCTGGGTGGGGGACACATCTAGAATGGCTGCTGCTCGCCGCACTCGTGCTGCACACCGATCGGCTTCGGCTCGGTCGGCTCAGCCAGTGCGCCGCGAGCAACGTAATGCTACCTCCGCTCCATCTGTCGCTGTGCCGCGTTTGCACCGGCCGGATTATCAGATTATCCTCTGGGTGGGGCTGCTCATGCTGCTGGGTTTGGTGGTAATGTATGCCATTGGCCCGCAGCGTGCCAATGTGCTCAACTCTGCACACAACACCAACTACTACACCGATGGCTATTTCGCCATTAAGCAGACGGTGAGCTTGCTGCTGTCGATTAGCGCCTTTGTAGGGCTGTCGCTCGTGCCCTTTGCGTGGCTGCGCCAGAAGGCGGGTACGCTGCTAGCGAGCGGCTTCGTGCTGTGTGCACTGCTGTTTGTCCTTGGCAATATGCTGCATGTCTCGGCAATTGCTCAGTGCAGCCTTGGGGCATGTCGCTGGTTCTCGCTGGGGCCACTGGGGAGCTTCCAGCCAGCCGAGATGCTGAAGTTTGGCATGCTTATCTATATGGCACTATTCCTTGGCAAACGAATGCGTCAGGGGGTGATAAACGACCTCCACCAGACGATCATCCCCATGGTAATTATGATGTGCGCAGCGCTCTTTTTCGTGATATTTTTGCAAAAGGATATGGGCACAGGCCTGGCTCTCACTGCTATGGTGGCATGTATGGTAGTGATGAGTGGCATGAGCTGGCGCTGGCTAGCTTACCTAGCGGCGGGCTGTGTGGCGCTGGTGCTGCTGCTCATCGTCATTGCACCGCACCGCATGGAGCGGGTGGCGACCTTCTTCCAGGGGGATGACCATGCCACTAGTAGTAATGATGATGGCTACCACATCAAGAATGCGAAGATTGCACTGGGTACAGGCGGGCTATTTGGCCTGGGCATTGGTAACAGTATCCAAGCGACGGGCTACCTCCCTGAGGCGATTAATGACTCAGTCTTTGCTATCATTGGTGAAACGTTTGGCTTTGTGGGGGCGGTGGTCGTACTGGCGTTGTTTGCAGCGCTGCTACTGCGCCTACTGAGGATTGCCGAGCGCTTGCCCGATATGACAATGCGCCTGGTGGTAGCTGGAGTCTTTGGCTGGCTGGGCGCACATGTTATGCTAAATGTAGCGTCGATGATTGGAGTCTTCCCGCTGACGGGTATTACGCTGCCATTGCTGAGCTTTGGTGGCACCAGTATGGTATTTATTGCTGGTGCGCTTGGTCTGGCCTTCCAATTATCACGCCAGGCATCTTACCAACCAATCAACGAAAAGGAGACCTCTCATGAAGCTACTGGCAGTCGGCGGTGGATCGGGCGGGCACGTTACGCCGGTCGTCGCCGTCATTAATGAAATCGCAGCCCTCCAGCCCGATGTGCAGGTGACCTTCGTCTGCGATAAGGCCTTCGCTAGCCAATCGCGCGGGCTCATGCAGCACGCTGCAGTGCCAGTGCAGGTGCGGACAATTGCTGCGGGCAAGTTCCGGCGCTACCAGCACCTCAGTGTGGTGCGCCAGTTGCTTATGCCAAGTATTGTTCTGGCTAATATACTAGATATCTTTAAGATCCTGGCTGGCGTATGTCAGAGTCTCTGGCTAGTACTGCGCGTGCGGCCAGATGTGATCTTTGCCAAGGGGGGGTTTGTGTGCTTGCCGGTTGGCATTGCGGCGCGCTGCCTACGCGTACCAGTAGTGATTCACGACTCCGATGCTCGCCCTGGCCTGACCAACCGTGTGATGGCACGTTGGGCGGCAGCGATTGCTACGGGCTGGCCACTCAAGCATTATCACTATCCAGCATCGCGTAGCCGCTATGTGGGGGTGCCGATTGGCGCTGATTTTCGTCCGCTCACTGCGGCTCAGCGACAGCAGGCACGGCAGACCTTCTCGCTCGATCCACACAAGCCATTAGTCGTTGCTACCGGTGGTGGTCTTGGCTCGGCTATTATCAATCACGCGGTGCTGCGTGCTGCTGATGACCTGCTAGCTGCTGGTATGCAAGTTTATCTGGTGGCAGGCAAAGGCAATTATGATGCTGCCCAAACCAAAGCGCCGCAGCACCCCGATTTTCACTGTGTACCCTTCGTTTTCGAGCATATGGCGCAATTGCTTGGTGCGGCCGATGTCGTAGTATCTCGCGCTAGTGCCACCTTCACGCAGGAGCTCGCTGGCCTAGCTCAGGCGGCTATCTTAGTGCCGGCCCATCACTTAGGTGACCAGCGCAAAAATGCTGCCATCTATGCCGAAGCCAAGGCTGCGCTGGTCTTGCAAGACGACGCCTTAGAGCAGAGCGATGCCCTTAGCCAGGCCATTCTTACCCTCATGCGCGACCCTGCGCAGCGTCAGCAGCTCGCTCAGCGCCTCCACACCTATGCACGCCCCCATGCCGCCCGCGATGTAGCGCAAATGGTGGTGCAAACTGCACAGCGCCAGAAGTAGGGTAGGGGATACGTATAAAAACCCTGTCAAGACGACAGGACCTTACCTTAATACAAAGGTATATTTGTCTATATCATTTTGTCTGACTATTTGGGTGCGGCCTTTGCCAACAACTAGTCATCTACGGTATAATGGCCTGTAGCATCATGGGCTTTCGCACAAAACAAACACCACCACCAGCGCGCCGCCGAGCTGCCAAGAATAAGAGGGAAGAGCAGCCCCAGCGCACCGCCTACACCTATCGGCGTAACCGGACGCTGACCGGTAGCTTAGTCAGCCGCGTGCCGAGTGCGGGCGAGTCTAAGGCGCAGCTGCGGTCGCCGCGTATGCATGCGCATGATTTGCGCCGGACGCGCCGCCGCGTGGTATTGTCGCTTGGAGTAGTGATGGGGCTGCTGGCTGCAGTGTGGTTTGCGCTTGATAACGTCATTGCGACACCAGTTGTTGCAGGCAATCTCACCAGCAACCATCAGCTCTACCAAGCCAAGATCAACGACTATCTCACTGCCCATCCGCTGGAGCGTTTTCGCTTTGCGCTCAATACTAGTCGGCTAGCGGCCTATCTCCAGACGCATGATTGCCCCGAGGTTGCCGCAGTGCTCCCGGCCACGCAGCAAGCTGGCTTGGGACGCAGCACTATCACTCTCGCTATGCGCCAAGCAGCGGTGGTCTGGACGGTCAATCGCCAGCAACTCTTTGTTGATACCGAGGGCCATGCCTTTCGCCGCTCCTATGGGCCACGGCCAAGCATCGAAGTAGTGGACGACAGTGGCATCGGCACGCGCAACAACCAAGTCATTGCCAGCAACCAATTTCTCGGCTTCATCGGCAAAGTCGTCGGTGCCGTCCGTCGCCACCAGCTCACCGTCCAGAAGATTACGCTGCCTGCTGGCACGACGCGTCAAATTTACGTTTGGTTTATAGGGGTGGAGTATCCTGTTAAGTTCTCGGTCGATCGCTCGGCTGGCCTGCAGAGCGAGGATGCCGCCCGGGCCATTCGCTATCTGGCGCAGCACCACATCACTCCCAAATATCTCGATGTCCGCGTTAGTGGCCGAGCGGCGTATCGGTAGTAGGGTATTGACAATAGAGCATTTATGTTTTTAATGTTAAGAATTTTTGATATCTCAAACAAGTAGCCACTCCACTGAACACGGTGTTGTAGTGAGGCTAAATCCATCACAAGCGCCGCACCAGGAACGGCTGTGTAAGAAAGATACTAGAGACCATTCCATTAATATTCCAGAGAATAGAGCGGCGTGACAAAAGAAACAGTGCAGAACTACTGAAGATATGTAATTGATCGCGGTCAATACCTGCAGCGTATCTCAGCAAAGGGTAGGGGAGTTGTTCTGTAAAACAAGAACAAATTTACAACACTTTACATAACAAAACATAAAAAATGCAAATACTATATCTATACTACAAAATCAACAAAATGCAAAAATAGTAGGGGAGATGTTTTTTGTAAAAAAGTCAAATCATGATATTGTATAGTATTTTAATCTCGGTCAACCCAAACAGGGTAGAAAACATAGCAAAAGTACCAAGCAAACAAAATGTCAAACAAAGCAATCATGGCTAATAGACTGAGGGGCTCGTACCAACACCCAGCATGATACCAGGCAAGCACGAGACCGGAGTATGTATGTGCTTGGGTATTTGCAGTCAGCTTATTTGTTCGACATCAAGCCAATGCGCACACAGTCACAAATACTGCGCGCAAACACACCCACGCGCGAACAAGCATACGTAGCGTTGCGTACGTATGAACGTGTATGAACATACGCGCAGTGTGTTCCCTCCAATAGAACAAGCGTCTGCTTTTACTTTTGCAGGACGTATAAAGTGCCCACGGCTTCTATCCTTACTCTCCCCATTGGATGGCGCAGATATCTTAAGTGAACCTGCTGAACGAGAAGCAAGATTGATCAATAATCGAAGATCTATATACCGGATATATGCGTCTTATGCTCATCATAAAGCCCATAACCGCCAAACCCAGCTCAATTTGGGCTGTATCTGGGGTCAAATCAATATATGCATCGTAAAAGGATTATTGTGCGAAGTTATATTACGCTCCTAAAGATGATTAACGATACATCTTTTGCATCTACCCCACTGCTGCGTGGGTGTGAATTATTTGTGCGCGCATAGATTGCGTCATGGTGCGGCTCATCATCCCCTTGTCTATTAGCGTTGATGTTTATGCTTATGCTTTACTTCTGGCCGCTACTTTGCTGTGCATGATCGCTTGCTTTATTGTGTGGTATGTTAACCGGTACTGCGAGCTTATGAATGTCTCGGCGTATCTGGATAGCTTGGATAACCTATAGTTAGTCAAATATAGGCTGCGTGCTGCTGTGTGGCTGTTATAGGCAGTGGTACATCTGCAAGGACTAAGTATGACTCTCTAGCTAACCTTGAGGGATATAAGCATAGAAGAACCGGAGGTAAGCAGAGAGCTACAACTCAGGTGAGGTATGTCACGAGAACACAGCTCTCGAATATGAGCTCATCAGTGGTAGATGCTAGTGAAATGAGGCAAAAACAGGGGTAGGGCGGTTGCCGGGAATTTTTGGCGAAAGGGTGGCAGACTCCCCTGCCTCGCCCTACCCTTTTTGTTTGCTTTTGCTGTGTACTTGAGATGCTCTCTGCAAAGGAATACATGCAAGAGGTATATACGAGCAAATTGTAGCCTGTGGTGGAATTATCTTGCACACAAAACGGCCGATACATAAGCCTATGAGCGCAAAATCACACGCAAATATCCACAGCCATCATGTGTACACGATAGTTGTCCACGAGGCAAATTACCTCTGTTATAGCTGAGTATATGTAGTGTTCGGGGCGGGAGGGGAAGCTACTTCCCTGCCAGTTTTTCGGCTGCAAGAAGCGTGATGTAGTGCTGCACTCCCCTAGCTTTTTTGTGTGCACTGTCAGGAGAAAAATCCTTGCTTGTATCGTTTTTTTGTAAAAGGTTTGAGAAGTTTAAGATGTAGAAGAATCGACTCGATATGAATAGCTATTTCCCCAAATTGCTTTGTGGCGAAGGTCCTTAAGCCTATCGATCTCACAAGATACTTCCACCTGTAGTCCTGTAATAGCTCGACGCGCTCGTTTCCAATCTTCGAGTCTTAACTCGCGACGTTCGAATTTCTCCTTCAATTCATCTGATATAAAGCGGATATTGGAGAAGGTTACCATATCTCGGTATCGGTCAAGGTAATGGATTAATTTATCGCAGGCTTCGATTTGTACGCCCAACGTATCTGCATCAGTGAGGCCATGAGAATTTAAACAATTGATATCATTATATATATCGCTGGGGATTTTGACGCAAGCGCGCACCTCTCCCTCGATGAAATAAGAAGAGCGCAGTTGTGGCATTGGCTCTGATGCGAATAAATCACTCGGTATTTTCGGCAGGTCTGCGTAGTGGTTTGCATTGACTGCCACCATCTCATTTGCAGTAGTGTTAGTATGTTCTGAATCTATATATTGATGGGCTGTTTCTTTATACTCTCGAACACTTGGGGTGGAGTTATCTGTCGTTAGCAGTAAGGATGTCGATGATTCCTCGCGACAGTAAGAATCTGCCGCCCTACAAGCTAACGCCCCAATATCTTTCGGGGGGGGGGTAGTTTCGCTAGAAGTGGGTCGCTCTGGCCCGTGAAGATGATGATTGCGTGGAGATTCTGGCATAGATGGTGTAGCTCTCTTTAGATTTGTTTATTCATTGTATGTAAAATAGCAAAAAAGTGCAATAATTTTGATAAATCAGGCCTGTGTGAGCAGGCAGAGCGCCCAAAACTAAGAGACGAAGCTCTCATTGCTTCGTCTCTTATTGGTGTATTGTTTGTCTAAGGAAGGCTACGCTGCTGCGACCGCCTCTGCTTGCTCCTTGGGTGGTTCGAGGGCGTAAGTGGCTTTGGCGACGCGCTTGAAGAGCGGTTTGCTTTGGAGATTAAGAAGGATGGTGGTCTCCTTGACCTGGCGGCTCTTGAGGACGCGCTTAACGATCTCGTCGCGGTGCAATGGGCCACCCTCGTCGCGCAAGATACCGGCAATGATATCAGCCACAGTGCCTTGGCTGTAGCCCCAGATGTCGAGCGCATAAATGCCGCGGCCGATGAGGATGAAGCGCTTATCTTTGATGAGCTCGTTGTGGATGGCTTGCTTGGTGACGTTACGGCGCTTGAAAGTGCTTTCCTTGATGCGCTGAGCAATCTCGCTAAAGTGCAGCGGCTTACCCTCATCTAGTAGGACGACGTAGATCTTGTCGCGGATATTCTTGGGATTAACGGTTGGCCACTTGCTCAGGCCCCACATGTCTTTGAGGTGGGCCAACTGGGTAGAGAGGCTGGCGAGGCCACGCACTTGGTTGGGGTTCTCGTAGGTGAGTTGGTCGTGCAGGGCTTCGAGACTGATGGGCGCGCCATGCTGTTTGATGGCGGCAACGATCTCATCCACACGGCTTCGCACCGCCTTCTCATCGCCGTATTCGGCAATGGCCAGGCCTTGGTGGTATTTGTCGGTCTCGTTGATGGGGGTGAGGCGGGCCGAGACTTCGCCAATGAAGGCAATATGGGCACGCTGCTGCACCGTGGGTGTCTCGACGTCTAGCAGGCGCTGTGTGATGTCTGAGACGCGCCCCACGCGGCCATTCTCGGAGAGGTCGCGGATGATGAGACGCTCGGCGTCGTGCAGGCCCTCTAGCTCGCCTGCTTCGGCGGCAAGCTTGAGGCGCACCACGATAGCCTTCTCGAGCTGGCGGACGCGCTCGCGCGTAATGCCGAGCAGCTCGCCGATCTGCTCGAGCGTCTCGCGGCGCTCTTTGAGGCCAAAGCGACGCACGATGATCTCGCGCTCGCGGTCGTGTTCTTCGCCGACTGCATCAAGGATGGTAGCGATCGACGCGGCAAAAATTTCGGTTGGTTGTTTGGTTGTTTGGTTCATGATTCGGTTCTCCATTTCCTTCTCAGTTGTTTGCGAATGCCCACTCGCACTTCTTACATTTGATTATAGAATAATAGGTGATATAAGTCAATCGTTTCATCATAGAACTATTATAGCACACACTTTACGCTTATGGTAAACAATTTTTTGAGGCTTTTCATTTGCAAGTGATGTGGCAAGCATGACGGGGCAGTTGACGGGCTCGCAGCAATGCGGGCTGGCATAGAAAAACCAGCGGCCGGTACAGAGGAGCCGCTGGTATATGAGAGGTCGCCGGGCTAGGCGGTGCGCTTCTTGCGTGTGGTGGTGGTGCGGGCTGCGGTCTTGCTCCGGCCGCGTTTGGGTGGTGCGGCGGCCAAGATTTCGCGGGCTTGCGCCTCATCCAGAGTTGTTGGATCAGTATCCTTGGGTATACGTGCGTTGGTCTTGCCGTCAGTCACATATGGCCCCCAGCGTCCCTTGAGGATCTTGATAGCGCCAAAATCGGCGATGTGCTTCTCTGCCTCGGCCTTGAGCTTGGCGGCGTAGAGCACGCGAGCCTCGGCTTCGGTGATCTCGCGCGGGTCATGCTCCTTGAGGCTCACGTAGAGCTTGCCTACCTGAATATACGGCCCAAAACGCCCGACGTTTGCTTTGATGGTCTGACCATCCTCGGTGGTGCCAACAGTGCGCGGTAGTTCGAAGGCCTTGAGGGCTTGCTCGAGCGTGACGGTCTCGATGCGCTCACCCTTGGGAAGTGGCGCAAACTGCGGCTTAGTTGTCTTATCTTCGCTACTGCCCAGCTGCAGCATCGGCCCAAAACGTCCAAAGCGGGCAAAGATTGGCTTGCCAGTCTTGGGGTGGGTGCCAACCTCGCGGTGAGCACCAACAGTGCTGCGGTCGATGTCGCCGGATTTTTCGATGAGCTCGTGGAAGGGCTCGTAAAATTGGCGCAGCATAGCATTGCGCGCGAGCTTGCTGGCAGCAATGTTGTCGAAGTCGGTCTCGACACGGGCGGTGAAGCCATAGTCGATGATGGGGTCGAAATGGTTCGTCAAGAAGCCAGCGATCAGCTCTCCTGCTGGGGTGGGCAGTAGCTTGCCACGAGTGGCGCCGGTTTTTTCTTGGACGATGCGACGAGTGACAACAGGGGTATTATCGCTTGGTGTCTCACCCGTACGCTCTAGGACAATGACATCACGTGGCTCACCCTCGCTCTCGCCTCGCTCGGCATAGCCACGAGTCTGGATGGTGTTCATGATGGTGGCGTACGTGCTAGGCCGGCCAATACCAAGCTCTTCAAGCTTCTTGACGAGCGTCCCCTCGGTGTAGCGCGCTGGTGGGCGAGCAAAGACCTGCCGCGCCTCGGCCTGTGTAAGCTCAAGAGTGGTGTGCTGGCTGACTGATGGCAGGATGGTCGAATCCTTACCGCCATAGACGCGCAAAAAGCCATCAAACAGCACTGTCTGACCCTTTGCCTCAAAGACGAGCGTCTTCTCGGTCTCGAGCTGCGTGCTGTCGATGCTGATGGTGATGGTGGTGTTCTCTAGCTTTGCAGCGGCCATTTGGCTGGCTAGGGTGCGCCGGCGGATGAGGTCGTAGAGCTTTTGGTCGTAGCTACTGCCAGCGACGGATTCGCGGGCGATGTCGGTTGGGCGGATGGCTTCGTGAGCTTCTTGGGCACCAGCCGATTTGGTAGCGAAGGTGTGGCTGTGCGAATAGTCGGCGCCAAACTGCTGGGTGATGTATGTGCGGCTGGCAGCAATGGCCTGACGGCTGAGATTGACGCTATCGGTACGCATATAGGTGATGAGCCCCTCTTGGTAGAGCTTCTGGGCGCTGGCCATGGTGGCGCGGCTGCCCATGCCGAGCTTGCTATTGGCCTCCTGCTGGAGGGTGCTGGTGGTAAATGGCGCAGCGGGGTTGCGCGTGCTGGGCGTCTTGGTAATGTTGCTAACGGTGAAACGAGCGCCGCTCAGGCCCGCCAAAAAGTCGTGGGCAGCTTGCTCGCTATCGAAGCGCTGCTTGAGCTCAGCCTTGAGCTCCTCGCCATCTACGACAAAGTGCGCCGTTACGCGGAACTGTGCACTACTGGCAAAATCGCGAATCTCACGCTCGCGCTCCACGAGCAAGCGCACCGCTGGGCTTTGTACACGGCCGGCTGATTTGCCACCTGGCACCTTGCGCCACACCACAGGGCTTAGCTCGAAGCCCACGATGCGATCGAGGATCTGCCGTGCCTGCTGCGCCTCCACGAGCTGCATATCTACGGTGCGAGGTTGCTTGATGGCTGCCTCGATGGCGGGCTTGGTGATCTCGTGGAAGGTAATGCGCTTGGTGTGCTGTGGGTCTAGGCCAAGCACTTCGCACAGGTGCCAGGCAATCGCCTCCCCTTCCCGGTCTTCATCGGTTGCGAGCCACACATTGTCTGCACCAACCGCCTTGACGGCCTTCTTGAGCTCAGTGATGACCTTCTTCTTGTCTGGGTCGATCTCGTAGACGGTCTTGAAGTCATTCTTGATATCGATCGGCGGCTGTCCATCCTTGGTCTTCTTGGGGATGGCGCGAATGTGCCCTACACTCGAGAGCACCTGATATTCCCCGCCCAGGTAGCGCTCAATTGTCTTGGCCTTGGCGGGGCTCTCGACGATGACTAGTTGTGTGTGTTTGCTCATTGATTATCTACTCGCTTGTTATAGTTATATGCTTGCTATTAACCTATCTAATCAAGCGCCTATGATACCGCAAAGTAGAATGGAATGCAAATTGGACAAATCTGAGCTACAAAACTCCACCATCAGCTCCCAGCAACTCACCTCACAAGAAAATATATCGAGGTTAGTTCGGATACCCTCTCCCCCTCCCCAGCCTATAGGCAGGGGTATTGCTGATAGTGTGGAAATATATAAGAAGCCTGGCTACCAATAAAGAATGCTGCACGAATCATCAATCGCATTACCCACGCACACGGCGTTTGCGACGCATATGGGTGCGAGGTTGCTGTGGTAGGGTGTTTGCTGCTGAGGTGGACTCGGTAGATTTGCTGTAGTCTTTGGCTCTGGCATAGTGGCCAGTGAGATAGTCCTTCGCAGCGGCAATACCAAGGACAGCACCTGCAGCAAACGACCCTAGTGCTGCTACACCAGCATAACGCTCAAGCTTACTACCTTCAGGAGCGAGCGACTTGAGAAAATAGGCAGCAATTGCTATATTATCTGCTGCCATACTGAACTTGCCGGATTTTGGCGTACGGAAGGCTTCATCATTTGTGAGGCCATGGTAGACGGTCGCGCCAGCATTGACGGCATTCTTAGTGGCAATTGTTGCTAGAACTGATTTGGGTACAACATGGGTTTTGCCTGCTATTGCACCAATCACTGCCATACCGAATTTGTCGCAAAAAGCATCAAACCCCGCACCAAGGTCACTTTCTTGGTTAAGGCCTCGTGCTGTTAGGCCATCTGCTAAGTCACATGTACGACCGCCAAGTATCATGAGTGCGCCAATGATCTGGCCAGCTTTGTCGTTCTCCTTTGTTGCAGTGTCAAATTTCTGAGCACCGGCAGCTACTAACCCAAGCCCAGTAGCCGAGATGGCATTTGGCACAGTAGGAATATCTCTCATGTGGTATTCGCGTTTGCGTCGTCTTGGGGGCTGCTCTGCTGTCGCCATAGTATATGGTACTGTACCATAATACTAAGCCAATGTCCACTGGTTGGCACCAAGTGAGCGGATAACGCCGTTAATCTCCAGCATCGTCAGGGCAATGGTAAACTCGCTGATGGGCGTGCCTAGGCGGCGCTGCATTTCTTCGCCGTCGCGCAGGCCTTGGCGCAGCAGCTTGATGATGGCAGTCTCGAGCGGTGTGCTACCCAGTGGCAGGGTGGCATTCTCGCTCTGCTGACGCTGGGGTGGTGTGATGGTCATAACGGCGAGGATATCGGCTGGGCTGGTGGCAGGCAACGCGCCTTGCTTGAGGAGGTTGTTGCAGCCCTGCGAGAGTGGGCTGGTGATATTGCCTGGCACCGCAAAGACGTCCTTGCCTTGCTCGAGTGCGTGGGCAGCAGTGTTGAGCGTGCCACTGCGCTCGGCCGCCTCGGTGATGATGACGACGTCGGCTAGGCCAGCGACGAGGCGGTTGCGCTCGAGGAAGCTCCAGCTACCAAAGCGGTAGCCATCCCCCGCCAAGTGTTCCGAGACCACTGCCCCACCTTTGGCAACGATTTCACCCGCAAGCGCAGTATGGTTGGCCGGATAGATCCGCGGCAGGCCATTGCCCAGCACGGCGATCGTCGTGCCACCTACCGCCACGCAGGCCTGATGTGCAATGCTGTCAATCCCGAGAGCGAGCCCACTGATGATGATTACCCCTTGGCGGGTCAGCTCGCGAGCGAATTGCTCCGTCACTTCCCGGCCATAGCGCGTGGGCCGGCGCGACCCAACGATCGCCACGCTCGGGCGGCGCTCCTCGGGTAGTGTACCGAGGTAGTGAATCTGCTGCGGTGGCTTGGCAATATGGCAGAGTGGATTGAGGTATTGGTGGGCTTGTGGTGTGGTGTGATTGATCTGTTGCATGATTTGTGCTGAAAAGTGTTGACATTTTGTCAAGCGGGTGCTAGTATCATAAGTGATTGATTGAGCGCAAGCTCGTTCAAGTACCTTATACCCCCTATTTTAACATAGTTACCCCAGTGTTTTCACGAAGGTAACGTGTTAGGTTGCACACAATCTGTGCTGTAGTTATCTACCCTCCACTGCAGCACCGTTAGACAGGGTTGTGTGCTTACTAACCCCTTTGTCCAGCGGATCTCGTATGTGTGAGTAGATCACGTATACCCTGATTGGGTGGGACGAAGGGCAAACCAAGCGCTCATAGTGATGCCCACCCTTACTATGAGCGCTTTTTTGTTGGGGTGAGTTGGTGATGAGCTAGTCACGCATTAGTTGTTCTAGGCTAGGCTGATTCACTTTGGTGTGTGAAGACGCTATGAATTGCTCTGGTTTGTGACATGCGCTACCAAGGCAAAGGTAGCTGGTATCTGTGGTAGTAG
>CALIAC010000006.1 GCA_938041555.1 uncultured Candidatus Saccharibacteria bacterium | reverse complement strand
TGTAGCCTCCTCATCGCACCGAAAATGTTCCGGCCAGATGAATCACAGAGCTTATTCGTCCCCATAGTCGCTGGCCTCCATATATTTTCTTGTGTAGCAAGCTTGCCGTGAAGGTATACAAAAAACTATAAAGTACCAGTGGTTATCGCCATCTCTTTCATACTCCACCCACATAGCGCAGTCGATAGGAGGAGGTGCGGATGAAACCACAAAAAAGCGAGTGGCACATTTCTCATGCCCACTCGCTACGCAAAAGCTTGCTCTCTCGTGACTACTCTGTCACGCCCAGCTCAATCCGCTTGAACTGGCTAACGCGGACATTCTCGCCGCGCAGTGCCACCTGCTCTTTGACGAGCTGGCCAACGGTTTTGCTGTCGTCGAGCACAAAGGCTTGCTCGGCCAAGACCTGCTCGGCGAAGTGCTTCTTGAGCTGCCCTTCGACGATTTGGTCACGCATTGCCTCAGGCTTGCTTGCCAAAGCATCGCTGGCGAGGAATTCCTGCTTCTTGGCGTCGTACACCTCAGCTGGGATATCGTCCATCGTAGCATAGCGTGGGTTCATCGCAGCGACCTGCATAGCAATCTGGTGTGCAAACTCCTTAAATTCAGGCAGGCGAGCCACAAAGTCTGTCTCGCAGTTGACCTCGACCACCACACCGATCCGACCACTGTGGACATAGCTCTCAATCAACCCTTCACGGGTCTCGCGGTCACCCTTTTTCTCCGCTTTGGTCAGGCCCTTTTTGCGCAAAGCATTGAGTGCTGAGTCGAAGTCGCCTTCGGCCTCTACCAGCGCCTTCTTGGCATCGGTCAGGCCAATGCCAGTCAGTTCCTTGAGCTTCTTGATGTCATCAATCGTCACTGCCATGGTTAGTTCTCCTCCTTCGTTGCCTTGCCCTCGTTGACTGCTGCACTGAAGTAATCGAGCATCAGCTGCAGGCTCTTGATCGCATCATCGTTGGCGGGGATAGGATAATCCACCAAGTCGGGGTTGGCGTTGGTGTCAACAATACCAATCACTGGCACACCCAGCGTCTTCGCCTCGCGCAAAGCGTTGTTGTCGGCCAGGATGTCGAGCACCAGCACCAGGCCAGGCTTGCCATTGAGGTCTTTGATGCCACCGTATTTGAAGTTGAGGCTGTCGATCTCTTCTTGGTAGCGCTGGACTTCCAGCTTGTTGTAGCGCTTCTCAAGGTCGCCACTAGCCATGCGGCGCTCCAAGTCCTTGAGCTTCTTGATCTGCGCTGTGGTGGTCGTCACATTAGTAAGCATCCCACCGACCCAGCGGTTGGTGACATATGGCTGACCAACTGCCTCGGCAGCTTGGCGGGTGATGTCCTTAGCCTGCTTCTTGGTACCGACGAAGAGGACTTGCTTGCCACTTGCCACTGTTTTGCTAATGATGGGCAGCGCCACATTCAGTGCCTCGACCGTCTTCGCGAGGTCGATGATGTGGCTATCTTGCCGCTTGCTATGAATATATGGTGCCATCTTCGGATGCCACCGGCTGGTCTTGTGCCCAAAATGAGCACCGGCTTCAAACAAAGCCTTGATATCTGCCTGCACGGCCATATCGCATTACTCCTTTTTGCCTTGCCCCACACGGTATGGAGTGGTGTGGAGCTGTGTCGTTATGGTTGGTTACAGGAGAATTATAGCATATGATGGCTGGATAGCAAAGGGGTGGTAACTAGCGCTCATATATTTCCAATGCAGCGTAACTACCAAAGACGACTATCAATTCTCAACCCCCCAATGCAAGCAGCTTATATCCAACATCTTTTGACAACCCCCCACCCTCTCTGCTACAATATAGCGGTTATGAAAAGCAGTATTCACCCACAAACCTACCGCCCTGTCGTATTTAGCGATGATCAGGCGGGCTTTGCGTTTTTGACGCAGTCGACGGTCGCGACCGACGACACCATTACCTGGAAGGATGGCAACGAGTATCCGCTCGTCAAGGTCCATATCTCCAGCAAGTCTCACCCGTTCTTCACTGGCGAGGAGAAGATTATCGACACCGAGGGCCGGGTCGACCGCTTCGAGGCACGCCGCAAAGCTGCCGAGGCACGCCGCGCCGCTCTGGCCAACAAAGCCAAGAAGCAGAATGCCAAAAAGGCTGCCAAAGCCGCTCAAGCAAGTGCTGGCAAAGACGATTTCGCTAAGGCTGCGTAACATATTTGTAGAGCAATGGTACAACGCTCACCCTTTTTCTAAAAGGGTGAGCTTTTGCTATATGCTAGCTTACCTGTACATCTACCTCTCAATCTTGATGAGAGGTTTTGTGCACCACACTAGCATACAGCAACATAGACGATAGTCTTAAGACCCCGCTATGTTGCTGTAATGATTGTTTATGCTTTTATCGTGCGTATGGAATGGAGGTGCTACTTCCCCCGAATAGGTCTATAGCCCCGCTTCCGTAGTCGCGCCTCGCCCAATCGCCCTGAAGCCTTTTTGGCCTGTTTCTCGATAACGTCTGCCATTATAATATCGTGCATTTTACACAGTTCAGTATAAAACCGCTCTGGATTGTCCTCTAGTGTCCAGGTGTGCTCATAGTTACCCGCATCGGGGCCTTGCCATACATACTCAGTTTCTCGTATAGTCTTGCCCTGCAAGACAGTTCTGATATCACTATGGTTTGGGTTGTTCGTTGCACCACCGACGTGCTCGCGGCGCACCCCAACTTGTGGCTCGCCCTGCTCACGTGTTGCAACAAAGCAGTTGCCGCCATCTCGAATAATCTTCACACTCATCGCCGGGTCATCAGTGCCCTCAAGCAGATAATCTTCAAGGATGCTTGGTCGAGTTATTTCGCCTGCTTCTTCTGTGGCATGCTCTTGCATCTCACCCAAGATTGCCGTCATCATGCTGTGTGCTTTTTCGCGCAGCTCATGCGCCTCGTTAGTCTCTACTGTTTCCGCCGCAGGTTCTTCTTGGGCAGATGTTGCTTCATCCTCTGATGATTGGTCTATTCCCTTTCGCGATGCAATAAATGTTTCGAGCTCCATTTTGAGCTGCAGTGCTTCATCACTTGCTGGGTCAATTTTTTCAATCGTTGGGAGAGACCGTTTTTTCTCGACCACTTGCGCGTCTACTGTATGGCCACTCTCCTCAGTCGAATCCTTGCGGCGCACTTCGGCCGCCACACGCTCATCCTCGCTGTGCGTCAAACGGAAGAACCTCACACCATCCTCTCCCACTACTGCACCAGTTGCACAGTTCTTGTCCCAGGCAAAGTCTTTCATGGTAGGCGCTGGCTGCGCTTCGCCAATCATATTTGCCGAGAGTTTAAAGAGTAGCACTGTACCGTTCTTCTGACGCTCCCCATTAGCGTTTGTCTGGTCCTTATCAAAGGTATCAAACGCTACTACAGCCGTATGTATTTCTACTGGTATACCATCTGCTTCATGAATAGTACTGTCATGGGGCGCAAAGAACTGAGCCGTTACCTCTACTGGCGACGGAAATGTCTTTTCCTTAGCTAACGTGTAGTCTGCAAAGCTCCAGTCAAAACGAATCTTGAACTGATCAAGAAAATTATCATCATTCAATGCTAATGTATCTATACTATACACCTCTGTGCTGTCTGGCTGGGCAAGTGCTGTTTGCAGCTCACCTGCCATGCGTTCTTGCTCACTCCTATCATAGGCTTGCTCCGTGAGATGCTTCGTATTATAATATTTCATCACTGATGACTGCTCGCCTTTGTTCATCGCTTTTGCTCCTGATTTTTGTTGACATTATACTAATACCATATAAGGTACTCTCTCTCTCTTAATTTGTCAAGCTATTATGCAATAATTGCATGTACAAGCAAAAATATCTGAATCCTCACACATATTCTCTTTTCTACCAAAGCGACGGAGTAATGGGCACTGTGTAGAGCTGGTAGTTACTTTGCGACTTCAGTATATCCAATAGCTCAAGAGCCACCCCCGTGGTATAATCATTAGTATATGCCCAAAATTTCTCTCGATATCGCCACCCTGACGGCTGAGCGCGCTGCGCTAGAGCAGTTTCTTGCCCAGCCCGATGCGTATAGTGCACCCGATTTTACCGCCAAGAATAAGCGCTTTGCGGAGCTTGAGACCATCATTGCTACCGCTACCAAGCGTGCTACCGTGGAGCAGCAGCTGGCTGAGGCGCGTCAGCTCGCTCAGGGCAACGATGAGCTCGCCGAGCTTGCCAAGCTCGAAATCCCCGAAGACGAAGCCACCATTGCCCAGCTCGACGACGAGCTCTTCATCCTCCTCACCCCCAAAGACCCCAATGACGAGAAGAATATCATCATGGAGATCCGGGCTGGCGCTGGCGGCGACGAAGCCTCGCTCTTTGCGGCCGAGCTCTACCGTATGTATCTACGCTGGTGTGAGGCGCATGGCTACCGCACTGAGTTGCTGAGTGAGTCCGCCAACGACTCTGGTGGGTACAAAGAAGTCATCTTCAAGATTTCGGGCGATGCACCATACGCCAAGCTCAAGTTTGAGGGCGGTGTGCACCGCGTCCAGCGCGTGCCCGTTACCGAGAGCCAGGGGCGCATCCACACCAGCACCGCCACAGTAGCAGTCTTGCCCGAAGCAGAAGAGACAGACATTACCATCAATCCAAATGACCTCCGCATCGATATCTACCGCTCGAGTGGCCATGGTGGGCAGAGCGTCAATACGACCGACTCAGCCGTGCGCATCACCCACCTCCCCACTGGTATGATCGTTAC
Source organism: uncultured Candidatus Saccharibacteria bacterium (assembly GCA_938041555.1). Lineage (GTDB taxonomy): Bacteria > Patescibacteriota > Saccharimonadia > Saccharimonadales > Saccharimonadaceae > Saccharimonas. The sequence continues at coordinate 12,471 of CALIAC010000006.1, read as the reverse complement.
TAACCAAGATGAGAAGTCGCAGATTAAAAACCGCGAGAAGGCCATGAGCGTCCTGCGCTCCCGCCTCCTCCAGCGCAAGATCGACGAAGAAAACGCCAAGCTCACTGCCGAGCGCCGCGCTCTGGTGGGCACTGGCGACCGCAGCGAGAAGATCCGCACCTACAACTTCCCCCAAGACCGCATCACCGACCACCGCATCCGCTACAGCCGCAGCAACATCCCCGCTGCCCTCGGTGGCGACATCGACGACATCATCGAGCGCCTCCAAAGCTACGAACGCGAGTTGAAGGCACAAGGGGCGGAGCAATAACACTTCGCCTGTTGTTCTTATTTTTTGCTATCTATTTTTTTCACTATAGCGAGTCTGTCATTCGCTAGCTTCTCTCTACTATCGTAGGATTTTTACATAAATAAGGAGTGATGAAAAACAAGCGCAGAGACAAAAAACAGAGGAAAGATTATAGAGAGGTAAAGAAAGATAGGGTGGCATTCATCGATATTAATCAATATCTTCACGCGCGTGGTGCTTGCGCTCACTCCACACAGCCGGTGCCGCCTCTCCTCGTTGGTGTTGAAAGCACCGACCTACGCGACGAGCCTGCCGCTCCTCTCCATTGCACACATTACCCGCTGCAGCAAGGATGATACCACCGCCTGCGAGCATCACACCATATAAGCCAAGCGTTGCGACTGTCTCGAGCGGTACCGCCTGCTCAGCCCCCGCAGGCATCTCTTGAGCGATCATCATTCCGGCCGCTCCTGCTGCGATAGCCCAGCGATGGTGCTGCGCCCACTGCATTGCATGCGTACCAATGTTATAATACAGCGAATCAAGTGGTGATGGCGCACCCGCAAGGCGTTTACCCGCATGATATAACTCATGAGCTACAATCTCCGTCATTTTCTCTGGTGCGGTATTGTATCGCACCGCAATAGCTGCTCCATCCTGCAGTGGTGTCGTATATCCATGAAGGCCGGGTGCAAGGTGCGTACTGTCTTGGGGCTGAGTAATGACAATACTCACATCGCGCCACCGATCCATTGGCACCCCAGCAGCCGCAGCTGCTTCGTGTATCACCGTTGAATCATAATCTACTACTGTATCAGGTGGTAGTTGCTTGCCGAGCCCTGTTTCAAATGACACCGGCATTACGTGCGCTGATACTGCAACACCATCAGCCTGGTATCGCGCTTCATGTGACCAGCCTATGATCTCGTCTGTGTAGCCACTCGTCGTCTTGTGCTTTTCTGCCATACTATGCCAGTATACCGCATTTATCCATTATTTGCCACACCCCACCCCATCTGCTATAATATATAGTATTCATTAACATTAGATCATTATGGAGTAGTATGACATACGATTATTCTTCCAGTTATTCTTCAGCCCCACCGTACACGACGGCGGCCAGCAGCCCCCTCGACCCACTAGTGTGGGTGATGGTTATTATTATGCTCATCCTGAGCTTTGCTGTGATGGCAGTCGTGCTCGCCTCGATGTGGCGGATGTTTACCAAGGCCGGCAAGCCAGGCTGGGCTGCCCTTATCCCTATCTACAATACCGTTGTGCTCATGCAGATCATCGGTCGGCCTGAGTGGTGGGTGTTGCTGCTGTTTGTGCCCTTCGTCAATATCTACATTGCTGTTGTGTCGACACTCGAGCTTGCTAAGTCCTTCGGTAAGTCGACTGGCTTTGGTGTGCTGATGCTATTCTTCCCGGTCATTATGTACCCAATGCTCGGCTTTGGCTCTAGCCAGTATCTTGGGCCGGTTGCACCTCAGCCTGCACCATACTATCCACCACAGCAGCCACCGCAGGCCTAAAGCCCCAACACATCACTAAGCAAAAGAGCCAGCATAACACTGGCTCTTTTTTGTGACCTCTGTTTATTGTACGAAATTTGCAGAGCAAGCAAATTATTGCTACACTAGGATTAGAAAGGAGGAAATACGCTATGCCAACAGGAAAACCAATTCAGTACGACTGGGGCTGGTGGGATCTACCCAAGGTGCCTTGGTGGTAAGATATGAAGTACCTTTTATGTGGCAAGGGCTTGTGGCCATTTTACCCTTGCTAATAAATGGCACTAGGCTACCGCTCGTTTAATACAACTTTGTAATAGCTCTATTATAGCTATAACAAAAACCACATAACACAAGGAGACAAGGATGGGCAAGTATAATCATTGGTGTTGCGCTAACCCAGTACAATGCTGGTATATGCGTCACGATGTTTCTTGCCTGGCTACGATTAGCTACACCGAGAGCGTGTAGTTATTTTTTTGGCAAATCCTATAGCGTATAGATGATCTCTACGCGCGCGTCTATACGAAGCGTCTCCTCAGGAACAAAGCACCTCTTGGACGAGAGGTGCTTTGTCGTTATGTCAGCAAAATGTCTAGGCGGCGTCCTCTGCCTCGGCTTGTTTGCGCGAGGTTTGGCGCGGCGTGGCGGTTTTTTCAAATGAGCCACCAGCTGCCTCAAGCGCAGCTACCACACTCTTCGATGCACCTTGTGTCTGGAGCACAAGCTTAGCCGTCAGTTCACCACGGGTGATTACCTTCACACTGTGGAATGGCGTCTCAATCAGCCCAGCTTCGTACAGCGCAAAGTTATCGACGGTGCCCGACAGGCTATTGAGATGATCGCTATATACCACCTGAGCAGGGGTGCGCAGGCTCTTAAAGCCACGCGCCTTTGGCACTGCTGTAGCAATACCATTCTGCCCACCTTGGAACATCGGGCGCAGCTTCTTACCAGTACGGGCGTTTTGCCCCTTGGTACCACGGCCAGCGGTCTTACCACCACCAGCGGCAATGCCACGGCCAACGCGCTTGCGATCTTTATTGGCTGCGATGTGGAGTTCGTCGTATTTCATCTACTTGCCCTCCTTTGCAGGTTGCTTCTTGGCACCAACCCACTGCTCACGCGGCACCATGCTGCGCAGGGCTTCTACCGTAGCATAGGCGATGTTTACCTTGTTGGTGCTGCCCAGGCTCTTCGAGAGCAGGTTGCGGATGCCCGTCACACCAATGACGGCACGCACCACACCACCAGCGATGATACCCGTACCAGGCGCAGCTGGCTTAATAAGCACGCGCGCACCACTAAGCTTGACTTCCATCTCGTGTGGGATGGTCTCATTCACCACCGGAATAACGACGAGGTGCTTCTTGGCGACCGATGTTGCCTTAGCAATGGCAGTCTGCACATCGGCACCCTTCGCCACACCAACACCAACCTTGTTCTTGCGGTTACCCACCACCACAAGCGCTTTAAAGCGGAAGCGGCGGCCACCCTTAACGACGCGTGCCACGCGGTCGATGTTGACAACAACTTCTTCAAATTCCTTTGGCGTGTCATCACGCTGGTTGCGCCGGTCATCGCGGCGACCACCTCGGCCCCGACCACGCTGGTTGCGGCGGTCATTTGGGCGAGGTGTAGTATTTGCAGGTCTGTCTGCCATACTAAAACTCCAATCCTTCCTTGCGGGCAGCGTCTGCCAGGGCGCTCAGGCGGCCAGCGTACTGGCGACCATTGCGGTCGAAGACGACTGCACTTATCTTTGCTTTCTTGGCCTTCTTGGCGATATCTGCGCCCACCTTGGCGGCCTTCTCCGTCATAGTGCCGGTTGCTTTGGTACCAACAGTAGTGGCAGCAGCCAATGTTGCATGAGCATCATCATCGATAAGCTGCGCGCTCACGTGCAGATTGCTAATCGTCACGCTCAAGCGTGGGCGCTGAGCTGTGCCGTGCACGCGAGCCCGAACGCGGCGCTTGCGCAGGTCACGATTCAGGAGTTTTTTTGCTAATGCGTGTGCCATTATTTCTTACCTGCCTTCCCTGCTTTGCGCAAAATTTGCTCACCAACGTACATAATGCCCTTGCCCTTGTATGGCTCTGGCTTCTTGAGAGCGCGGATCTCGGCGGCGACTTGGCCGACCTTTTGCTTGTCGATACCCGTCACAACGATCACCATTCGCTCGTTCGTTACATTAACCCCCTCTGGGGCTTTGTAGTGGACTTCGTGGCTAAAGCCCAGGCTCATCGTCAGCTCGTTATTGCTCGACGAAACCCGAAAGCCCACACCTTTGACCTCGAGGCGCTTCTCGTACCCTTGGGTCACGCCAATCACCATGTTGTTGATGAGGGCGCGCATCAGCCCATGCTGGGCCCGAGCAGCCTTAGACTCATCCTTGGGATGAACCGTCACCTGCCCGTCCTCGACCTTCACCTCGACCGCTGGCGTAATGAACTGCGAGAGCTCACCTTTGGGGCCCTTGACGACCACATCACCAGAGTCAACCGTGATTGTCACACCCGATGGAATCGCCACCGGCAGTTTTCCGATTCGACTCAGACTCATTGCTTACCTTTCGATTAGTAGCCAGCAAAATGTTTGTCTCGTGCTGCCGGCCATTCTCCATAGGCGAACAACCAGAACGCAAAACTCCCGTTTCACTCGCAAAGTTAATATCTTGCTAATTGTACCACAGATGACGGAGAGAGCGCAAGAGCGGAAGACGCCAGTGGTAGAACTGTGGTATAGTCCGGACAAGAAGCTATGTCGAAATTTGCGATCAATACCGACCAAGTTAGACATTGTTATATAGTCTGGGGATATCCTCATTATGTCATCAATACACATCTTCTCACTCGCATTCTCAACAAATGAAGCCATAGAAGTAGAAATAAAAGCTGTGCAAGCAAAACGGGCCGTACTATTCACGCCAAAAACACGAGAGGCATCCACAGCCTCTATCGGCCAGCATAAGCTGCTTATAATAGGTATGCAGGATTATTGCTGCGCGCTGCTCCGGCGGCGGACATGCAGCAGCACCGCCACCGCAACGATCGCGCCAACCACCATCAACCCCACCAGCCCGGCGAGTGCCCACAGCGGACTCCCTGGTTGCCACTGGCAATCGAGCCAGCCGATTACTTTGTCACTACAGGCAAAGAATGTCAGCATAGCGCTCCCCCATCGCGAGAATATGTCATCTGCGTTGTCATGAGCAACCTCCTTGCTGCATATTAGTTCTCTTCTTTGTAGTATACACCTACCCCCGGGCAGCATCAAACTGCTCAGGCGTCAAGAGGAGTTCGCCCGTCGACTGTTGGTAGAGCGGGATGTAGCGACCACTCTGGGGAATGATCTGCCGCATGTGTTCGATTGCATCAGCCACTTCTTCCGCCGTCCAGTCTGCGCTCCGATCGCGAATCACAATACTCTTGACCCCTGTTGTCGCCATACTCGCGAAGCTCTGGTACTGCTGAGTATGCTCACGCGACAGGTGCACTTGGCTGGGTTCCGGCCGAGCCACAATGAGATTGACGGGGCCATAGGGATCATTGCGGGGTAGTGGTATATCGCTCCCAGGCTGCACCGTGTGGCGAGCGGCGAAGAAACTCACCGTCAGCGGAAAAACTGGGTCGAGCCCCTGCCGGTGAGTAACCTCGCTGCAGCGCAGGCCAAGCACCAGTGCCTCAGCCACGTGGGCCGGTTGCATAGCGTGGATCATATCGCCCTGCTCGATCAGTGGCTGGCCGGTCTCGTACTGCCAGCGGTTGCGCTGATCAGCCTGCTGCCACTGCTTGGGCGAGCTCGACTACGCCATTGTCTCGAAGAGGCGCTGCCGCACGACATCATGCTGAGCCTGAGGCAAGAGCTCGGGCAGCAAAGCAGCACCACGCGCCATCACTGCCCCAACCTTGTCTGGCGCGCAGTACCCCGCCAGCTCCTCGCAACTCATCTGGGCAATTGGCATATGTGCTATTGGGTCAATCGTATCATCATAGTGCGCACGACTCCGCAGCGGCAGTGCAGTCGGCAATGTCGCAAGCGGTGTCGGCCACTTAAGGTCGGCGCGCTGCAAATCCTGCGTGCTCAGCAGCTCCACAGCCCGCTCGCTTGCACGATACCACAGTGCATCGGTCAACTGGTCTTCATATGGCGTTACTTCGCAGGATGATAATGGTGATACTTCGTATGATGGCATGACGTTCTATAACTTATAAGATACTTCGCTTCGTTTTTTGCTTTCGTTCTGAGTGCTTGCGCATTAGTATGCGGTATTTTTGATAAAAAAGCAAGGCTAAGATACCAAAGCTTATAGTCTTCCTATATACATGCTCCGGCTTTTTTCTACTGCCATTCTATATACTACAGAACTCGGGATACTCTTACTACACTAGTAGTGAAGATGACGACCAAAGTGAGACTGCTCTCTCCTCATCGCCTTCTTTAATGCACGGCTTGCAATCTCTTCATCAACATCATATCGCTTGGCAACCTCGCGATCATCCAAGCCAGCTGTTTCTACCACTGGGTAGTCAATAAATAGTTGGTGAACAACAGTGTCTATCTCTTCTTGTCGCTTGTTAATACTCTTATCGGCCTCCTCGCATAGAGCTCGCGAATCAAAATCACCAGCTGTATCAGTTTGCGTGTGTTGTTCTGCTGTTACGCGTCGTTCCATAATTCTATCCTTCTCCTTACGAGAAGCATAGCAAAAAACATCTAATCGTCTAGTTAACGTGCGCAAAGCTCAAAACCACGCCATGAGAGTAAGCTATGATTCATGCGGAGGTTCTGGTCGCTCAGGTAAATTATGTGAAGCGCCCTCCACCACAGGAATAGCACTTATCCATGTGCTGCGTTATGAGCCTCTTGGTCTAGCAGACCTTCAACAGTCCTTATTCCTACTACACTCCAATCTCTACCAAGATATAGCCTTACAAGCTTATTGAAATAAATAGCAAAGGATGACGCTATATGCTATGATGTTGCTATGGATAAGGATTCTTCACAAACACCATCACTATCTCACGATGCTATATCGCAGCGTCACGATAGCACATCACACCCTCAGCATGAGACGGCACATCAGCAAAACAGCTCGACGCAGCAACCACGCCCCTCGCGCTTCGATCGTATGACGTGGCCAAAATTGATAGCCTGGCTAGGTGGTATCTATGTATCAGCAATGGTGATTGAGTGGGGTTTAATATACAGCTTAAGCTATATTCACGAATCGTTCCATCCCTATCATAATTCGCCTATCTCGATCACCTCGATCATTGGTATGCTTATGCTCATAGTTACAATATTCCTCGTGACATTCCCACTCTGTGCGCTGGCTATCATTATACACTTCTCCGTTAGGCGAGACATCTTAAGACTTGCAGCCTCCCAAAACACAGCGGAGCAACCCCAAGGCAACACACCGCAACCTCAAACTGAGGTAGCAAAGAACGTACCAGTCGACCCCCTCCCTCGGTTCGTCGACCGTTTGACGTGGCTGCAAGCAGTTGGGGTGGCGGCTGGTGTATTTGTTGTGTCTGTGATGGTGTTCGGTATTCTCGTTAAGCTATCTGGCGCGAATCCTTTGGATGGATTTATGGGAGGTACTCGTCATAATTCAAGCACTCAAGACTTGATTCTTGGACTAGCGTATTTCCAACCTGTAGCAAACGTACTGCTGTTTGCTCTATACTTCGCCGCGAGGCGAAAGGACGTGCCCATCTTACTACGCGCAGCACTCATTGTGCTACCACCCCTACCTCTCGGGTACATTGGTATGGTAGCAGCGATGATAGCTGCTGCTCCCTCTTATTAAATTGGGATAACCGCGTGAGATACTATAAACCTCACAGCCTCTCCCAACACTTCATCTGCTGGAGCGCGAGAATCTATCATGACAATTGAATCTCAGCCCTGGCGTCAAGAGGTCGATATATGAGAAATATCGACCCTTTGAGCGTTCCTGAGGAGGGAGTATGAAGAGATGACCCGTGAGTAATGAGCAAGGTTTTTGAGGTTCATCATACGCACCACCACGATAATGCCACGTGCTGTCTATCACAAAAAGCGCCCAGGATCTGCTCCTCGGCGCTTTCATTTTGCTGGCAATGTACGGATTAGTAGATCTTCATCAGCACTTCGCCACCAAGCTTGTGCTTGGCTGCTTCGCCACCAGTCATGACACCCTTGCTGGTGCTGACGAGGACGATGCCACGGCCTTGCTTGACCTTGGGGATGTCGGCAGCAGCCACGTAGACGCGGCGGCCTGGCTTGGACACCCGGGCTAGCTCGGTAAAGGCTGGGCTCTCGCCAGCGCGGTTGATAGTAACGACCAACGTACCGCGTGGCTTGCCATCCTCTACGGTAACACCTGCCAGGTAGTGATTCTTGACCAATTGCTCGGCCACAACTTGCTTGAGCTTGCTGGTAGGCACACGAACTTCTGTCTTGCCAACCATCGCAGCGTTGCGGATTCGGGTGAGGAGATCCGCGATTGGGTCAGTTGATTGTAAACTCATAACTCTATCTCCTTTCCGTTACCAACTGCTCTTTGTAATGCCTGGGATTTCGCCCTTCGATGCCTTCTCGCGGAAGTTGATGCGGCTCAGGCCAAAGCGGCGCATATAACCACGTGGCCGACCACTGAGGGCGTCGCGGTTCTTCCAGCGGGTTGGGCTGGAGTTGCGCGGCAGCTTTTGCAGGCCATCGAGGTCGCCCGCTGCCTTGAGCTCAGCGCGCTTGGCTGCGAATTTCTCGATCATCTTTTGGCGTTTGCGATCGCGTGCGATCATTGATTTCTTAGCCATACGCTATTTCCCCTCCTTCTCAAACGGCAGACCAAACTTCTCCAGCAGTGCCCGACTCGCCGCTGGGCTACCCTGCTCGATGGCAATCGTCACCTGGAGGCCATGAACGATCTGCGTCTCCTCAAAGGTGAGCTCGGGGAAAATACTCTGGTCGGTAATACCAAGGTTGTAGTTGCCACCCTTGTCGAACTTGCTCCCCACACCGTGGAAGTCGCGCACCCGCGGCAGGCTGACATTGACCAGCCGGTCGAGGAATTCGTACATCCGAGCGCCGCGCAGTGTCACACTCACACCAATCGGCGCACCCATGCCAGCGCGGATCTTGAAGCCGGCGATGGACTTCTTGGCCAAACGGTCAACCGGTGCTTGACCAGTGATCTTAGTAATAGTATTGCGTACCAGTTGGTGGTAGCGCTTGTCTTCTTTGTGCTTGCCGATTCCTGCGCTGACCACAATCTTCTCGAGCTTGGGCACTTGGTGCACATTGCTCAAGGCTAATTCGGCCTGGAGTTCCTTGCGGTATTGATCCAGATACAAGGCTTTCAAGCGAGGAGTCGGAGCGGCGGATGCAGTTGCCTTCGCCATTAGTTGACCTCCTTGTTGTTCAGTTGCCGAGCAACGCGTACCTTGGCGCCCTCAGCATTAATAGTATAGCCAATGCGGCTCGTCGTGCCAGCTGCTTCGTCGACAACCAGTGCGAGCTTGCTCAGCGGCACTGGCACATGAATTTCCTTCGTGCCACCACGTGGGTTGAGCTGGCTTGGCTTGACATGGCGGTGTCGCAGTCCCACACCCTCGACCAATGCAGTCTGCTGAGCGGGGTTAACGGCCAGCACCTTGCCCGTCGTGCCTTTGTCGTCACCACTGATGATCTTGACGATATCGTCTTTTTTGATGCGCTGTGCCATTAGAGTACCTCCGGTGCCAAGCTAATGATCTTGCTGTAGCCAAGGTCGCGCAATTCGCGTGGCACAGGGCCAAAGACACGAGTTGCCTTGGGTGTTTTGTCGTCGTTGATAATGACGGCAGCGTTGTCGTCGAAGCAGATGGTACTGCCATCTTTGCGGCGGATCTGGTCGCGGGTACGCACCACCACCGCCTTAACGATAGACTTCTTCTTGACGTTGCCCGTCGGGCTGGCGTCTTTGACGCTGGCGACAATCACATCACCTACCCGGGCGTAGCGACGCCGAGTACCACCCAGCACGCGGATACACAGAATAGACTTTGCACCACTGTTGTCTGTTACCTTGAGGCGAGATTCTTGCTGGATCATGCTGCCTCCTCTTCGCCTGCGTCATCGTTTTTGAGCTCAATCGAGCCCTGCGAGCGCTTGAGCACGGCATCGAGCCGAAATGCTTTGCGCTTGCTGATCGGGCGCGTCTCAATGACCCGCACCGTATCACCAACATTGGCATCGTTTGTCTCGTCGTGAGCAGCATACTTACGGGTGACGGTGTATTGCTTGCCGTAAATAGGGTGTGTTTCGCGGCTGGTCACGGTCACCGTGATGGTCTTGTTGCCCGCGGCCGAGGAAACAACGCCGGTCAATGTCTTGGCCATTAGTTTGTTCCTTTCCGCTGATTAATTTCCGTTAGTATCTGCGCAATCTCTCGGCGATACACACCAAGGATCCGCGGATTGGCGAGCTCACCTGCCCGGTGGCCACGCTGGGCCTCAAGCAGGTCGGCGCGCTTGGCGGCCAGCTCTTGCTGGAGTGTCTCGAGGCTCTTGACCTCTGTTGCAGGGACTGCATTCTCTGCCATCGCTAGGCCTCCTCCTTCTTAATAAAGCGTGTCTTGACGGGGAGCTTGTGGCTCGCCAGGCGCATTGCCTCGCGGGCGACATCCTCTGGCACACCCTTCATTTCAAACATCACGGTGCCATTCTTGACCTTCGCAACAAAGAACTCAGGGTTGCCCTTGCCGCCACCCATCTTCAGACCCAGTGGCTTGCGGCTCACCGGGGTGTGTGGGAAGATACGGATCCAGATCTTACCACCACGCTTGACGTAGCGGGTCATTGCCTGGCGAGCTGCCTCGATCTGGCGGCTTGTGATACGCTCGTTGCTCAAGCTCTGCAGGCCATAGTCACCAAAGGCAATGTAGTTGCCCCGTGTGGCGTTGCCTCGGTTCTTGCCAATGCGGACTTTGCGAAATTTTGTTTTCTTTGGTAGCAACATTACTTCGCACTCCTTTCACCCTTATAGATCCAGACCTTGACGCCGACAATACCCACGCCAGGGCAGTTGGCCCGTGCGGTGTGGAAGTCGATATCGGCCCGCAAGGTGTGCAGTGGCACCGAGCCCTCGATGACCTTCTCGCGGCGTGCCATCTCGGCATTGTTAAGCCGGCCGGCTACCTCAATGCGGATACCCTTTGCACCACTATTCATAGTGTTCTGAGCAGCCATCTTGACGGCGCGGCGGAAGTTGGCCCGGCGCTCGAGCTGGCGAGCAATATTCTCCGACACCAGCTTGGCACTGAGTTCTGGCCGACGAACCTCCTCAATGTTGATACGGACTGGCAAACTGGCGATCTTCTCGATCTGTCGCTTGAGCTCTGTCACGCCAGCCCCACCGCGGCCAATCACCACACCAGCCTTGGCAGTGTGAATCGTGATGGTAATCTGGTTTGGGCTGCGCTCAATCTCGATCCGGTCAATCGTTGGCCGGCTTGCATAGCGAGCTTCAATCAGCTCACGGATTTTAATGTCTTCTGCCAACCAAGCCGCAAAGTCGCGCTTGTTTTGGCCAAACCAACGCGAGCTCCAGTTTTTGTGGACTTGGAGGCGGAAACTGACTGGGTTTACTTTTTGGCCCATTTAGTTGTCTCCTTTCTTGGCTGTATCGGTTGCTTTGGCGGGTGCCTTCTTGACCTGCTTCTCCACACCACTCACCTCAACCAAGATATGGCTCGAGCGCTTCTGGAATGGCTGAGCCCGGCCACGGCTGGCCGGCTTGTAGCGGCGCAGGCGTGGGCCAGCAGTCACGCTAAGGCTGTGGATATGCAAACTGCGTGGGTCAAGGCCATGATTATTGATGGCGTTAGCTTGGGCACTGGCGATTGCCTTCTTAACAGGCAGTGCGGCGCGGCGCGGGGTGTGATCAAGAATGACCAGTGCATCGGCCACACTGCGGCCACGCACCAGGCTAGCAACGATGCTAACCTTGCGTGGGGTCTGGTCTATACCCTTGATGTGCGCCCGAACGATGGCTGGTGCATCGCTCGACCCCTGTTGTGTCTGTGATGCGGCCATTACTTCTTATCCTTTCCACCGTGCTTGCGGAACTTACGGGTTGGGCTAAACTCACCGAGCTTGTGGCCAACCATGTTTTCTGTAATCAGCACCGGCACATGCACCCGACCATTGTGCACCGCAAAGGTGAACCCCACCATCTCTGGCGTGATCGTGCTGCTGCGGGCCCAGGTCTTTATCACGGTGCGGTCGCCAACTTTCAGCGCTGCCACTTTTTTGGCAAGCTTCGCGTCGACGAATGGGCCTTTTTTGAGTGAACGACTCATAGACTACCTCTTCCTCTTAGCTTCGTGACGACTGCGGACAATCATCTTATTGGTTGATTTGCGGCGGCGGGTCTTGAAGCCAATTGCTGGCTTACCCCATGGCGTCTTCGGGATGCGGCCTGGACCCGTCTTGCCTTCACCGCCACCCATTGGGTGATCAGCTGGGTTCATAGCCTTACCATGGACACTTGGACGCCACCCCATACGGCGACGGCGACCGGCCGAGCCAAGCTTAACATTCTGATGCTGGACGTTGCCCACCACACCAATGCTGGCTTCGCACTCGAGGCGGAACTTGCGCACCTCGCCACTGGGCATCCGCACCATGGCGTAGCCG
>CALIAC010000005.1 GCA_938041555.1 uncultured Candidatus Saccharibacteria bacterium | reverse complement strand
ACGGTGACAACGCTCCAATTATCAAGGGTTCTGCTCTTAAGGCTCTTGAAGGCGACACCGAAATGGAAGATCGCATCATGGATCTCGTCCACGCTATGGATGACTACTTTGACATTCCTGAACACGATCTTGACAAACCATTCTTGATGCCAATCGAAGATGTCTTCTCGATCAAAGGTCGTGGTACAGTTGCAACTGGCCGTATCGAGCAGGGTGTCATCAAGATCAACGATCCAGTAGAGATTGTTGGTCTTAAGCCAACTCAGACCTCTGTCGTGACTGGTGTTGAAGCCTTCAAGAAGAGCCTCGACCAAGGTCAGGCAGGTGACAACGCTGGTCTGTTGCTGCGCGGTATCGAGCGCACCCAGATCGAGCGCGGTCAGGTGATTGTCGCTCCAGGCACACTCACCCCACACACCGAGTTTGAGGCGGAAGTCTACATCCTCAAGAAGGAAGAGGGCGGCCGTCACACACCATTTAGCAAGGGCTACAAGCCACAGTTCTACTTCCGCACAACGGACGTGACTGGTGAGATTGAGCTCCCTGCCGACAAGGAAATGGTGATGCCAGGCGACCAAGTAACCTTTAAGGTGACCTTGAACGCCCCAATCGCTATGGACAAGGGTCAAGACTTCGCTATCCGCGAAGGTGGCCGTACAGTCGGTGCCGGTGTTGTGACCAACATCGTCAAGTAGTTTGCACAGTACTCGCAAACTCACAAAATACCTCCCATAGAGGAGGTATTTTTGTTTTTTACACAAAAGATGATATGATACCGTCATGAACTATACTATCACGAAGCATACCACCACGCAGGGTTTGCCTGTCTGGCTGGTCGACACTCCTGACGCAACAACGATTCAAACTACCATTGCCGTACGGGCAGGGTATGAGTACGTTGGTGACGCTCGCATCTACGAAGCACCACGTATCATCCAGCACATCTTGACCCAAACCATGAATGATAACCACATTGGCGCGTCGGCGTGTATCTACCAAGATCGGCTACAGCATTTTGTGGCTTATTCGCTCCAGGCAGAGAGCGCACCGCAGTTTGTGACAAAGCTGGGTCATATGATACACAGCCTCTACCAAACACGTATCACACGCAGTGCCTTCCAGACTGCTAAAAAGCGTACACTTGCCGAGATTACTGAGGAAGAGCAAAATATTGACATTGCTCTTAAGAGCGACAATGAGCGCCAAATGTTTAGCAGGCCAAAGATTAAGTGGCGAGCAAAGCTCACACCCGACATCTCTTTACAGGATATACAGCGATTTTATGGGATGTTTTATACACTGGCTAACAGCGATCTTGTTATCACTGCCAATATGCACGCGCCTGATTGGGATGAGACAGTAATTCTGCAGGCGATTGAGCAGGCTTGTGATGGTGCCGCGGTCGGGCAGCGATTTCCGCTCTATCAAATGAGCTACCTTAAGACAATGACTCAACAAGATCGCTATGGGACAATTATCGTGCCGCAACTCTCAGCAAAACATTTTCAGTTTAATGGCGTGTTGCATACGATCGGCTTTCACGGGTTTCGTCTCAACTTTGCGCAAGATCCACTGATGGAGATAAGCGCTCGGATGCTTGCAGAATGTATATTGGTGCTGTTTACCATGCCTAATCGATTGGGTGACTCTTTCAAAGATCACCCCTTATATCAAGCACGGTGTGCTGCAAAATACTGCACAATATTTAATGAGAATGATATGGCTGTCCGCGAAACTGGCCAATCATATCGCTTTATTATTCATTACATCGTCGAAGACAGTGACATGCCGCTGTTTGAGGAAAAGCTATGGCATGGGCTACAAAAGCTTGCAAACGAGGGAGTACCACCCGAGGTATTTGAGATTGCTCAGCAAGCAGTATCATGGCGGATCGACGATGAGACAAAGGCAGAGCGCTTTCATCAGTGGGTGACTCGACAAATTATTAAACGGTTTAAGGACGAAGCCCCGGTAGTGAGCTATGATGACATCGTTCGGGCATGCTGGGAAATACGACCAGAAACTGTGACACTTGCTGCAAAAACCGCATTGCTTAAGAACTGGGTCTTTAACACTCACATGACGATCGAGAATGACTGCCAATCTATCGCTCGGACAATATACGATGCTATGGAGCCAGTATTAATTACGCTTGATGATATCCCAGGTAGGCTATCGACAAAGGAGCTTAAGTAAGTAAGCAATATAAAATTAAAAAGAGTGATAGTTGTTATCACTCTTTTTAATTAATCAGCATATAGTGGTGCTACATCCGGATTTCGACATCCACGCCAGCTGGCAAGCTGAGGTTGTGGAGGTTGTCGATTGTCTTGGGTGTGGCGTTGGTGATATCGATGAGGCGCTTGTGGACACGCATCTCGAATGTCTCACCGCCAGTCTTGTATACGTGCGGGCTTTTTACTACTGTGTAGCTGCTGCGCCGCGTTGGTAGTGGCACAGGACCTGCGACGTTTGCGCCAGTGCGCAGAGCGGTGTCGATAATTTGCTTGGCTGATTGGTCGATCACCTTGTGGTCGTATGCCTTGAGGCGAATCCGAATCTTGAGCCCTTGGTTGTTTTGAGCCATTGCTCCTCCTTTTATGTGCAACTCTGTAACTTTAGCAAGATCGAAACAAGCTAAATTATCAGAGTAAATTAATAATACATCTAGCATTATATCATGAGAATATACATCGTGCGCTATTTATTATGAGCTGCCATGAGTCTGTATCCGAACATCAGCTACAAAAGCACGAATCTCTCGCATATTTTTGAGCTTAAAGCCGGATTGACAACTGACCCTTTCGCTTCTGGAGCAATTCGTGTATACTGTACTAGATATAGCGTTATAGTAGTTAGTGGCAAAAGGGACAATATATGAACTGGAAGATTATTCTTCGATCGCTCAAAAATAAAGACATGCAAAAACGCCTTGGTATCGTGCTCGGGCTCATCGTTGCCTACCGTTTTTTGGCACACGTGCCAGTGCCGTTGGCTGAGCCAAGCCGACTTAAGGATATTATCCAGAATGTCGTATCGGCGAGTGACTTTGGTGGTTTCTTAAACATCCTGACTGGTGGAGCATTGGCCCAGCTATCTATTGTTTTGATCGGCCTTGGGCCGTTTATTAACGCCAGTATTATTACCCAGCTTCTTACCAAAGCCATCCCAAGCCTTGAGGAGATGCACAAAGATGGTGAGTCGGGCCGACGCAAGATCAATCAGTGGACGCGTATCGCTAGTGTGCCGCTGGCGATTGCTCAATCGATCGGTATCATCTACTTCTTGCGCCAATCGGTCCTAGCTGGAAGTACGACTGGTACAGTGGCTGGCTCCCTCCACGAGTGGATTGTCGCAGTAACGGCGCTCACTGCTGGCTCGCTGCTCTTGATGTGGCTCGGTGAGCTGATGACAGAGCAGGGCGTTGGTAATGGTATTAGCTTACTCATCTTCGCTAGTGTAATTAGTCAGCTGCCAACCACCTTTGGGTCGATCTACTCATCACTCTTTAATACTCAGAATGGTTCGCTCAGCGTCTTTGGCTGGTTCTCACTACCCGTTAACCCGACAACCTTCTGGACAGTAGTTGTCCTTGGGACGATCGGCCTCATCCTACTTTATCTCCTCGTTAAGATTAACGAAGCACAGCGCATCGTCACGATCAATTATGCCAAGCGAGTTGGCGGTAATAGCTCGTATGGTGGCATTAAGAGTATCTTGCCCATCAAGCTCATTGCTGCGGGTGTGGTACCAGTTATTTTTGCAGTGGCATTCCTCAGCTTGCCAGCTTTTGTGGGGCAGCTATTACATGCGACACCTGGTGCAAATCAGCAATTAGCAAATAACCTTATCCAGTGGTTCCAGGCACCCACCGCTCAAACATACGCCACAGGTGGCCTGACAGTGCTCATCTACCCATCGATCTACTTCTTACTCGTCATTGCCTTTACCTACTTCTACACTGGTATCGTCTTTAATGCGAGCGAAATTACGGAGAGTCTTGAAAACCAAGGTGGCTTCATTGAGGGGATTCGCCCTGGCCCAACCACCGAGAAGTATCTGTCGCGCACCGTCAATCGGCTCAATCTGTTTGGGTCGCTTGCCCTGGGGATCATCGCCATCATTCCGTTTGCGATCGACTACGTCTTTGCGCAGCTTGGTATTAATGCTAACAACATGGCAATCGGCGGTACGAGCTTGCTCATTGTCGTGACGGTTGGCCTTGAGACACTCCGTCAGATTAACTCACGAGCGCTGATGGTAACATATGACGACTTTTCGGTCGATGACCTTGATACTAAGCCAAAGAAGCGCGGCTTGCTCGGCCGGCGGCGTACTGCCGCAAAGGCATAAAGGCTATCGCTAGTATATCTCACAAAAATACCGCCACCTCTGTCTGAGGCGGTATTTTTTGATACGGTTCCGTATTCCATAGTAATTCGTTCATGAGCCTTTAGAACGTGCGTTATGAGTGGCATAGCGCCTCATCATTGCATATTCATATACAAGAGGATGGAATAGAACCATGATGGAATAGAGGCTATGGAACGATAGTGAGCAGCTTTTAAGCCTATACGTCATTAAAAGCCTAGAGGAATGCTACGTTTAGAAGTCGCTTATCGCAAAAGCTACCTCTCTTACGGCTCCATTCTGATAGAAGAATAGAGCCATCCATAATCTCACAATAAATGATGCAAAAAGCTGACTACTTCTCTTTACTCCTACAGAAAAATAGCGTATAATACGAAGCTGTATATCTATGGCAAGTTCGAAAGAAGTTATCAAATTGCGCGGCAAGGTAGTGGAAGCACTGCCTAATACGCAATTTAAGGTAGAATTGGAGAACGGCCTAAGCATTATCGCTCATATCAGCGGCAAGATGCGCAAGCATCACATCCGTTTGGTCCCAGGCGATACCGTGGAAGTCGAGTTAACCCCATACGATCTCACAAAGGGCAGAATCGTCTTCCGCGCACGCGTTTAATAACGTAGAGCGGCGGCCTGATATCACCGCTGTTCTCAGTAACGGCAGGTTTTTCCTGTAGGGAGATTTGTACGCTCATGAAAGTTCGTGCGAGTGTCAAAAAGATCAGCCCCGATGATCAGCTGGTCCGGCGCAAAGGCCGACTCCGTGTCATCAACAAGAAAAAACCTAAGAATAAGCAAAGGCAGGGTTAAGCATGGCTCGAATTGCTGGGGTAGTTATCCCAACAGAGAAGCAGGTGCAAATTGCGCTCACCTATATTTACGGTATTGGGCCAAAGCACGCTTCGAGCATCCTTGCGGCGGCTAAAATTGAGCCGACCACTCGGGTGAAAGATCTCACCGAGGCTGAGGAGCAGAAACTTCGCGACATTATCGACAAAGATTATGTCACTGAAGGCGATCTGCAACGCCTGGTGACCAACAATATCAAACGCCTCAAAGACATTGGTGCATACCGCGGTCTCAGGCACAAAAATGGCTTGCCAACACGCGGTCAGCGCACTCGAACGAACGCACGAACTCGCAAGGGTAAGGCGATCGCCGTCGGCGGAGCACAGCCAAAGGCAGCAAGTAAGACGTAGGAGAAAGGACGAGATATGGCACAAGCAAAATCCACCAAGAAAAAGCAGCGCCGATCAGTCCCATCTGGTCAGCTGCATGTACAGGCAACCTTTAACAACACTATTGTCACATTTGCAGATAGCAAAGGCAACGTCTTGACCGCTGCCAGCGCTGGTGCATGTGGTTTTCGTGGAAGTAAGAAGGGCACAGCCTATGCAGCACAGATTGCTGCAGAAAAAGCCGCAGAAGCTGCCAAGAGTAGCTACGGCATCCGCACTGTTGACGTATTTGTCAAGGGTGTTGGGCTCGGCCGTGATGCGGCAATTCGCGCAATGAGCAACTTCGACATTGCCGTCAATAGCATCAAAGATGTAACGGGTGTGCCACACGGTGGCGTTCGCCCACGAAAGGCAAGGAGGGCGTAAATGGCACGAGATAGAAGCCCAATCGTGAAGCAGAGCCGCCGCGAAGGCGTAGCGCTTCACCCCAAGGCACACAAGATTTTGGCACGCAAGAGCGGTATTCCAGGCGAGCACGCTCACGGCCGTCAGAGCAAGCCAAGCATGTACGCAACCCAGCTCCGCGAAAAGCAGAAAGTGCGCCGCATGTACGGCCTACTGGAGAAGCAGTTTGCTAAGCTGATGAACGAAGCAACTCGCAAGCCAGGCCTGAGTGGTGAGAACCTGCTTCGCTTCCTCGAGCTCCGGCTCGACAACGCTGTGTACCGTGCTGGCTTTGCGACAAGTCGTCGCCAGGCCCGCCAGCTGGTGAGTCACGGTCACTTTGAGCTTAATGGTCGCCGCGTCGACATTCCATCAATTCGCCTCAAGGCAGGGGATATTATTACCGTTCGGCCAAAGAGTGCAAAGTCTGGCTACTTTACTGCAATTGACGACATCTATGGCAACACCTCCCAACCACCACTGAGTTGGCTTAAGAGCGATATCAAAAAACTCAAGATCGAAGTATCGGGCGAGCCAAAGCGCGAAGAAGCTGAAGCTGGCATCAACGAGCAGCTGATTGTTGAGTATTACTCACGCTAACAAGGGTAAGGAGAATTTTGTACATGTCTAAATTAATTCACGATCCGGCGTTGGCGCGCATCGATGACAATGGGCCGCACAGCAGCACATTTGTCATTGAGCCATTGCACGCCAGCTACGGCAACACGCTGGGCAACAGCTTGCGCCGGGTGCTGCTGAGCAGTATCCGCGGTGGGGCCTTTACGGCTTTCCGAATGCAGGGTGCAACGCACGAGTTCACTACGGTGCCTGGCGTCAAGGAAGATGTCACCGACATCATGCTCAACCTCAAGGGTGTCGACTTGGTTGTTCACAGCGATGAACCAGTCGAGCTACGCCTTGAGAAGCAAGGTGCTGGTGCAGTAACCGCTGGGGATATTGCAGCTAATGCTGCGGTTGAGGTTGTCAACCCTGAGCATATCATCTGCACAATTGACGACCCACAGGCTAATGTCGTTATTGATCTGGTGGCCGAGGCTGGTCGGGGGTACTACCCGATGGAGGAGTCGAGTACTAACCGGTTACACAGCGACATGATCGCCATGGACGCGCAGTTTAGCCCTGTGACGCGTGTGCGCTTCAAGGTAGATCCAACTCGTGTCGGCCAAGAAACCAATCTGGAGCGGCTTGAGATGACCGTCGAGACTGATGGTAGCTTGACGCCACGCGATGCCTTCGAGCAAGCTGCGGCGATTTTGGTCAATCAGTATACCGCTCTTGCTGGTAGTACAACTGTTGTATCGGCACCAGCACTTGGTACGCAAACTGCCGAGGAGGACAACGAGCTAAACACCTCGATCGAAGACCTTGGCCTCAGTGCCCGCACCGCAAACGCGCTCATCAACAATGAGATTCGCACTGTTCATGACCTCGTCACTTTGACGGAGCAGGACCTGCGCGAGCTCAAAGGCTTTGGTAGCAAAGCCCTCGACGAAGTAAAAGATAAACTAGCAGAATTGGAGCTCTAAATGCATCGACACGGATACAAAGGGCGCAAGCTCGGCCGCGAACGCGATCAACGTCGAGCCCTGCTCAAAGGCCTGGCAACCAGCTTGGTTGTTGAGGAGCGAATCGAAACGACGCTACCCAAGGCCAAAGAGTTGGTGCGCTACATCGAAAAGCTCATTACCAAAGCTAAGAAAGGTGACCTCGCTCATCGCCGCGCAGTAATTGCCGGGCTCAGCACGCAAGCTGCAGCAATCAAGCTGGTTGACCAGATTGCCCCGCAACTCGGCCATCGGCCAAGCGGCCACGTGCGTGTGTATCGAACACGTCTGCGCCGTGGTGATGGTGCGCAGATGGCAGTGATTGAGTTTGTTGACGAGCTCAAGCCAATGCCTAAGCCCGAGGCAACCACAAAGGAGGCGAAGTAGTTATGGCTCACAAAACATTTTCGCAGAAGCCAGTCGATGTTAGCCGGCGCTGGATTTTGATCGACGCGAGCCAAGCACCACTTGGCCGCACTGCGACAACCATTGCGCAGTACTTGGTCGGCAAATACAAGCCAACTTACACGCCGCACGTCGATGGAGGCGATTACGTTGTTGTCATCAACGCGGCTAAGGCTGTTGTGACTGGCAAGAAAGAGACGGACAAGATCTACTACCATCACAGTGGTTTCCCTGGTGGTATCAAAGACGCTCAGCTCAAGGAAGTGCGCGAAAACGCACCAGAGCGCATCATTACTGCTGCTGTGAAGGGCATGCTACCCAAAAACAAGCTTGCGGCAGACCGCCTAGCTCGTCTCCGCGTCTTTGCTGGCGAAGAGCACGCCCACACCGCACAGCAACCAGAGAAAGTAGAGGTACAATAAATGGCACAAGCAACATACGACTATGGTCTTGGCCGGCGCAAAAGCGCTACTGCCCGCGCTCGACTGGTCAAAGGCAAGGGAAATGTGACGATCAATGGCAAGTCGGCGCTTGACTACCTATCAGGCAACAAGACATTGCTAGCTGAAGTGACTGACCCACTGGCCTTGGTTGGTAAGCAAAAAGAGTTTGATGTTACCGTCCTAGTGAAGGGTGGTGGCCTCAGCGGTCAGGTTGATGCTATCAAGATGGCGATCGCTAAAGCGATTACCGTTGGCGCACCAGACCTGCGCGGCACACTCAAGAAGGCCGAATTCTTGCGCCGCGACCCACGCGAAAAAGAGCGCAAAAAATATGGCTTGCGCAGTGCCCGCAAACGCGAGCAATACTCGAAGCGTTAAGCATTCTTACCTACGCTTCACAAATACCCTGTCAATATGGCAGGGTATTTGCTATAGTAAAATATTACTAAGGGTAGTGAGATAGAGTGTAGCTTCTAGACACTAGAAGTGTTACTACAGGTCCCTTATATGTATTATGTCACCATTCTTTTGCAGCCGGCGTGCCAAAAATGATACAATACAACACTAGTATGTATGACAAACTCCACGAACTATTTGGCCTGGCGTATCCGCTGCATACCCAGGTATTTGGCGATTGGCACGATATATCTCGGCCGGTTATTGTCCTTATACACGGTATCGGGGTAAATCATAATATTTGGCAAGATGTACTGAATCAGCTTGGCGACCAACCAGTCTTGGCAGTCGATTTGCTAGGCTTTGGCCAATCGCGCAAGCCTGCCTGGCCCGATTATACCCTGACCGATCATGCACGCGCCCTGCGCAAAACGATTCGCCATGCTGCGTCGCTGCGCCAGGTGATCTTGTGTGGGCATTCACTTGGTACACTAGTCGCAATTGAATACACCAAGCTGTTTCCTCGCCGCGTCCAAAAGCTTGTGCTGTGCTCACCACCAATCTATCTACCAAGCGATATTGCTAAGCGCCCACTACGCGAGGCGCTCCTCAAGACAATTGGTAAAGGATTTCTTAAGGCGATCAATGCGTCACCAAAGCTCATCGGCGCAGTCAATCAATACAAACGGACGCAGAAGAATTTTCATGTTAGCCGTGAAGGGTTTTCGCCATACGCCAAGACGGCACGCAATAGTATTTTGCTCCAGACCTCGCTCGACGATGCCTGTAATCTACCGCCGCTACCGATAACGATTCTCTACGGCACACTCGATGCAGTAATGATACCAAAGCACTTCAAGGCAATCCAGCGCCGGCGTCGCAATGTCGTGATTGAGACGGCCATCACTGGCCACGAGATCCGCAAACGCTATGC
The DNA here is from genome assembly GCA_938041555.1 of uncultured Candidatus Saccharibacteria bacterium. GTDB lineage: Bacteria > Patescibacteriota > Saccharimonadia > Saccharimonadales > Saccharimonadaceae > Saccharimonas. The sequence goes on along the minus strand of CALIAC010000005.1, from coordinate 26,935 downwards.
CAAACTTATTGCCAAACACCTCGAACAATAAGCTCGCTATTCCTATATAGTATGATACCGTGCTGCATACTACTACACCTTTCCTTGATTATAATAAAGCTCCCTTCTACAGCAAGGGAGCTTTATTGTCTATCAGAGAAGAAATTTTCTCGTGTTATGTTACCGTGTGTTGTTTTGGAAGTCACATAGCGTCGCCGATACGCTATTGTCAGTACTTGACTCCACCACAACTTGCATGGTTGGATCACTTGATAGTTTCATCAGCGAATAGATCTGCCCATCTGGCATAGCAATCTCAAGGCTCCCTCTGTCGGCAACGAGATAGACGAAGTAGCGCTGACGATTTTGCCAATTATTATATACTGCATACGCCTTCTCGTACTTATTTTTCGCTTCACCAGTGATCTTCGAGCTATTCCGTTTTACCTCGTAGGTGCCAGTCTCGGTGTTGAGGTCAACACTCACGCGGCTGTCTTTTTGATTGATAAAGACCCGAACGTGGCCTTTCGTATTGGCCGTATTGTTTGCAAAGTGAAGGCTAATCTCTTGCGAGGCTTTGCGATTGACCTTGATCAGTTCTTTGTGGTAGCCATCAGGTGCCGTCTTGGATGTTCGGGTTGATCGCTTGGTGTGGAGGCCGCTGGTGCGCGCATTGTTATTGATCAAGCGCGACCGCACCACATACTTTCCATCCTTTTGGGTCATCGAGAGGGAATGGGTTGAGCTCATCGAGCCGATATGCTTCGCTTCCTGGCCGTCATCCTTCAGAATCTTCCCCTGTGAGTACTCCCAGTTGCCCATCCAGCCAATGCTCTTGACGCGCGTTGGGCTTTCTTGGTAGTAGTTGGCACCGTAGTAGTCCGTGCCGTGGTCAAGCCGCTCTGGTTGCTGCTCAGCGACAAAGTTACCATTGGCTTCGAGGTGGCCAATCATGTAGTAGCTGCCAGTCGTCGAGCCATACTGATAGCCATTAGCACCAAAGAGCAGCGCGTGCTTGGTGGTCTTTGTTTGTGGATCATAAAAGCTCTTGAGGTTAGGGCACTCGATGAGCCCAAGGTCTTTGCCATCAAGCGTGCTACCGTTGAGCACAGTTGCACCCTGGTATTCCCACTTTTTTCCGTCAGTACTTGAGTAGATACCAACCTTATCGCCCTCAGCCAGATACATCATCAGCTTCTTGGTAGATTCATTGTACCAGACGTGTGGGTCGCGGAAGTTCTGCTCTTTCGACTGCGCCTTCATCACTGGCTGGCTGTGATTATACGGGTGGTAGGTGCGGCCATCGTCCAGCGAATATGCTGCGTATTGATGCTGACCAGTCTCAGTATAGCTTGTAAAGTAGGCAATTATTGCCGTTTTGGGTAAGTCACGGAAAAATCCATTACTATTCTGATACACCGAACCCGAGGCAACTGCCGACCAACCGTTGACAAACTTAGGAATCGCCACACCAAGATCTTCAAAATGTTCCCAATCCTTGGTGCGAATATGGTACCACTCGGTACCATCGTTGCTCGACTTATAGTTTTTATTGAGCAAGTAGTAAAGGTGATAGTAGTCATCCGTTCCTTTGAAGATCGTCTGGATGTCATTCATGAAGCCTTTTGGCGTATTGTAGTGGTTTGATTGCTGGAATCCATCGGTATTGGTGTTGGTAACAATGTTAGATAGACTGCTATTGCGAGAATTCTGAGCGGATCGCGCATAAATATAGCTTGACCCCACGCTCAGTAGCGCAAAGCCTGCCACCAGCGCAACAAGAGTATATTTTGTCGTATTTTTTTTCGTTTTGATGGTTTTTAGCATGGTGCTCCTTAGATTTTTCTTGACATTAGCAAATCGATACACAGTACATTATGAGTGTCGTTCGTGGTGTTCTCCCGTCGTCTTTCTTAACTCCTCTCGTCTCGATTGCTCGAAACGAATCCTTACTATCTAGCTAACCAGAAATGCTACTCTATGTCAATGATATCGTTTCGTATAGTACCTCATTATACTGCGTGCTCTGACCTCTTATTCAAACTCGCCACCGAAAATGCTATACTACGTATATGTCCAAAGAAGTTATCCTCACCGGAATTCGTAGCAATGAAGAGCCGACACTTGGCAATTATCTTGGTGCCTTTGTGCCAATGGTACAGCTGCAGCAGCACTACGCTGGGCACTACCAGCTCAATATGTTTGTGCCTGACCTCCACAGCTTTACTACACCGATCGACCACAAAACACTCTACGAGAATACGCTAACCAACCTCAAGTACTTCATCGCAGCAGGGCTCGACATCACCGACGAGCATACATTTCTCTACCGGCAGAGCTTCATCCCAGCACACAGTGAACTCACATGGATCTTGGATTGCTTTACTGGCTTTGGCGAGATGAGCCGGATGACGCAGTTTAAAGAAAAATCAGCTGATACCAACAATAATGTCACCGTTGGACTTTTCAATTACCCTGTCCTGATGGCAGCTGATATCCTTCTTTACAACGCCCGATGGGTACCAGTCGGTGAGGATCAGTTCCAGCACTTGGAGATTACCCGAGATATTGCACTGCGCATGAATCGTAAATTTGGCGAGCTCTTTACTATTCCAGAGCCAACTGCCAAGCAAACCGCCTTCATCCAGCGCGACACCGGCCTACGCATCCGCAGCCTGACAAACCCAGAAAAGAAGATGAGTAAGAGTTCTAACGACCAAAAGTCCAAGATCAACCTCGCCGATACCCCCGCCCAAGCGCGCAAAAAGATCATGGCTGCCACGACAGATTCGCTTGGCGTTATCAACTTCGACTGGCAGCGTCAGCCGGGTATTACCAATCTACTTCAACTGCTTGCAATCTTAACCGTCCGCCCGCAAGCTGAGGTAAATGCCGAGTGGGTAGGGCAGACCCAATATGGTCCACTCAAGCGTGCGGTGGCCGAGGCAGTGGCTGCTTTCCTCACTGATTTTCAAGCGCGGCTCGCAAACATTTCTGACGAGACACTGCTTGCTACTCTCGAGCGCTCTGAGCGAGCGATGAATGAGGTCGCCAACACCACGCTCCTCCGCGTACAAAAGGCGGTTGGCCTGCGGAGTACATCATGAGTAGAGCGCGAGATGGAGTCATTATATGAAAATCACATCAAGCGACCTCCTTGCTATCTTACGCCAGTTTCGTCAAGCAACTGACGATAATGTCCCGCGTCACATCGACCAAATCGCCAGTAGCCACCCGCAGCCCATCAACCAGCTGGTGCGCTTTCGCTTCGACCGCCGGCAGTACTTTTTGCTGATCGACGACACAGCGGAGGATCATGCACCCTACATCATGCAGCAGATCTACACCGCAAAGAGTGATGCAACGGGGGAAATTCTCCCCAACCCACTCAGCGACATCACGACCTACGGCCTACCATTCAAGGGTAAGGATGTCTATCTTTTTCAGCAGCGGCGTACCACCCAGCGCCTTGATAGCCTGCTTGCAACGCGCTACCCCGAGACTAGTCGCTCCACTTGGCAAAAACACATCAAAGCTGGCCACGTCGCCGTCAACGATAGAGTCGTCTGTCAGCCACGCCAACTGGTAGCAGAGATCGACAGCATCGCCATCAACCTACCTGACGCGGTCGACCATAACGACAAAACCCTCCCAATCCTCTACATTGATGATGATGTAATCGTTATCAATAAGCCAGCTGGTATCCTCACACATAGCAAGGGTGCGCTCAATGATGAGTTTACGGTTGCGGACTTCTTCCGGCGCTATACTTCGGTTGGGCTGGAGACAAATCGGCCAGGGATTGTCCATCGACTCGACCGCGACACCAGTGGAGTAATGATTGGTGCACGTACGCCTGAGGCCTTCCAGCGGCTTAAGAAGCAATTTGCCGAGCGCCACGCCAAGAAGACGTATCTAGCGGTTGTGGCAGGGCAACCCCGTCAGCAGCAAGCCAAGATCGATGTCCCGCTGGGGCGCAACCCGGCCGCGCCAAGCACCTTTCGAGCCGATCCGCGCGGCAAATCTGCCCAAACAATCTATAAAGTACTCGCCTCACAGTCCAGTATGAGTTTACTCGCTCTGCGCCCCCGCACTGGCCGGACACATCAGTTGCGTGTCCATCTGGCATATATTGGCACACCGATTGTTGGTGATCGCATTTATGGATCGGCAGGGGAGCGCCTCCTTCTGCACGCCTACCAGCTCGAAATCACAACTCGTACTGGTGTGCGCCAAACCTTTGTTGCACCACCGCCAGCAGCCTTTATGGCACTCTTTCCTGAGGGAGCCGATGCCATCGCTCGTTTATAACCCCCGCACCGAGCAGCGTCTTGCACAGCTTGCACAGCAGCCACCACAGTCATTGCTTCTTGTTGGTGCGCCTGGGCTTGGGCTTATGACTGCAGCACGGCAGGTTGCGAGCCGCACCGCACTTATCCTCCAGCCTCATACCAGTCAGGGCCATGACGACCAGCAGCGCGGGACAATTCGCGTTGATGACATCCGCTCGCTTCACGCGCTTACTCAGGGCAAGGCAGCGGCTCGGCAGTTTGTCATTATCGATGATGCCGACCGAATGACACCTGCCGCCCAAAATGCCTTCCTTAAGCTCCTCGAAGAGCCGCCTCACGCGCTTCATCTCATCCTCACCAGCCATCAGCCCCAACGCTTGCTGGCAACAATTCGCTCACGCGTCCAGACCGTCCGTATTATCCCACCTCAGCAAACCCAAACAGCTGCTCAGCTTGGCCAACTTGGCATTATTGACCCAACGCGCCGTGCCCAGCTGCAGTTTATTGCTCAGCAGCAACCTGCGACGATCGCACGCTTGGCTGCTAATGACGAGGAGTTTCGCACTATTGCCCTGGCAATGACCGACGCGCGTCAGTATATCACTGGTGCTACCCGCCAACGCATCGTAATTGGGCAGCGCTATAGCCACGATCGAGCTCGTGCGCTGCTCTTGCTTGAGTGCCTACTACACATTGCATGGCATACACTCCGGACGCAGCCATCACAGCAGCTGCTTGCTCAGGCAGAGCGTATCGCACGCGCACACGAGCGCATTACTGCTAATGCCAGCGTGCGAATTCAGCTGCTGGCATGTGGTATACTATAACTATGTATGGATTATTATTGGTAGCCTGCGCTGGTGCCTTTGTCTTATGGCAGCAGCAGTCAGTTGCCGAGACCACCTCACAATTACCAATGCGCCTCTCGGGCAAGCTTGATCGCCTGTGGGAGGTAGCTCAGGAATCACTCCGCGATCGCCGCTATCTCCGTGCCGAGAAGGCACTGCTCACGATTCTGCGGGTAGATGAGCGTAATGCAACTGCATATAACCGGCTCGGTATTTTATACGCCAAGCAGAAGGCGTTTGATGATGCTATCGAGTGCTTTGAGATCGCTCAGAGCCTCGAGCCAAGCGCTTCGAGCTTGCATAATGTTGGCCTCATCTATTACGAAACCAAGCGCTACGACAAAGCTGCTCTCGCCTTTGAACAAGCACTAGCAATGGAGGACAAGCTGGCTGCGCGGCATATTGCCTATGCTAAGGTGCAGGAAAAGCTCGGCCATAATAAGAAAATGCTGGAGTCGCTTGAGCGAGCTGCCAAGCTAGAGCCTGGTACCCAAACATATCAGCTCCTGGCTGAAGGCTACGAACGAGCTGGCGACCACAAAAAAGCTCAGCGCATCCGCGCTAAGATGCAACCTCAGCCTACCTCTGCGCAATCCCCACAGCACCAGCAGCACCGAGCACAACCAGAGCCTCGCCAGCAACCCCAGCAACGCATTACTGTGCCGTCTCAGCAGGTAGAGCAACAACCTTCAACGGCGTATTACCATCCACCGGCTGCATTGCCCGCTCCAGCAGCGCCAGCGTATACTCAAGCACCTCCGCAGCCGCAGCCAAATGCCGCCTACAGTCGACAGTCATCCACTGTTCATCCGCCAGCACGAGCTCCAATGCCCGCCAATCGCATTCAGCGCAGCGCACCACGCCGCATTACGATGTAGCATCAAGTAGTAAAAGGGTATAATAAGGGGCTAAATACAATCAACAAGGCAGCAATATGTGCTGCCTTATTGATATTCTCAGAGCAGGGGTTCTCGCCACACACTGATATATCACTATACTCACTACACATACACACAATTACCACGCTTCCAACATTATTCTTTGTGCGTCCGCGCAGAGAGTAGGGAATATGTCCTCACTAATTACAGCTACTACGTAACTGCAAAAACAAAAAAGACCTCCTCCTTAAGAAAGTCTTCACTATATACGTATGGAGCCGCTTTACGGATTCGAACCGTAGACCTACTGTTTACAAAACAGTTGCTCTGACCAGCTGAGCTAAAGCGGCAGAAATGGTACCGGAGGTAGGACTCGAACCTACGAAGCTAAAAAGCGGGAGATTTACAGTCTCCTGTCATTGCCACTAGACGACTCCGGCAAATAAAATGAACTAACTGTGAATTAGTATAGCAAATTTTTTGCCAATGTCAAAGTGCGAAAAACACAAATCACACAATCTCTTACGATCATGCAACGTACCTCTGTTAATAAAAGGGGTTTTGCGATATACTGCACTCTATGACAAAAAAATATTTCGATCATATTCTTATTGCTGCTACGCTCGATAGGCCGCCACAGGCTCGTCACGTACGAGAAGATTACCAGCCAACCGAGTGGCCAATATCAGAGGAAGAGCTCCACAGACATCCTCTTATACCACTTTTTCCATCCCTTGTTGTGCGAAAGGATAGCGAGGTAGACACTAAACGGCGCGACAAAATAGCCAACCACGTCGAGCAACTTGCCCGCGACCTCACACCATTTACCGTGCAATGGGGTCGCGAGATAGGGATGAGCGGGTCTGCAAAAAGCCCTCTCCATGCCAAAGAAATCACTCATGGCCGTGATAAAATCCTCGCTATCCGCAATGCACTTGGTTGTCTAGCTATGGAGTTGGAAATACTCCACAATGCGCCCAGCTCACTGCTATATGCTCAGTATAAGCCAGGTAACTCACTAATGTCGTCAACCATAAGAGAAAAACAAATCGACTTTATTAGCATATTTACTACTCGCTCCTACGATAAATCGAGTCCTCTCGGCGGTGGACCTCGGTCAATCACACGGTGCGACTATCCACTTGGCCTATACTGCACTCCACGATCATCAATTGAGTCTTATAGAGACGACTATCCAATAACTACAGCGGCGGCTTATGGCTTAGCCGAAGTTACGCCTCCACAGCGAGGCCGTCACCAAGCACCAACCCCAACGGGTCGTGTCTATCGGCTACCACGTCACCGCCGGCCGGTCTAAGCTCGTTGCTGATAGTGCGTGGCAGGGAATGGCGCTTCTCGTCGCATAATTTCAACAAGCGAAAAACATCCCCACTCATAGACTAACAACAAAGATCACCCCAACAATGGGGCGATCAACAAATTCAACCATGGAGCCACGATCGGGGCTTGAACCCGAGACCTCATCCTTACCATGGATGCGCTCTACCAACTGAGCTATCGCGGCATTACTTGGTATTCTACCATACGAGGTACGTACCAGCAAGCCTTACTGCCTTGGTTCTTGATGCGCTCATTTTGCTAGCATTATCTTCGCTGCTTCATCTATAGAGCGTGCGAGGTTCTACCAGTGGTCAGCCTACCTCATATAGCATCTATAACTTAGCTTTTTGCGCCATACTCAATGGCATAATCGGGGAGGTTATAGTACATGTATACATAATTCTCTTAGAATCCATTGACAAATGGTGGTATTCGTGGCTACAATACATATTGTCTATCGTTCGAGCGATCTCTTGTCGATAGAGTGTTTGTACGATAAATTTTCGTGTTAGAATAAGAATAACCATTAAATAAAGAGGAGTCTATGGCAATGGCTGGTTTTGTACAGTGTATGGAAGTAATCGACAGGTATCGGTGGTGGATTGGAGGGGTGATATTCCTCACGGTCGTCCTGAGTTGGTGGCTCCGCGTAGTAAGTGCCCGCAAGAATAAAACTTACACTGCAACTCTCCGCAAAAAATACGCAGTCTTAGTCGTTGCTGAGGATGAAGACCCAGAAGTCTTCGAGAGCTGCCTCGCGAGCATCAAAGAGCATAGTAAGCCAACGCAGCTACTCGTCTCGATTAACGACGCTTCACACGCTCACCAATCTCTCCGAGCAATCGCCAAAGAATATGCAACAACAGTGATCGAGCAGCCTGAGATGATGAGCTATGATGCGCAGCTTGCCTCACTGATTGAAAAAGTGCGGCGTGTGAGCCTTGTGCTTGTTACAACCCCGCGTGCACGCTGGACACCATCGACAATTAACCTCCTTTTGCCCTTTGCCGAGCCAACTATTGGGCTCGTTAGTGGCCGTCAACAATACACTGGTGGAGCGACACTCTCTCAGCGAATCGGCAGTTGGCTGCTCGATATGCAGCAACGTGTTATTTTGCCCATGCAGAGCCACCACGGCCAAGCCTATGCTATCACAAGTGATACCTTTGCTATCCGGCTTGAGTTACTCAAGCAATTTACTCAGAGCGATGCAACAGCGCAGCCATGTGCCGCGCATCATCCATCAAGTATTGCGCTGTCTCTGCCTTCACAACACCATGCAGCCTACCAGCACAGTGCTCTCACGCAGATCAACCACCCAGCAGAACTCTACCGGATTGCAAGCAGCTATACCCAACTGAGCCGTGCTGCCTATTGGCAACTCTGGCATCAGCACGCACGTATCCGGCGGGCGGGGCCACTTGTCTGGCTCACACACATTGGCTTTTGCTTTGCGAGTTTGCTTTATCTTGGGGCGCTGATCGTACTCTGCAGCACGCTCGTCAACAACCTATACAGCACTCTGACCGGGACGGCGACTACTGCAACGCTCTGGAGTAGTGTAACGATCCTTGGGCTCGTGCTTGGTTGGCTTGTGTGGCAAGCGGTGCGCAATATTCCACACCTTAAGCATCACCCACGCGACCTATGGCTCCTGCCACTCTATCTCCCGATCGCTGGGAGTCTTGCACTGACGAGCAAACTATGGGCACTCGTTACACTTACTCGCCATCACGCACCTGCTCCATCGAGCGCACTTCGTCAATATGCAGCTGGCCTTGCGGCAATTGTCCTGCTGCTCATTACCGTGCCACTCGCATATGTCGTGGCAATGATCCCAGCTCAGCAACCACAAGAAGCTCCGCACCGCCCTGCGCAAACTGCTCCACGGCCGCAGCAGCAACGTGATAATCGCGGCAAGACAGACAAGAAGCAGGCTAACCGCTCAGCAACTACCTCTAGTCAATCACAAGCGCAACACACACCAGCTCATTCTGAGAAGAAGAACCAGACTACCACACCAGAGCAAAAGCCAATTATACTAACCGCCCAAGATGGCGACTCCCAGTCGCTTGTGGCGCGGCGCTTCATCAAGAGTCACCACCAAGCTCAGCAGCTTAATCCTGCGCAGGCTGCATATGCCGAGAATCGCTTGGTAGCCTTGATGGGGCAGCGTGATGACATTGACAGTGGCGAGACCTTCACGGTGAGTAGTTCACAGCTTGCTACGGTTGTTGCCGAGGCCCAAGCGCTCAATGCTGACGAGCAGGCCAACTGGGCAGCCTACGCTGCTACCGAATAGCAAATCCTCATCGCCACTAGCATTACACCATAGGCTATGCTATAATCAACCAAGATATTTTATAAAATCTAACGAGTAAAGAAATGGCAAAGAAGAACAATACCAAGCGAAAGATTATTGCTCTTGTGAGCAACCTCACCAAACACCGTACCTACGTAACGCGCAAGAATACAATGAACACTCCAGATAAGCTTGTTCTGCGCAAGTATGACCCGATCGCTCGTCGGCACGCTACTTACACAGAGACGAAGAAATCGCTCGGCCGTAACGAGGTTAAACCGCGCAAAGGCTAGTCTTATCGTAGCAATAGCACACAACAGCATCCGCCAATGGGTGCTGTTTTGTCTCAGGAATTAATTGTATGAGTCGCGTACGGTCGCTGTACGGCTCTATAATTAGCTCAACTATCTTGGCCGCCCAAATTCTAAGGCTTCTGCGTCAGTACCTTCGCTCTATTACTTAACCCCAGTAGAACGCAAAAAGATGAAAGTATATTACCAGACCTGACGCATGCTCAACCATTGAATGGTAACAGCTGAATTTGGGAAGTATAAGCCATGCAGGCTCTCCAAAGAGAAGAGAATAGAAAGAATGCAGGCATCGCAAAGATACACTATCTATGGCGATAACCCTGGTGGATGGTGGCATGGCGCTCAGCTTGCGCAGCAGCAAGCTGCTCGGCAAACACGTCAAATGTCGCTGCCATCCATAGACCATCAGAAACCATCCGGTCAAGCAGCTCCATCGTCGGCGTTACCATAGCAGCATAGATATAGAGGACACCGCTCGAGATCTCAATACTGAGATCATCGAAATGCGACACTATCACCGATGCTACATCAGGTGTGAGGTAGCGTTCTATCTCGACTGCTCGCCCAAGCTCGCCATACACTGTATATTTCTGCATAAATTCATCTGGCTGCGGCCCAAACATCCCGAGCCGGAGTGGTTGCAACTTGTAGCTGGGGTAGCTAGCAATCTTGCCCTGCCGGCCAATAAACATATACGGTACATCACGACGTGTGTACATATCCACCGCGGCAATTAGCCACTGTTGCGGCGAAGGCTTGGGGCTATTGGCAATCCGCACCATATCTCGCCGCGACACCAGCGTGACATTATAGCCGCGAATATTACCCACGCTATAGTGCCTATCGCGATGAGTCGTCGACATAGTGTAGCCGCGGATTGGGTGGTAGTCATCGTCCCGCGGGTTGATCGTTCCGAAATAAATCAAGCCAGCTTGCTCGGCAAACTGCTGCACTATCTTGCGCGCAGCCGAACGCTCCGCAAAAGCTGCTGGCGAAACCTGCCGCACGACACGCTTGACGCGGTGGGTAATGGCATCATGGGCTGACATAACTCCAGTATATCACTCCTTTAGGCAAAAAATACCTCCGTCAGGGAGGTTGGATACTATTGTGGCAGGGGCATGAGGAATCGAACCTCAATCTACGGTTTTGGAGACCGTTATACTAGCCGTTGTACTATGCCCCTCTGTACTGTCTCCAGTATATCAAATCTATAGCCAAACCGGAAGAACTTTATATGGTAAAGCGAATATTGATTTGGTTTATGCTAAAAATCCCTCGCACCACGCGGAGTCTGCTATAATAAAATACATGCAACCAACGCCTCCAGTTCGGCCCTTTGCAATACTCATGGTTGGCTTGCCCGGTAGCGGCAAGACATTTTTTGCCGCTCAGTTTGCCAAGGCCTTTGGCTCACCCTTTATTGATATCAACGAGCTCTCAGGCTACTGCCAAGACGATGCAGCCGCGGCAGTAGTAGGGAAGACATTTTTGCAAGAGATTGCTAAGACCAAGCAGCCCTTTTTATACGAAGGCGATAGCAACACCCGCGCTCGCCGAAGTGAGTTCGTCCGCTGGGCACGGAGTGAAGGATATCGGCCAGTGATTATTTGGGTCCAAACGGATGTCGCCACAGCCCGAAGTCGAAGTGTCAAGAATCAGCGGCTCTCACGTGAGGCGTTTGATTACTATGTGCGGCGCTTTAGCGAGCCAAACGCGGGCGAACTCTATTTTGTCATCAGTGGCAAGCACCCGTATTCATCACAGTCCCGGGCTGCCCTGACCTTCTTAAAGCAAATCGGTCAACAGACTGAAGACGAAGCTCTGCCGAGCAAAGCACCAGCCACAACTCCACCAGTAGCAAAGCAGCGCACTCAAGTGCCACCACCAACACCAGCCAGCCACCCAATGCGCACTATGTCGAGCGCCCCACGGCGAGGACAAATTCGCTCGACACGCTACATTGTACAATAAAATAACATCTTGGTTAAAAGGAGGGAGGCTTTTATCTATGTCTTCTACGCTCCACGACGATGAATTTGGTGATATCACCATCAAGCGCAGCGCCAAGGTGCGTTCCATCACAATACGTCTCTCACCAAATGGCCAGCTCTATGCCAATGCCCCGCGGCACGCACCACTCTTTCTCATCCGCCATAGCATTGCAACCCATCGTCAAGCACTCCGCCAGCTCCTGCACCAGCACGCGGTGCATGGTTATCAAGACGGAGAGACAATAGGTAAGCACCACTCGATCGCTGTCATCCCCACACAGATGGTCAATCGGCCCACTGTGCGCACCGCAAGGCAAAAGCTGCTCGTCTCTCTCCCACCAGAACACACCATAGACGAGCCAGCCGTTCAGTGCGCTATCCGGCAAGAAGTTGCAACCATATTGCGCCGCGAAGCCAAAGCCTACTTGCCACAGCGCCTCCATGAGCTTGCTGCACGCACTAACTCAACCTACCAGCGTATTCGCTTCAGCCATGCGAGCACTCGATGGGGGAGCTGCAGCAGCACAGGTACAATTAGCCTTAATATTGCGCTCATGAAACTCCCCGATGAGTTGATTGATTATGTCTTGATTCACGAGCTTTGCCACACTCACCACATGAATCACTCGTCAGCCTTTTGGGGACTGGTGGAGCAGTATGACTCACACTATCGGCTACATCGGCAGCGGCTTAAGCACGAAACACCAATGATATAGCATAAGCAAATGTCGCACAAAACGCTTGTGCCTACCGTCATACTCCAGGTATACTAGAAGCGTGTCGCCATACGCTACCAATAGCCAAACCAGTACTGTTGTGCGCGTCAGCAGCGTTATCTTTCCGCTCCTACTTTTCGCGTATAGTAAACTCCTCGGTCTTGATGCAATGCAGCGCATCCCTGGGGCAGGTGAATGGTCTTTTTATGCAGCGGCCAGCGCTTGGCTTGCTCTTGGTCTCTACACCTGTTTCCGCTCATCGCAGACGAATAAACAGCGAGCGTGGCAGCTCGTCTTGTATCATGGTCTCGCTGCGAGCTATCTGCTCAGTATCTCTGGCGTAGCAGTGCCGTTCACCTGTGCATGGTCGTTGTTTATGCTGGCGGCTTTTGCCTATGCTGGCTTTTCTGGGTGGCTGCTCAGTGCACTCGTGCTTTTTATTACAGCAGCACTTGATGCATTTTGGCTGACGCCACAAAGTATTGTTGATATTACTACAACAACATTAGTGGCCTTTATGCTTGGTGTGGTCATTGTTGCTCTTGCATATCGCCACAATCTCTACCGCTCGGCACTGCATACTAGTCGCGAGGCAATGACCTTGCAGCACGATCGGCTCCTGACGATCATTAACAATCTCGCAACCGCTATTATTGCAACCGACCAGCAGGGTATTATCCAACTCTACAACGCTGCAACGCTCGATTTGCTCGATACCAATACAAGCCCGCACGGCAAACCAATCGATACCATCCTGCCACTGCGCGATAGCACCAAGCAACCAGTCTATCTGACCCAGCTGCTTCACGCTGCAACCGTTACGCAAACACGCGATGATGTATGGATGGAAGTATCGGGCGAGATGCTCCGTCTTAGTATCATATTTTCTCCAATACGTGCACTTAATACAATGAGTGATTCAAGTGATGGCTACGTCCTCATCCTGCGCGATATTACGAAAGAGAAATCGCTTGAAGAAGAGCGCGATGAGTTTATTAGTGTGGTGAGCCATGAGCTTCGCACTCCCTTGACGGCAGCCGAGGGAGCACTCAGTAATATCCAGCTCATGCTCCACCGGCGCGATATGCCGCAGCACACGCTCAAAGACCACCTTGATGCAGCTCACGAGCAAGTTGTCTTCTTGGCCAAGATGGTTAATGACCTCAGCACCCTTGCACAGGCCGAGCGTGGCGCTGCCGACATGCCAGAATTACTTAACGTCCGTGCGCTCATGGATGATCTCTACCATCAATATCACCCTCAGGCTACCAAAAAGCAGCTCGCTCTCACACTCGAGACATCGCCGCGGCTGGGCCATGTCGTCGCAAGCTCACTATATGTACGTGAGCTTATCCAAAATCTCCTCTCTAATGCCCTCAAATACACCAAAGAAGGAGAGATCCACCTCAGTGCGCGCAAGAAGGGTAATCGTATTATCATCGCTGTGCGCGACACTGGTATTGGTATTAGCAAAAGCGACCAAGCACACATCCTCGAACGCTTCTGGCGCAGCGAAGACTACCGCACGCGCGAGACTGGCGGCACTGGCCTTGGTCTCTACATTGCTGCCAAGCTCGCTCGCAAGCTCGGTACGCGCATCGAGTTTACCAGCCAGCTTAATCATGGCTCAACCTTCTTCTTTGCACTACCCGCAGCAGCCCAGCAAGCAGCACTGCGTGAGAAGCATAAGAAATCTTAGCCGCATTCTCTGGAGGAGTTTGGTTGCTACACTTCGTTTTGCCACTAGTTACCTCTCGCTGAGCCGCATAACAGCGATAGCACGTGTAAGTGCTAACGAAGAAAAAGAGTAGATTGGAGCTTCCATCTCTTGACAACCCTCACTATAGCGCGCTACACTAGAGCTTGACAGCCTGCAAAGACAGGCTATTAAATTTGGGGAGTATGCTGTGGCGAAACCAAGCAAAAAATCATCAACCAACCGCGTGACGCGCATCACCGCGCAAGACACCACGCCCACCAAAACCAAAACGTCAAAAGAAAAGCCAACCTCTGTGGCATCAGCCAAAACTGAGGCCAAAAAACCAAAAGTAACTAAGCCAAAGCGTCAGCGCCGCGGCCCATTCTCGGCAATTCGCAATTACTTTGCTGGAGCCTGGTATGAGCTCCGTATGGTGCGTTGGCCCGATCGCGCAACGACATGGAAGATGTCTGGTGCACTACTTGGCTTTATTGCAGTGTTTAGTGCAACGCTTTTGCTGCTCGATGCTGCATTTAAATATCTATTTCAAATTATCCTGGGGAGGTAGACAATGACAAAAAAACGCTACGACAGCACACGGCAATGGTATGCTATCCACACCTACAGCGGTTACGAAGAGAAGGTAGCTGACAGCATCCGTCAGCGCATCCAGGCCGTGGATATGGCCGACAAGATCTTCGATGCAATCGTCCCTAAGGAGAAGCAGATCCAGATCAAAAATGGCAAGCGCAAAGTTGTTGAGGTTAAGATCTTCCAAGGCTATGTCTTAGTCGAGATGAAACTCACCGACGAGACATGGTACATTGTACGCAACACGCCTGGCGTCACAGGCTTTGTGGGGAGTGGCACCGAGCCAACCCCTGTCAGCGAGGCTGAAATTAAGAAAATCAAAAAACGCATGGGTGTGGAAGACCCCAAGCATCAGATTGACTTTAGCGAAGGGGAAGTGGTCAGCATCATTGATGGGCCATTCAAAGACTTTGATGGCACCGTGAGTGAGATCGACACCACCAAGGGCAAGCTCAAGGTGATGGTGAGCATGTTTGGCCGTGACACACCAGTTGAGCTTGATGCGCTGCAGGTCAAGAAGGTATAAGCCTCGCACGCAGTTTGCATTTGCATGAGCGATCCACTATAATAGCAACGTTACGCACTCAATACCAGTAGTAATTGAGTAAAAGGAAAATATAATGGCAAAAAAAGTTATCGGCAACCTGAAGCTTCGTATTCCAGCTGGTCGTGCCACCGCCGGACCACCCGTTGGTAGCACACTTGGTCAGTGGGGCTTGAATATGATGGACTTCATCAACCCATTCAATGACGCCACCAAGGCAGATATGGGCAAGGACGTCATCGTCCATATCCAAGTGTTTGAGGACCGCACTTTTGCATGGCGCAGCCTCGGCCAACCCGTTGATGATATGATCCGTGCTGCGATCGGTATCAAGAAGGGCAGTAGCAAGCCACACAGCGACAAGGTTGGGACGATCACCCGAGCGCAGCTTGAGGAAATCGCTCAGGCAAAAATGGAGCAACTCAACGCCATCAGCCTCGAAGGAGCCATCAAGACGGTGGCGGGCACTGCTCGCAGCATGGGTGTGGAAGTTACTGACTAATCCACTCAGTGCACATCAAAATACCTCTGCTAACAGAGGTATTTTTGGTATAAATTGACATATTTTGCAATAGTAGTTTACAATAACAATATGCGTAAACTCCTCCTCGACAAAATCTCTATACCAATCCTTATCCTTGGCGTGCTCGTCGTTGCGGCGATTGGCTGGTGGCTGTATGAGGGGACGATTGGTAGCTTCACAACGACAATCTTCTATGGGCGCTTTGATCACGATGCAATTCGCCATATGGATGTGAGCTATCAGTCAGGGTATGCGATAGACGGCTGGGATGGCAATAATGGTATGGTTATTGGCACCATCACCGACAAAGCGACGCGCGATCGCTTGCTGAGCATGCAGCCCTTTACTGATTGCCCGCACGGTTGCTCGGGGTGGTATCATTATGGAGACAACCTCCCTCACCATGAGTCGGTATTTCGAGACACCGCTATCCTTGGCAACCATACTATTCCACCAAAGAAGTTTCGTGATCAAGCTCGAGCAGCCATCAGTAGCGACAACCGCTGCGTGGCACGCTATTCGTCGAGCCATCGCACCAACGATGTATTTTGCTTTTCACCAAGCAGCGGGGCGTTTGTCTATGAGTTTGTTGAATTGAATGGAATGTAGATAAATAGCATGCTAGTGCTAGTAAGAAAGAGAGCAATGCTGCGCCGCCTTCAAATTAAGAAGATAATTATGGTACAAGAGGAATGATCATGAGCACGTCATCCACCCATGCCCAGCAACTACAAAATATACCAGTGCGCCGCACCAAGCAGATGGTACGGCTATGGCTAATCTTTGTCATTGTTGCTCTGATATCAGAGGCAATATCATATATAGTCAATTACCCTACGACTCACTACACACGAATAGATTCAGTTTGGGCAGCTATCATAATCTTCGGTATGGATGCAACCTGCTTTGCGGCTGGCATGCTATGGCTTGGCCGTGGTAGTAGGCCTATTTCGCGCGTGATCTATGGCTCAGCAGCGTTCTTGATGGGTGCATTCGCCTTCCAAATTGGACATAAATTCATTCCTGCCTCAGCGGCCATAGCATTGGGCTTCCTTATTACAGTGCTTGCCACTATTCCTCGCTTTCATGTGCGACATTACAAGCAGGTAGAGATAACTATGAGTGTATTGATTATCGTTGGCGCACTTGGGCTAGCGTGGGTGTTTCGTATTATGAACCTGTATCACCCGTCTATGTAGATTTGTTAAAAGCAGCGATACAGTTACTGATAGACTGTCTTACTCTCTGGAAAAGCCCAAGGATGCCAAGCAAATAAAAATCTCACGTGCACAATGCCCATAGCGTGAGAGGAAGACATGAAACCAAAATGGTCGCCCTCTCCCTACCCCACTCAAAACAATGGGAGGCGTGTTGGCGGTATGTGATGGGCGTCGTTGACCTTGCGGTAGTGCCGAAGGGGTGCGGTTCTTCACCGGCGGAGGATCCTGACAGCTCGCTAGACGTGGCCGGCAGAGCGGACACTGAGCAAGGCAATCGGGCGAGCGCCCTGGCAAATACCGCCGACGCGGACAGCGGGGAGAAGCCTGAGCAGGAGGACGATGCAGACTCCCCGGCTGCCAGGACGGTCGCAGAGAAGCATGAACAAGATGAAGACCTAGGTGCTCTACCAAGCTCCGCCACTATGGCTGGCTCAGAAACCTCTGGGCAGAATGGAAATCCAGGCGCGCCAGCAGAAACCACCACGGCAACGCAGCAGGCTGCAAGTTCAACGACGCTCACCTCTCATAAGCCAGCCGACGGCTCAGCAGTGCGGACACCCACGCCAGTTACCACGTCTTCCACCACTCCACCACGGCGGATCAA
The DNA here is from genome assembly GCA_938041555.1 of uncultured Candidatus Saccharibacteria bacterium. GTDB lineage: Bacteria > Patescibacteriota > Saccharimonadia > Saccharimonadales > Saccharimonadaceae > Saccharimonas. The sequence continues at coordinate 9,093 of CALIAC010000005.1, read as the reverse complement.
CCGCTACCTGCGTCCGCAACTGGTGGAGGAGATGGTAGTGCTCCACCAGGCGGGGCAGACGGTGGCGCAGATTGCCGCACGCTTCGGCTTCCACTGCACCACCGTGGCCAGGCACCTCAAGCAAGCAGGGGAGACACTCCGTACCAACCCAGCCGACCCGGCCTTCCAAGAGCGGGTGCGGCAGGTCTATGCCGAACTCGGCACGGTCAAGCACACTGCGAAGCGGTTGGGTGTCAGTAAGGATACTATGCGGAAGGTGGTGGTACGGGGTGAGTGAAGTAAATTTGAATGTAGCATGGGATTTGAATACCTCTAAAAAACTCCATGGCCAATAAAAGCATATACAAAAGCACCATTCTGTGGTGCTACACAGATGACACTATTGCCTGTCACGAAGTCGACATTTCCGGTTGCATCAACTCCTGGTGGTGGCAAAGGTTGGGGATGCCTGCTGTCAATATCGATACATTGACCACTCTTAGCTTGGTTGAGAACAGATGGCGCCCTTATTCTTCCGGGCATGAACACATCTGAGGGGATTCCCAAAAACTGGTATGCAAGGTCCAGGCTGTTATTGAGAGTGCTCGGTTCCGCTACGCCCGCACCATTGTGGTCTCGGAAGGTTCCCCACGCTGAACACTCAGCATCCTTCTGCTTCTGACAGCTACGGAACGGCGCAGACGTCAATAACCTCTTCCGGATTGTAGGATTATCGATATAACCAACAATCATACCGCTAAACCAATAGTCAATGCTGCGCCCATCGGTTTGCCCTGTGTGGTAGACGACTCGTACGTCGCTATAGCTTAAAACCGTATCTTCAACTCTTTTCTTAAAAACCGATACAATCGAGTTTGAGCGAGACTCCTCGAAGGGAGCATACCGAATGCATGCCGACCAGAGCGCCAATCCAGCGACAATAAAGAGAGTAAGGACAAGGGCTACTAACCAGCGCCTGCGAAATATGCGTACAGTATGAACTCCATGTTTCATCCAACCCATCGGTAATTCTATGTTACCACAGGCGTTAACTATAGATCAATATAATGAAGCAGGCCCACCAGTCAAGTGTGGGAGAAGTTCCTCCAACAACACTACCTGAGACCCTGTACGCGCCTGGCACGACGGATCGCTGGCCTAAGCCAAGCCACCAATGCCCGCCATAGTGTGCAATACGGCCGAGGCTGGAGGGTGAGATAACAGAGCGGCAGGCCTTGGTCGGGCAAGCGTTAGATATTGCCCAGCACATGGCCACCGCCTACCGGCAGGCTCCTGAGCACATCCGGCGCATGCTCAACCACGTGCTCTTCGACAAGGTGTACATCACACCAGACGACGAGACCGGGCTGCTCACTGCGATAGTGCGCTACCAGCCACCGTTTGATGGGGTGCTGGGGGTGAGAGGAGAGCCGTGCCTGAGCAAAGAGGGTGTGGAGGTAGGAGATAGCGACAGCCTGGAAGCCTCTGGAGACGACGAAGTCACATTGGGCCAGCCAAGTGACATCGTCGTCTCGGTGCCAGAAGGGTCAGGCTTGCACGGTCTGCCAGATGATGGCCTTCCTGCCCTGAAACCTAGCAAAAACAAGCAAAAACCCACGTCATGGGGCTTCCATGACGTGGGTTTGAGTGTTGACTCAATGGTCGGGGTGACAAGACTTGAACTTGCGACCTCACGGCCCCCAGCCGTACGCGCTACCAGCTGCGCCACACCCCGACAACACCCATCATTATAGCACAACTGGCAGTGCGTGCTCAAAATAACTACTCTGTTATTTTCACATTGTACAAGCTTATTATCTCATGCTAGGGCCCATATATGCTATACTAGAAAGGTTAATGAGTAAACGTGGGAGGCACCCAAGCCGCTTGCACCACAGAAAGGATACTATGGCAAAAAAAGCCGATCTGCTTGAAAAAGCAGCAGAGCTGAAACTCGATGTTTCAGAAAAAAACACTATTGCAGAGATTGAGGCAGCCATCGCTACAGCAAACGACAAGGACATCATTGCTCAGCGTGAAGCTACTGTGGCAAAGGCTGGCAAGCGCAGCCAAAAGGCTCTCGACGAGGCCGAAGCGAAAGCCGAGAAAGAAGCCCGCAAAGAGGCTGGCGATACAACGCCTCAGGGTGATATCGATGCAGCTATCAAGAAAGGGCCCGCGCCAAAGGTCCGTCCGCTGATCGAGCGCCGTGGCAAAGCCTATCGCAAGCTAGCTGAGAAGGTTGAGAAAGACAAGGCATACTCGCTGGACGAAGCACTCCAGCTGGCAACCGAGACCAACCCTGCTAAGTTTGATGCGAGCGTTGAGTTGCACGTCCGCCTTGGTGTTGATCCACGCCAGGCCGATCAAAATATCCGCTCGACAGTTGTCCTGCCACACGGCACAGGCAAAACTGTTCGCGTTGCCGTCTTTGCGCCAGAAGCCGAGGTTGCAACTGCTACCAAAGCAGGGGCAGACATTGCTGGCGAAGAGGCTATCATCAAGCTGCTCGACAAAGGCACGTTAGACTTTGACGTTTTGATCGCCACCCCGCAGTACATGCCAAAGCTTGGTAAATACGCCCGTCTGCTCGGGCCAAAGGGTCTAATGCCTAACCCAAAGAGCGGTACTGTAACAACTGACATTGCAACTGCTGTGACTGAGGCAAAAGCTGGTAAGGTGGAGTACCGCGTAGACAAGCAAGCAGCGATTCACCTCAGTATCGGCAAGGTAAGCTTTGGTACAGAGAAGCTCCGCGCTAACGCCGATGCCTTCTTCACTAGCCTGCAAACTCAGAAACCAAGCTCACTCAAGGGTGTATATGTCAAATCCATCGCAGCTGCAACGACGATGGGGCCCGGCATCAAGGTTGAGCACAAACTCGATTAGTTAGAAAAGAGTATAGCACTCGCCATAATACTGCCAGTCAGGGAAGCTGGCAGTATTATTTATGTGCCTACCTATGCATGGTATGATGGAATGAGTGGTGATACTCTCATACTATTCATTCATCACCATAGTAACGGAGGTGCTATATGAAAAAATATGTCTATTCGCTCGTTGGTAGTGTTGGTTATTTTGAGCGATTTTTGCAGCCACAAACACCAGAGCAGATTGCGCAAAAGGTGAGCCAGGCTATTGCTGACCCAACTGCCCTTGATGGCAACCGTTGCTTTAGTATCTGCGTGTGGGCCCTGCCAGATGGTATTGCCCATCCAAAGAATGTACCAAAGGATAGCTTGGCTGATGGCTACTATATGCAATGCGCTGGGTCTAATACCGGCATGACTATAGAGGTGCGGGTGCCGGATCCAGGCAACCAAACAGCTCAGTATCCATATATCCACTATGTGGTCGCGCGAGAGCCAGTAGCTGACAAAGAGCGATTTGTTCCACTCACCTGGCAGCGCGATGGCGAACCATTTACGATTCGTATTCATCCAGAAGAGGTATTTACGGGAGAAGAAGCTGGACAGATCTTCACAGATTATATTACAAAGGGCACTATACCGTCTGAATCTGTTTTACGAAAAATTGATATATAGGGTGAGGGGTATTTTGCAATGAACATAAAACGCGGTAAGAAAGCTCAGCACCAAGGTAACTATATCGTCATTGAGGGGATTGATGGCACGGGCAAATCGACCCAAGTAGAGCTTCTTGCCAAACACTATCGAGCTCACGGCCATTCAGTGACGGTTGTCGAGGAGCCAAGTAGTGATGACCTAGCTCAGACTACGCCAATCGCTCACTATCTCCGCACCGTTATCAAAAATGGCAATCTCCGTCGCGACCCAGAGATTAATCTCGCACTACTTAGTACTGCACGGCGCGAGCTATGGCAGCAGATTATTCAACCAGCGCTGGAGCGGGGCGAAACTGTCCTCGCGTCTCGCAATTATTTCTCGACGCTCGCCTATCAGGGGTATGGCGAAGGCCTGAGTCAAGAACATATCCGGCACATTACCGGCTTATTTACCAGCCAACGCTATCTCACGCCAGACTATCTCATCATCCTCACGCTCAACGACGAGCAGGAACGCATGCATCGTATAAAGCAGAGAGGTGCTCTCGCGACGCTAGATATCTTCGAATCACAAGACAGCGACTTTCAGCAGCGCGTCCATGATGGCTATCGCATTCTCGCGAGAAACCACCACATTCCTACAATTCAGTGCATTCGCGATGATGGAGTGCTTAAGTCGCCATACCAGATACAGCAAGAAGTTCTATCGATCATTAATCTAAAATAATTATGCTAAATACCCTATGGGGCTATTTAGCAAGAAGTAATATTAGTAATATACCTGTACCTGACCCCCTACATAATAACCTTATATTCACACAGCATAGGAGTATCTTTAGTGTGAACAGCCTAGCCTCACGCATCGCATTAGTTCATTAGTATGCATCCTGCAGAGGTCAACCCTTGTGATTTTTTGATAACTTTGCTACAGTTGTATGCACTGTGTCGAATCCAACAAAAGAGCGTACAGCTAACCCAGCAAATAACACCTTAGCGCACGAGACAAATGCGGGCTTTGATAAAGATCGATACGATTTATACGAAAAAGCGCTCAATCTAACTAGCACACCAGAGTCTAAAACAAAGCGAATCGTATCGGGCTTGAGCCTCATGCGAGACTTTGCTGGAGAGCTATTTGCAAAATATAGCAATCACAGTGCATATACTGCGTACTTATTGTATACAGCAGGCAATCGTGATGAACTGCTCAAAACGGAGAACCTTGCCAGCCTCCGCCACAAGATGCTCGAAGATCATAAAAAACAGTGGGAAGTAGATGCATATAAAAAGTTTAACCAAATTGTTTCGATGCTGCAGGATACCAGCCAGCTGTCAAGCGCCTGGAGTAAATTTCTTAATACGCAGAAGATGCCCTCTAAACCAGACACCGAGAACAAAGAGTCTCTGTACACAGCCATTACGAAAGCTCGAAAGCTCGAAAAATCAAAAGGAAGGATAAAGCCTTCCTCTGCGGAGAGTCAGTATCTTACAGACGAACAGAAACAAAGTCAACTTCTTGAGACTGCAACACACGACCGCATGCAAGCAGAGAACCTCATGAAAGAACTCTGGCAGCAGCCAATGAATATGCTTAATCTTGATGACCTTTTGGATGCAGGAGAGAGCGTTGGGCTTTCGACTATTTTTATGGAGGCTGTCAACACGCTCAATAAACTTAACAACACTCGCTATGATACATCGGAAGCGTATGAACTAGCCTACAAGAGCGAAGCACTGCTTGCACCACTGTGCGAAATCATTGGCTTCGATGGACTAGCAATGGCATTACGAAGTAAGGTGATATGCCTCCAACTGCGCAATACCGGCCAAGGGCATTTTGTGGATCTTGCTGAGCGCATCCTGTCGGAGTTTGGCGTTCTGGGTACTACCGATACTGACAACCCAGATCACGTCATCACTGCCGAAGAACGCAACCAAAACTATTGCAACATTACAGAAAAAATTCTCGCGCGCATGATTGGCAAAACAGACAAAAGCGGAGGCGACAGCAAGCTTGTCCTTGGTCAGGAGTCGAACCACAATATTGTGGTAGGGAACGGCAACTGTAGCTATGAGTGGCATACTGAGCTCCGAGCGGTATGGCGGCTCAAGTCTGTTGGCTCTCTCGCACGTAAGCTTGCGGAAGGAGCAAAAAAAGCAGAGAAACAAAAGAGAGAAGACTATCAAAAAATCCGCGCCTCTATCTCACCAGACATACTGCAAGCGTATGATGACAAGATGAATAGTGTAAAAGCTAAAGAGAAAGAACGCCAGGGTGAGCGAGAATTCATACCATACGAAGACTTGCAAGCATATGATGAGAACACGATAAAGATCTTGGACGATTTAAAGACTCAATGCATCGACGAGCTCTGTGAGCAATTTGACGATATTACACCACAGACACTACGTTCATTATCGCCACCAGAGAAGGACAGCTCGCTCGAAGTACCGTTCGATATTGATGGCATCACATTCATTACAGAGGATCGCGATGAACTGCTTGATGTGTTCTTGGATATGATCAATAACAACGGTATTGTTACGCCACCACAAGATAAAGCTACGCAAAATAACAAGACTTCAACCAACGAGGATGATGACTATATTATTACCCCATATGCTGCACCAGGCCGAGACAAGATACTCAAGGTAGAGGGAGACACTCAATTCATTAAGGATATTAGGGCTGCATTTGAGGCTCGTTATCCGGGTACTCGTGCTGAAGAGTATATTGATTTTAAGGAAGACAACAAGAAAGGTTTTCGCGTTGCTAAGATGACAGGCCTGTACGAGGATCAAGCCTCAGGTATTTTGCCCTTTGAAGTCCAGATCCTCACCAAGGAGGACCGCAAAGCAGCACGCCATGGTGTTGCGGCGCATATTCTATATAAACTAGGTAAGCAGCTTGGCTACCAGTTCCAGCCAACAGAAGAGCAGCTCACGCGCATGAGTGAGCTCAATAGGCGTAAGCAGGATTTTGGCAAAACAACATTGCACCAGCCAAGCCGAAGCCGCATTAACAATACGAACCGCAAAATCGACGCGATGCTTGCCCAAGCACAACTGCACAGCTAAGCTACTTCTTCACTCTGTTTACACGCTGACACAAATAGTTTTCCGTGCCTTGCATCCACCTACCATCATCTGCTATAATCTCTCCCAGACATTGCCAAAGACCGTAGCGGGCTGTTATGCACGACAAAGCAGCCGATAAGTATGCTACCGAGGGAATTTCGGATACGCTGTAGCCTCTTACGCCAGCGTTCTAACACGAAACTCGAGACTCGTCTTTGCAATCGTGCAGAGACGATTTTTTGCGGCATATGTCGGACATTAACAATGCGGTCGGATACAACAACAAACCAGTAATACTGCACTCCTTTTCGGTGTGTATAGGTATTACAACTCCAAAGAAAGGATTTTATCTTATGGCAATTTCCAAAGATAAAAAACAAGCTTTGGTGGCTGAAATGAGTGAGCTTCTCGCAGAGGCAAAGGGCACTGCCGTCGCGACCTACCAAGGGACAAGTGTGGCAGATCTGCAGGCGTTGCGCCGCGAAGCTCGCGAAGCTGGTGTTGTCATTAAGGTGGTGAAGAACCGTCTCGTGCGTGTTGCCTTTGCGCAGCATGACACCTACAAAGATACCGACACTTCGGCCCTGGCTGGGCAGTTGCTTTATGCAATCTCGCCAGATGACGAAGTGATGGCAGCGAAGGTGTTGCACGAGTTTGCCAAGACGCATCCAACAGTTCAGTTGGTTGCTGGCTTTAGTGGCGAAGGTGAAGCTCTCAACACAGCCGACGTCACTGCACTGGCTGGCTTGCCGAGCAAGAATCAGCTGGTGGCCGAAGTGGTGGCACAGCTGCTCTCGCCAGTACACGACACTACCAACGCACTTTCGGGCAACCTTCATGCGTTGCTCGATGGCATCGAAGACGCCAAAGCAGCTGCGTAACCAAGCGCAGCATTGTACTAACGTTTGCACTATGCAGACAATAACTTGTGCGATGATTCTATCGCACATCATCGAAAGGAATCCATCATGGCAGATGTGAAAAAACTGGCCGAAGAACTGGTTGCTTTGACCGTTCTGGAAGTCAACGAACTCAAAAATGTCCTCAAGGACGAATACGGTATTGAGCCAGCCGCTGCTGCAGTTGCTGTCGCTGGTCCAGCCGCCGACGCTGGTGCTGCTGAAGACGAGCAGACCGAATTCACCGTCACCCTCAAAGAAGTTGGTGGCCAAAAGGTTGCTGTCATCAAGGCTGTTAAGGAACTCACTGGCCTTGGCCTAGGTGAGGCAAAAGCTTTGGTCGACAACGCACCAAGCCCAATCAAAGAAAAGGTCAGCAAAGACGACGCTGAAGCTGCCAAGAAGACCTTGGAAGAGGCTGGCGCTACCGTCGAACTGGCGTAATCACCCTACCGACCGCATTGATACCATCAGCACACCCGCTTGGGTGTGTTTTTGGTTGGGTTACACTTCCAAGGAAGGGAGAATATCATGAGCGTCATGACTATCGCCGCCATAGTTTTGCTGGTTATTGGGCCACTGCCGTGGTTCATCATACTCATCGCGGTAGGCCGAGAGCTGCGATGGCACGTTCAAGATACAGAGAGGGCAGGAGTCCGTCTCCTCTGGTTACTCTTTGCTGGTTATACTATCGAGGGTAGCGCTCTAAGCATCGTACCATTTTTACAACGAACTACTGGCTACCCCTGTTATCGCTGTGGATAACCACCAAGTGCCTTGACAAGGCCCCACCCCATCGCTATATAATGAGTTGATAACTAAGAAAACAGACAAGGAATTGCGAGAAAATATGTCTGAACTACCAGAGAAACAGGTGAAGCGATTACGATCGCTGATTCAAGAGGCAGAGACGAACCTAGCCGCTGCAAAGGAATTATTGATGAGTATTATTGGTGACGATGGCGAAGTTGTCGTACCAAGCAATAGTCGCGAAGAAGTATCGGGCAAGATAGTCGAAGGTATCTTTGACGGGCAGGTAATGGTCGATGCCGACGGTAAGAATTATCCCGTGCCAGCCAATTACGCCAGTAAGTCTAAGCTTGTTGAGGGTGACAAGCTCAAGCTGACAATTGCTGACGATGGCGGCTTTATCTACAAGCAAATCAAGCGAGTAGAGCGCAAGCAGATTATCGGTACGCTCACCCAACACGATGGCGCGTACTACGTGGAAGCACAGGGGAGAGAATATCGAATCCTGCTGGCAAGTGTGACATTCTTCCGGATTGAGATTGGTCATCAGGTAACTGTCATCATTCCTGAGGATAAACCCGACGCAACCTGGGCAGCGGTAGAAGCACCGTTATAGCAGGTATACCTGCTGAGGTATACACAGATCATGTTATGCCTCTACAGGTATATTATAAAAAGCAACAACCGCTACACACAGTAGCAGCTGTTGTTTTAAAGTGCAATTTTTTATACTCTCGTTTACTAAGCACATATAGTCAAAATAAATTGACTACTGTTTGATAGTTAATTACTTTAGTGATTTACCATTCATTGCTGCAGGAATCGCCTCATCAAGGTACCATGTCCAAAATGCGCGACGAG
>CALIAC010000004.1 GCA_938041555.1 uncultured Candidatus Saccharibacteria bacterium | reverse complement strand
AAAATTAAATTACCATTTCATACAAGCTATCTATATACTCTATTGAATGACGAGATGGAGAGGCTTAGCACTGGTGAGGTGAGGTACTTTATGAAATAAGTATAATTGCTAACCTATGTATAATAGACCTACCGCTGCTTGTTGGATGGCACGGAGGAGGAAGGATTTGTGCTCACACTAGAGTGGTCGTAACTTTATTGCTCACTATAACGCCGCAGCTCAGCAAGAAACTTATCTGGATAGTTGGTAACGATACCGTCGATGCCGCGCTCGGCAAGCTGCTGCAGGGCACCTGGGCGATTGACCGTATAGACGTAGGTAAAGAGATTCGACCGGCGTGCAATTTCTATCGCCAGTGGATGTGCATACAAGCGATGAAACCCCACCGCGGTGAAGTCGAGCTTTCGCTGATAGGCCAAGAATGCAAAGGGATTATTGCGGTGAAGTAGAGCAAGATTGGCCTGAGGCGCAAGCTGCCGAAATTGCCGAAGCTCGCGTACGGAGAATGACGAGAGCAGTACATTATCCCAATCATCTGGCGATGTGATAGAGCGGGTGAGGAGTTGATGCGTCGGCTCGGCGCTACCATGCCCTTTGAGCTCAATATTGAGTAGCACAACGCCAAAAAAGTGCTCTAATACTGCTGCGAGCGAAGGGACAGGTTGCTCGCTAGTGAGAGTTTGCAGCTCGGCATAGGTTAAGTGGCTGATTGATTCATTCTGGTGGTGGGTACGTAGCAGGCGATTATCGTGCGCCACCACGGGCACACCATCGCGCGTCAATCGCACATCTAGCTCAAGCATATCAGCGCCTGCCGCGACACCCGCTGCCATAGCGTCGATAGTGTTCTCTGGTGCGAGCCCGGCCGCACCGCGATGACCAATGATTAACATGCTAGCAGTATTATACCATCAAATGGGTTGGTTATAAGAATAATGTGCCTACAGGGCAAGGTTGCATTGCCAGCGCATCTTCTTTTGCCATTACCGAGTAGATTTTGCTAAAATAAAACAGATAGCAACAGAAAGGAGCTAATACAAATGGCAGATTTTAATAAAGTACTGACGCCTGGCGACGTTGACGCTGGCATCGTCAATGTGGTGGTGGAGATTCCGCAAGGGAGCTACCACAAAATTGAGTGGGATCGCGACCTAGCAGTGATGAAGCTCGACCGGGTCGAGCCAGCAATCTTTGCCAAACCAACCAACTATGGCTTTATTCCACAAACCCTAGATGAAGATGGCGATGAGCTCGACGCTCTCATCATCACCGATCAACCACTGACGACTGGTGTCGTTTTGGAGGGTAAAGTAATTGGCGTGCTGGAGTTTGTTGACGATGACGAAGTGGACGATAAGGTGATCGTTGTACCAGCAGATGACCGTAATACAGGTGATGCAATCAACTCGCTCGAAGATCTCCCTGCTGCAACCCTCAAGCAAATCGAGCACCACTTCAACCACTACAAAGATCTCAAGAAGCCTGGTACTACTGTAGTGAAGGGCTTTGGTGACGCAGCGCGCGCCAAGCAAATTATTCATGAATCTATTGCGCGTTGGAATGAGCGCTAGATAACGTGTTTAAGCAAATACAAAATACCCCACTGGGGTATTTTGTATTTTTACTTCAACTTCTAAAATTCTCTAGGTTACTATAGAACAGGCGGTACTTGCGGAATGTTGCTTTATCAAGAAAGTCAGAGGCTCGCAGGCTGGTTATCACAATAGGCTACCCACATCTGTTGGATAATAATGGTGATAGAGGGAGCAAAGTTGCGGCAGATCGATAATTTTAGAGACTTAAGTTAAGATGTGCGTCAATTATCTAACGTTACCTCAGTTATTTTTCTTTGACTTCTTCGAAGCAGCCTCAGGCTTACTAATTGGCATAATTTTATCCGTCAGGCTAATCGCGCCATTAACAGCTTGAACGCGGATTTTGTTAAGCTGGAGGCGGAGCTTGTCACGTGCGTGGCTGGTGGTAACAAGCTGCGCCCAACCCGGCTTGGGGTAGGAGAGCTTGCGGGTAAGGACTTCGATGACATCACCATTCTCAAGTGGTCGCTCGAATGGCTCCATCTTGCCGTTGATCCGGAAGCCATAGGCATGCTTGGCAATATCAGAGTGGATGGCATAGGCGAAGTCCAGCGGCAAAGCACCCTCGGGGAGGTTATAAATATCACCCTTGGGAGAAAAGACGAAGATGCGATTGCCAAAGAGATCGATCGATAACTGCTCGCGAGGGATATCCTCGCCAGCGCGCAGGCGAGCGGCGATTTCTTGCAGTTGCGTAATCCACTGCAGCTGAGCCGGCAGGTTTGACACGCCGCGTTTGGAGTCGCCCTTAAGATACTCCTTGCTGTGTTTTTGCTGCTGGTAGTGGAAGCTGGCGGCAAGGCCGCGCTCAGCATACTCGTGCATATCGCGCGTGCGGATCTGGAACTCGACGATCTGCTTGTTGGGCGTGATGACCGTGGTATGGAGGCTCTGGTAGCCGTTTGGTTTGGGGATGGAAATATAGTCTTTGATGCGAGCAATCATCGGTTGATACAGTGAGTGGAGAATGCCCAGCACGAGGTAGCACTCTTCCTTAGTGCGGACAATGATGCGTAGCGCCATGAGGTCGTAGATGTTATCGATACTACCGCGCTTTTGCAGCTTGCGATGCAGGCTATAGAGGCTCTTGACCCGCCCATTGATTTCAAACTCAAGCTTCTCATCCTTGACTGCCCGCTCGACCTCAAGGCGGACGACGCCAAGCTTGCGAGTGCTTTTGCCCAGGCGCTGCTTCATGACCTTCTCGAGCCGCTTGTATTCTTTGGGGTCAAGGTAGCTAAAGGCCAGTTCCTCTAGCTCCATCCGCACGCGCCCCATACCCAGCTGGTCAGCCATGGGGGCAAAGACCTCGAGTGTTTCTCGGGCGATCTTTTGCTGCTTCTCGGGCGACTTGAATTGCAGCGTCTGCATATTGTGCAGCCGGTCGGCCAGCTTGATGATAATGACACGCACGTCCTGTCCCACAGCAATAAGCAGCTTGGTAAGGTTGTCTTTTGTCTGAGGGAGATAGTGGTCAAGGTCGCGCATACCAGCCCGAGCTTGACTCACCTTCGTCACGCCGTCAACGAGGAAGGATACGTCATGTCCAAAAAGTGACTCAATGTCATCTAGTGATGTCTCGGTATCCTCGACGGTGTCGTGGAGAATACCCGCGATGATGGTGTCGCTGTCCATCCCCCAGTCAATCAAGATAATTGCAACGCTCAGTGGATGGGTAATGTAAGGTTCACCGCTCTTGCGCTTTTGCCCGTGGTGAGCTTGGGTGGCGAAGTCGATCGCATGGTCGATTTCATACAGCTGATCTTCGCTATAGAGGCCGCGGGCTTTTGTCAGGACATCTTGTTTGGTCACCATAAACCTAGTATATACTGCCAAGAAGAAAAGTGCTATTGCCCTTGACCATTCCACCTGCTATAGTGATGCTTAAATATGCTTATGCTAATGGAGGGAGAAATATAATGAGGCAAAGCAGGGCAGTATGGTGGATGCAGCGGAGCCAGAAGGGCTTCACACTCATGGAGCTGATGATTGTGATTGCGATCTTGGGCTTGCTCGTGGCTCTATCTATGACGGCATATTCGGGTTATCGGCGGCGCTCGGTTGATGTGGCAACGCGTGCGGCGGCCACCAGTGCACTTGAGGCGATCAAGACGCATCACGCCAATGCTAGCGCTAGTGGTGCAAGCTATAGTACTAACCTTGAGCAAGTCGGTTACCGTCCGCCAAGCGACACAGCCGTGCAGGTTACGCTGAGCGCCGATGCTACCAAATTCTGTGTCCAAGCCACCGACCGCCACCTCACCGACATTCGCTACTACGCCACTACTGGCATGGCACGGCCGCAGGCAGGCAGCTGCCCAGCGAGTTTGTAGAGCATTATTTATGTGAAAGATCTGCTAAAAAGCATGTTCTGTAGTTGCTTAACTGTCCGATATATTGTGCTAAAGTATACATATGAGTTTGACAAAAGCAATACAAGACTACATCGACAAAAGCCCCTACCTAACAAATATTGACGTGGAACTAGCGACAATGTTCAATGATGTGGGCGAATGGGCTGTCGCCCTTGAGCATATTTGCACAATATTAGCCGCAAATGGCTGCGTGTTATCTTCGCAAGAAATGGCAGAACTGGAATCACTAATTGACAAGACAAAGAAGATAGAATACGAGGACTTTGATGACGCTTTCTTAGATAGTGTAAAAAGAGTTCGAGAAACCAACTCTTCGCGCACGTCAGTCTAACACTCCCTCCTTAGCTCTCGCAAACGTGAAAGAACGCCGTCGCCGTCTTTACAACACACGTCAGACGCCGTATAATGTCTTGCATGGCTGTCATAGCACCAATTATTTTGAGTACAAAAACTGATGAATACAAGGCTGCGGTAGAGCATTTTATGCCGTTTGCCAAGCGGGTTCATATTGATATTTCTGATGGCGTGTTTGCTCCCCGTCAGACGGTGGGCATCGGCCAACTGTGGTGGCCTCAGTCGTGGACGGTTGACATCCACGCTATGGTGGCGCGCCCCAGCGTGTACGTTGAGAAACTGATCAAACTGCGGCCTAGTACCATTATCTTTCATGCCGAAGTCAAAGAAGATTTGATCCCTGTCTTGCAGCAGATCAAGCAAGCTGGTATTCATGCTGGGGTAGCCCTGCAGCGTACGACAGTGCCCGAGACGGTGGCATCGTATATCGAGACGGCTGACTATGTATCGATCGTTAGTGGTAAGCTGGGTGAGTTTGGCGGTAAGGCGCGGATGATGCAAATAGAGAAAATCCGGCTGGTGCGAGCCATCCACCCTCGGGTCGAGATTGGCTGGGATGGCGGCGTAACGGTAGATAATGTCTTCCACATTGCCCAGGGTGGTGCTGATGTGATTAGCGTTGGTGGAGCGATCAATCATGCCAAAGACCCGCAAGCAACGTACAACAAACTCCTTGCTGAGATGAATCGCCAGAGTGTGATTTAGTTAGTCTGCTATGCTACACTAAAGAGCGTGACACACATACCATTTCGGCTTCGTTCTGCTTACAAACCGACCGGTGATCAGCCACAGGCGATCGCTCAGCTACTTGGTGGCCTGGAAGCTGGCCAGCGCGAGCAGACACTACTTGGTGCAACGGGTAGTGGCAAGACCTTTACGATGGCAAATATTATCGCTCAGCGTGGCGTGCCAACGCTTGTTTTGGCACACAACAAGACGCTCGCGGCGCAGCTCTTTAGTGAGTTCAAGCAGTTCTTTCCAGACAATGAAGTACACTACTTCGTCAGTTATTTTGATTATTATCAGCCAGAAGCATATATTGCCAGCAGTGATACGTATATCGAGAAGGATTCAGCCATCAATGAGGAGATCGACCGCCTCCGCCATGCAGCGACTGATGCATTACTCACTCGCCGCGACGTGATTATTATTGCCAGTGTTAGCTGTATCTATGGCCTGGGTTCGCCAGCCGATTATTATGAGCTATCCGTCACGGTGCGCCAGGGCGAGCGGCGAGTTCAGGACAAATTTTTGCGCCAGCTGATGGATATCCAATACCATCGCAATGATATCGATTTTGCACGTGGTGCCTTTCGCGTCAAGGGTGATGTGGTCGATGTCTTTCCGGCAGGGCAAGAGACGGCCTATCGGGTGGAATTTTTTGGAGATGAAGTGGATCGGATTACGCACATTAACCCGCTCACTGGCGAGATCCTCGATGAGCCAGCGGAGTTTACCATCTTTCCGAGTAGTCACTATGCAACGCCTAAGGAGAAAATTAAGCAGGCGATTGATCGGATTCGGCAGGAGTATGAGGAGCGTGAACAGTGGTTTGAGACGCACGGCAAACTGCTCGAAGCGCAGCGCTTGAGCCAGCGCACCAAGTACGACCTGGAAATGCTCGAGCAGACTGGCTTCGTGAAGGGGATTGAGAACTACAGCCGCTACCTTACTAATCGCGAAGCAGGTGAGCAGCCAGCTACCTTGCTCGATTACTTTCCTGACGATTTCTTGATGCTGATCGACGAGAGTCACGTAACCGTCCCCCAAGTGCGCGCGATGTATAATGGTGACCGCGCTCGCAAAGAAGTGCTGGTGGAGCATGGCTTTCGCTTGCCAAGCGCACTAGACAATCGCCCACTGCGCTTTGATGAATTTGATAAGCATATCAACCAAGTGATTTATGTCTCTGCCACCCCTGGCGATTACGAGCTCGAGCGCAGCCCCGCCCCCGCTCAGCAGGTGATTCGCCCCACTGGCTTACTCGACCCAGAAATTATAGTTCGCCCAACGGAAGGGCAAGTAGATGACCTCATTGCAGAAATTCGCGAGCGTACCAGCCAGCAGCAACGCGTGCTCGTGACAACGCTCACTAAGCGGATGGCTGAGGATCTCTCTACCTATCTGACCGACCTCGGCATCAAGACGGCCTATATCCACAGTGAGATCGACACGCTCGAGCGCGGCGACATTCTGCGTGATCTGCGCATGGGCCTGTATGATGTCCTGGTAGGGATCAACCTCTTGCGTGAGGGGATCGATTTGCCAGAGGTGAGCTTGGTGGCGATTATGGACGCCGACAAAGAAGGCTTCCTTCGCAGCGAGCGTAGCCTCATCCAGACAATTGGCCGGGCAGCTCGCCACGTTGAGGGTAGGGTAATCATGTATGGCGATAGTATCACCGATAGCATGCGCCGAGCGATTGACGAAACCAAACGCCGACGCGAAATTCAGCAGGCATACAATCGTGAACATGGCATTACACCGCGTGGCATTAATAAAGCAATCGACGAAGGCCTGCGCTCCATCATCCCGCAAAAAGAGGATGACGCGCCCAAGCTTGATCTGCGTAAAATCCCCAAGGATGAATACAAGAGCCTTATCAAAGACCTGACTGGCCAAATGAATCTCGCTAGTGCCAATCTTGAGTTTGAGCGAGCAGCCGAATTGCGAGATTTGATCGCCGAGGTGAAGAGTAAGTTGTAGCAGTAGCTGAGTAAACCTACGATCGGTACATGCACAGAGTGTATAATATGATGTAGTATGCCTATACGTGATACTCACACCCTGCCAGAGCATGTGATATATTTCTTGGCAACGATCGATCGTCGACCGAAGTTCATCCGGTGGTCGATTCTTATTGGACTTGCTATCTGCAACGTTATACTGCTCTGCCTGCCAGTGATATTCCTTATCGTTTGTTATTGCATCGTGTTTTGGAGGACGCGTGGTTATTACAAAACGGCAGAGTTTCAGAGTGTCAAGCAGAGGCTTGCCAAGCAAATACAAGAATACAACGACTTCAATGCCTTTTTGCCCGAAACCAAGCAGTTTATTCGTCAGCAGCAGTATCGGCTTTCGCATGCGCATGTGAAAAATAGCACACTCACGGTGTATAAAAATGCGCAGCTTGACCCATACCGCTATATCGTCAAATATTTTTTTGCACGGCGCACAATAAACGAAGAGACAGTGCAAGTACTTGAGCAAATCCTTCAGAAGTACGACACAATCAAAAAGACTGAGGAAATACTGCGGAGCGAATACAACGAGATTATGGACTTTATCGATGCCAAAATGTACGTCGGAGCCTATATTTTCAAGAAAATGACAATGAAGCAGCTTGGATCGAATACATTACCTAAGTTTGAAAAGAATTATTTTCTCGTATATTCATTTAAATATAGTTCGCCCGCCAAGCGCAATAACTACTCGTTTGATATTACTCTTACAGAGAAAAAGCTCCAAAAATTGGCAGAATATCTCAGCCAGCAGATAACATATCGCAAATCTGCGCGGTTTCAGCGTCAGCTCATGACGCCAAAGCTCAGGCGATTTATCTTGCGCAGAGACAACTACGAATGCCAGAAGTGCCATGTCTCGCGCCGGGATGAGAAGCATCTTTTGCTCGAAGTTGACCACATTGTGCCGGTATCGAAGGGTGGCATCACCACTGAGCGAAATCTGCGAGCACTCTGTTGGCGCTGCAATCGGGCTAAGGGTGATAAGTTGGAAGTAGATTAGCATTAGCATTGTACCCTGTGCTGTCTATACTTCTTACTGACGCATTACTCGTTGCTCATTGTGATATATAGCGATTCCACGCACCGAATGTGGTACAATATATCCATAATGAGTAGTATTACCACTGAAGATGTGCAGCACCTTGCACAATTAAGTTCGATTAGTCTTGGTGATTCAGCCGACGTTGCCGCGCTGCGCCAAAACCTCGAGGATATCCTGCACTACATCGAGCAGCTATCCACCCTCGACACGACTGGTGTCGAGCCAACCTACCAAGTAACTGGCCTGACTAATGTGTGGCGGCCCGACACAATAGATGCCAGCGATGTATCGCGCGAGCAGCTATTGGGGCTAGCCGCCGAGCAGGCAGATAAGTGTGTAAAAGTACCGAAGGTGTTGTGATATGAATATTACAGAGAGAGTTGCTCAGATCAAACAAGGCCAGACATCGGCTACTGCCCAGGTACAAGCGGCTTTACAACGGGCGCGTGACGCTAAGGAATACCACGCCCTGCTGAGCCTGACAGAGGAGCGGGCGTTGCAGCGGGCACAAGAAATTGATGAGGCACTGGCTCGGGGTGAGAACGTTGGGGTGCTGGCTGGTGTGCCATTTGTCGTTAAAGATAATTATCTTGCGTATGGTGCACCCAGTACGGCAGCCAGCAAGATGCTTGAGAATTTTGATACACCTCTCCAAGCAACAGTGGTAGATAAGCTTGAAGCAGCTGGGGCGATCTGCATTGGCAAGAGTAACCTCGATGCCTTTGCGCATGGCGGGAGCACAGAGAACTCATACTTTGGCGCTACACACAACGCTGTCGATAAGACGAAAGTCGCTGGTGGTAGTAGTGGTGGTTCGGCCGTAGTGACGGCGCTCGACATTGTGCCATTTGCCTTAGGGACGGATACCGGAGGCTCGATTCGTCAGCCTGCCAGTTTTAATGGAGTGTATGGTATCAAGCCAACCTACGGCACAGCGAGCCGCTATGGTGTCGTGGCAATGGCCTCGAGCACTGATACGATGGGCTGCTTTGCACGTAGCGCTGAGGATATTGCTGTGGTGATGAACGTCATGGCTGGCCAAGACCCGAAGGATATGACGACGCTGCCCGACTTCTTCGCGCCCGCGGCAGAGACGCCGCAACAGCTGAAGATCGGTATCATCAGCGAAGCAATGGGTGATGGCGTTGATGCTGAGGTGCGTCAGGCGGTCAGCCAGTATGCCGATACGCTGCGATCGCACGGCCATACTATTGAGACAGTGAGTATGCCGATGCTTCAGCATGCCCTTGCTATCTACTACATTGTTGTACCGGCCGAGATTTCAAGTAACTTGGCACGCTACGATGGCGTGCGCTATGGTTACCGGGCTGAGGGGGTCAAGACACTGGCCGAGCTCTATGGCCGGAGCCGCGACGAAGGCTTTATGCCAGAGAATAAGCGGCGCATTATGATTGGGAGCTACGTGCTGAGTAGTGGGTACTTCGATGCGTACTATCTCCAGGCGCAAAAAGCGCGGACGCTGCTCATCAACGAATTTAACGCTCTGTTTGAGCAATACGACATGCTTCTTTTGCCAACAGCACCTACTCCTGCCTTTGGTCTTGGCGAAAACAGCGACGACCCGCTTAAGATGTATCTCGCGGATATCATGACAGTGCCAGCCAGTCTGGCAGGCTTACCTGCACTGAATGTGCCAGCTGGAGTGAGCCAGGCGGGCCTGCCAATCGGTGCCCAGTTGATTGGCCCCATGCAGAGTGATGCAACGCTGCTTGCCGTAGCATCCCAAGCGGCTACAGAAAGGAGCGCCTAATGTCTGGTGGTGTGACGATCCTTCTGGTGGGTATTATTATCATTGCTGCAATCTTGGCTGCTGTTGTTGCACTGACGCGTCAGGGCGGCAAGGTGCTCAATGTCGAAAAATACCAAGCGCGCTGGCTTGCCATTGAGAATAGCCTCGACAAATCTAACATTGGCACGTATCAGCTGGCTATCTTCGAGGCAGATAAGTTGCTTGATCTTGCTCTGCGCGAGCGTGGCTTTGCTGGTGACACGATGGGTGAGCGCATGAAGTCAGCCCGCGAACAATGGAGTAATAGCAACCACGTATGGGGTGCTCACAAGGTGCGCAACAAGCTGGCGCACGAGGCTAATGTGCGGCTCTCGCGCGAGATTGCCTTGCGGGCATTAGCCGCGTATAAACAGGGGTTAAAGGATTTGGGAGCGATATAATTATGGCAGTTTCTCACGATGTTTTGCAAAAATATGAAGTGACGATTGGTATCGAATGTCACGTACAGCTGGCAACAGACACAAAACTCTTCAGTCCAGCAGACAATGACGCCCGCGATGCCGAGCCTAACAGCAAAGTCCATCCAATCGATTTCGGCCTACCTGGCATGCTACCAGTCCTGAATCGTCACGCTGTCGATCTTGCGATTCGGGCTGGCAAGGCACTCAATGCGCCCATCGCTCGTATTTCGCGCTTCGATCGTAAGCATTATTTCTATCCAGATCTGCCGAAAGGCTACCAGACGAGCCAGATGTACCAGCCAATTATCTTGGCTGGCTATGTGGATGTGCCGCTCGATGATGGCAGTACCACGCGCGTCCGGATCGACCATGCTCACATGGAGGAAGATGCTGGTAAGCTAACACACCACGATGGCTACTCACTAGTTGACCTCAACCGAGCGGGCACACCACTGATCGAGATTGTCTCACAGCCTGATATTCACTCAGCAGCCGAGGCCCGTGCCTACGCAGCAGAGCTTCACAAGCTCATGACCTATGCTGGCGTCACACACGGTGATCTCTACCATGGTAATATGCGCTTTGACGTTAATATCTCGATCGCACCAAAGAGTTCAGATCAGCTTGGGACGCGTGCCGAAGTGAAGAATCTCAATAGCTTCCGTAGTGTAGAAAAGGCGGTTGAGTATGAATTTGCACGTCAGGCGGATCTGCTCGAGCGCGGTGAGCGCGTTGTACAAGAGACCCGTGGCTGGAGCGACGACAAAGGCATCACCACGAGCCAGCGCAGCAAAGAAGATGCACAGGACTATCGCTACATGCCCGACCCAGACATTCCACCGATTGTCTTGACGGACGAAGAGATCGCCCGTGTCCAGCAGGATGTGCCGACGATGCCAGGTGAATACCGTGCGCAGTGGCAGAGTCTTGCGCTGGATAACTCGGTGGTTAATACTGTGCTCAGTCATCAGCCACTGGCTATTTTGCTGAGTGATATCTACCCGCTCGAGCATAATGCTGCGTCTGTTTTGCAAAGCCTTGGCGTTGATGAGTCGGTGTATCGACGGCTTGTCAAGCGGATATTCAATTGGTTTGCCTCCACACCAGAAGAGTTGATGGATATGAGTAAGGTGGAGTCGGGTTTTGTTGGGCCGCGGCGGCTCTTGCTGCTCTCGCAATTGGTGGAGGACAATAAAGTCAGCTCAACTGGCGCGAAGGAGCTCTTTCTCGACCTCTTTGACGAGCAATATACTGGTACGATGCCTGAGGCAATTGCTGAGGCAAAGAACTTGCTCCAGGTGTCAGATGAGGGGGCGATTGGCGCAATTGTCGATGAGGTGATGAATGACCCAGCCAGTGCAGCGTCCATTGCCGATATCAAGGCTGGCAAGGATAAGGCAATTGGTTACCTCGTCGGGCAAGTCATGAAGCGATCCCGCGGCAAAGCTAATCCAGCTCTGGCGCAGAAACTGATTCGTGAGAGGCTGAAGTGAGCAACTAAAGGATA
Source organism: uncultured Candidatus Saccharibacteria bacterium (assembly GCA_938041555.1). Taxonomy (GTDB): domain Bacteria; phylum Patescibacteriota; class Saccharimonadia; order Saccharimonadales; family Saccharimonadaceae; genus Saccharimonas. The sequence continues at coordinate 47,914 of CALIAC010000004.1, read as the reverse complement.
TACAAGGAGAATCATAATGAAACGACCAACAAAAGCAATCATCGCCGCCGCGGGTTTTGGTACGCGGTTCTTGCCTCAGACCAAGGCGATGCCTAAGGAGATGATGCCGCTGATTGATAAGCCAATCATCCAGTATGTGGTGGAAGAGCTCGTCCAGGCGGGGATCCGCGATATTATCATTGTGGGGAGTGCTAATAAGCGTGCGATCGAAGACCACTTTGATGTGCCAAATGAGGATCTACTAGCCAACCTTCGGGCTGGTGGGCCAAAGAAGCAGCCACTGATTGATACCGTCAAGCAATTATCGGAGATGGCAAACTTTATCTACATCCGCCAAAAGGGCCCATACGGCAACGCAACGCCACTGGCTTGTGCAGCGCACCTCATCAACCGCGACGAGCCTGTCATCTACACCTTTGCCGACGACTTCATTGCTGCTAGCCCAAGCCGCTTCCAGCAGATGATTGCTGCATCGCAGGAGCTCGATGGGGCGGTGTTGTCGTGCAAAAAGATCGTCGATGATGCTGAGTTTGATCGCTACGGCGTTGTGGCTGGTCAGCAGCTATCGGATGGCATTATTAAGATGAGCAACATCGTTGAAAAGCCAGGTAAGGCTAATGCGCCATCTGACCTCGCTAGTGTCAGTAGCTATATTTTGCCTGGCGAATTCTTTAGCTATCTTGAGCACGCGAAAGAGCATTTTGATGGGCATGGCGAATTTACTGTTCAGCCTATTATGCAGCGGATGATTGATGACAGCCACGCGTTCTTTGGCGTGGAGATTACCAACGGTACATATTATGACACTGGTGATAAGCTAGAGTACCTCAAGACCGTCGTGGATTTTGGCCTCAAAGACCCCGTGCTTGGCCCAGAGTTTGCAAAATACCTGCGGGCTCGCTATACTGATACTCAGGCATAGTATATATGCTACTAACATAAAGGAGATACCGCATGGAGTGGGCCCAGATATTAGTTATCATGTTATCGGTATTGCTGGCGCTGCTGCTGGTGCTTGCGATTGTCTTGACGGTTATATTGATTCGTATTACTAAGCGGATTAGTGCAGTGGCAGAATTAGCTGAGCGCGTGGCAACCAACCTCGAGACAACAACTGATAATATCACCCGATTTACTTCGCCATTTTGGCTAGCTAAGACGGCTATGTCTTCGATCAAAAAATTGTTTATTACCAAACGTAATCGATAAAGGAGAATATAAGAATGTCGAAAGGTAAATTTGTCCTTGGTGCGGTCCTCGGTGCTGCTGCTGGTGTGGTAGCTGGTCTATTGACGGCACCAAAGTCGGGTAAAGAAACGCGAACCGACCTTAAGAAAAAAGCACGTGAGCTCAAGCAAGATGCTGCTACAAAGGGTGACGAATTGCGCGCTAAGGGCGAGAAGGTGTACTATGAAGCACGTGATGCTGCTCGCGACCTGCACGACCGCAGTGACCGTGCTTTGCGCAGTGCTCGCGACGAGTTTGCGAAGGGTAAAAAGTAGCCTGTAGGCTACAAATGGGTACGGCGAGTATTCTCCTAGGGGGGAGCAAGCTCGCCGCACCCTTGCAATTATTATGACAGAGCAATCACTACCGTCACAGCGCCCATCAGACAAGTCAGCGACTTGTGAGAGGCATGATCATCCTGGGCCAGTTGCCGAGCTTACACGGCAGGTCAAACAAGCCAACGAGACCGATGCACGCAAGGCTACCCTCGAGGATTTATTTTACGATTTTCATCGAAGCCGCGCAGAAGTCTACAAAATGAACTTCATCCGCGGGATATTTTTTGGCCTCGGAAGCGTGCTTGGCGGGACGATTCTTGTGGCACTGTTTGTTTGGCTGCTCAATGCTATTGGTCTCTTGGTGCCAGGCTTGGCAGACTTCATTGATAGTGTTATTAAAGTGATGAACGCACGGCACTGATATGCTATACGGGGGTAAGGCTCCCCATTTATTCTGCAGTAGATCGTCACACTCCACTAGATGGAGTGATGAACGACTGGCGCACGCAACGCGAGAGTAGTTGAGTTTGTTTTTTGCTAATCACAACGATGGAGTGTTGGCCTTATCGCTCGTTCATTTGCTATACTAAGGAGGTATGACTTCTCACGCATCAGCTTTGCAACCATCGGATTTTGTTCACCTGCACAACCATACCCATCACTCCCTGCTTGATGGCTTGACGAAAATTGGCGACCTTGTCAGTACTGTTAAGGATTATGGCATGACGGCAGCGGCCATTACTGACCACGGGACGATGAGTGGGGTGCTTGACTATTACAAGACAGCCAAGGCGGCGGGCATCAAGCCGATCCTTGGCATTGAAGCGTACGTTGCCGCTCGATCGCGCTTCGACCGTGATCCCGCCAAAGATAAGATGCGCTACCACCTGACCATCATTGCGATGAATAATCAGGGGTATCACAACCTGATGCGGCTGAGTACAAAGGCAAATCTAGAGGGGATGTACTATAAGCCGCGGATTGATCATGATCTCTTAGAGGAGCTCAACGAAGGGCTGATTGTCCTAAGCGGCTGTGCGAGTGGTGAGATAGGTGAGGCGCTGCGCTATGATGACTATGCCAAGGCGGTCGAGATTGCTCAATGGTACAAGGGTGTATTTGGCGACCGCTATTACCTTGAGTTGCAAGACCATGGTCACCCCGAGTCCAATACGCACTGGGATGTGCAGGCGAAGATTAACGATGGTCTGCGCCGCATGGCTGAGGAGCTGGACATCCCTCTAGTGGTGACCTGCGACGGCCACTACTTGACGCATGACTTCCAGGATGCGCATGAGATATTACTCTGCGTGGGGACAGGCTCGTTTTTGAGTGACGAAAAGCGGATGAGTCTGAAAGACTTCGAGCTCCATCTGACTGACCCGCGCGATATCATTGCTCGCTGGGGAAGAGAGCTACCCGAGGCTATTACCAACACCAAGCAGATTGCCGACCGCTGTAATGTTGATATCGAGCTGGGTAAAATCCTCATCCCAAAATACCCATTACCTGAGGGTGAAACGAGTGAGCATAGCTACCTGCATAAGCTGGTGTATCGTGGCCTGGCCCAGCGCTACAATGGTGCAAAGCCCGAAGATACTGCCGATCAGCTCCCTGAGCAGATTATCCCTACCTTGGCTGATGACGTGCGTGAGCGGGCCAGGATGGAGCTGGGCGTCATGGCAAGCATGGGGTATGAAGGGTATTTCCTCATCGTGCAGGACTTCATCAACTGGGGCAAGAGCCAGGGGATTGTCTTTGGGCCAGGTCGAGGTAGCGCCGCGGGGTCGATCATTGCCTATGCGCTTAATATCACTGATCTTGACCCACTCAAGTACGGTCTACTCTTCGAGCGGTTTCTTAACCCCGACCGCATTAGCATGCCTGATATCGATGTCGACATCCAGGATACGCGGCGCGATGAGGTAATCGACTACTGTGCAAATAAATATGGTCACGACCACGTCAGTAATATTGTCACCTTTGGTAAGATGGCGGCCCGGGCGGCGGTGCGTGATGTCGCACGTGTGTTGGAGGTGCCGTATGCTGAAAGTGACCGCCTAGCTAAGATGGTACCACCACCTGCCCAGGGGCGGCACATTCCGCTGGCAATTAGCACGAAGGAAGATCCTGACCTTAAGCACGAATACGAGACGAACCCAACTGCTAAGCAAGTTTTTGATTATGCCATTCAGTTAGAGGGGACAATTCGCAGCCATGGGGTGCACGCGTGTGGTGTGGTGATTGCGCCCGACGAGCTTGTCAAATATATCCCGCTTGAGCAGGCGCAGAAAGGTGTCGTGGCGACGCAGTTCCCGATGGGCGAGGTAGAGGATCTTGGCTTGCTCAAGATGGACTTCCTTGGCCTATCGAACTTATCGATTATTAACAATGCGATGCGGATCATCCGCAAAGTCTATGGTGATACGATCGACCTCTCCACGCTACCACTTGATGACGAAGCAACGTACAAGCTCTTTCAGCGGGGCGACACAACAGGGGTATTCCAGCTTGAGTCGGCTGGGATGAAGCGTTATTTGCGCGCCCTCAAGCCGTCGCACTTTGAGGATATCATCGCAATGGTGGCGCTGTATCGGCCAGGGCCGATGCAGTTTATCGATAGTTTTATCCGGCGCAAGCACGGCGAGGAGGAAATCACCTACCTTCATCCGGGGATGAAGAGCTCACTTGAGAACACCTATGGTATCTTGGTCTATCAAGAGCAGTTTATGCAGATCTCCAAAGAGTGGTGCGGCTTTACTGGTGGGCAGGCCGACACCCTACGTAAGGCCGTTGGTAAGAAAAAGATCGACCTGATGAAGAAGGTCAAGCCGGAGTTTGTCGAAGGAGCAGTGAAGGTCGGTGGAGCGACGCGTGAGATGGCCGAGACGTTTTGGACGCAGCTGGAGGAGTTTGCCAACTACTGCTTTAACAAAAGCCACGCGGCGTGCTACGGGCTCATCGCCTACTGGACGGCATATCTCAAGGCGCACTACCCCGATGCCTTTATGGCAGCCTTGATGACGAGTGACCACGATGACGTCGACCGACTGGCCATCGAGATCACCGAGTGCAAGCATATGGGCCTGACGGTACTCAACCCTGATGTCAATGAATCATACGAGGAATTTGCTGTGGTACCGGGCAAGAAACAGATCCGCTTTGGTATGGCAGCAGTGAAGGGTGTTGGTGTGGGAGCAGTGGAAGAGATCGTCAAGATGCGTGACCGCGATGGGAAGTTTGCTACGGTGGAAGACTTTGCCAAGCGTGTCTCGACGAGTAAATGCAACAAGCGAGTTTGGGAGTCGCTCATTAAATCGGGCGGCTTTGATGCGCTGGGTGATCGCTCTGATCTTCTCTTTAATCTTGAGAATGTCCTTGCTTTTGCGAGTAAATTACAGAAGGAAGCGCTGAGCGGCCAGACCGACCTCTTCGGTAGCCTAGCCGACAGCTCTACAGAAGTTATGCCGTCGATTGAGCTTAAGCCAGCGCCCGTCAAACACACCGACAAAGAGCGCCTGATGTGGGAGCGCGAGCTGATTGGCCTCTACATTAGTGCGCACCCACTCGACAACTACGACACGTTCTTTGCTGAGCAGACTGTGCCACTGCGCACTGTCTCACCACAGATCGACGGCCAAACAGTGACGATCGGTGGCCTCGTGACGCGCCTGCGGACGATTGTGACGAAGTCGGGCAGCAAGATGGCCTTTGTGGGAGTTGAGGACAAATCGGGTGAGAGTGAGATCATTATCTTTCCGAACTTATACGAGAAGCTTGCTGGCCAGCTAGAGCAAGATGTGGTAATTACTGCCAGTGGCAAGGTGAGCGCGCGCGATCGTGATGGCAACCTTGGTGATGAAGCGAAGCTAATTGCCAATGAAATCACCGTCGTGACTGATACCGACTTAGCCGAATACCAGGCAACTGGCCGTACAATGTCTGCACCAACCGGCCCAGCAGCTACGCCGCGCCGCCGGTCATCATCGCAAAAAAATACTCAGCGCTCAGCACAAGCATCGGCACGTGCGGCCGCATCATTGTCAGTAGGGGGGCCGCCGCCCAAACCGCTTGATACGCTTCCAACGGTCTATGTGCGGGTCAAGAACCCCGATGATATAGCTGCTCTTACGAAATTTAAGCAGCTGTGTACACAAAACCCGGGCCAGCACGATATTATTATGATGCTCGGTGATGACAAAACGTCGGCAATTCGCCTGCCATTCCGGGTCGACGCGCAGCAGCGATTACAGGATGAGCTTGCACAAATCCTTGGTAGTGACTGCGTTGTTGTTAAATAATGCCCGTCCCCGCGAAGGGGGGTGACTCGCGCCACCCTGGGAGTCTGCTGGCTGTGCGTGTAATTTTTACTTCGAACAGTAGCGTCTACGACCAGGGTGGCGCGAGGCCAGATACTTGCGAGGCGAGCGAAATAAGCTCTAGCACAGGCAAGTTGCAGGCGGTGGCTTGGTCACACCACCTACTGCTAGTATAACCCGATATTTGCTACAACGCAAACAAAATGGGTACATATATACTGTAACTATCCAGCAGTTGTGAGTGCATAGAGCGCAATACCGGTTGCGACTGATACGTTAAATGACTCCTTCTGCCCTTGCATCGGAATCTCGATAATGTCATCCGCGAGCGCAAGCGTCTCGGCTGGAATGCCGTGGACTTCTTCGCCAAGTAAAAGGACGAGCTTATCTGGTGGCTGATACTGTGAGATGGTAACAGAGGTAGAGGCTTGCTCGAGCGCAACAATGCGATAGCCAGCAAACTGCTCAAGGTCGAGCTCAGACTGATAATCGAACGGCACAAGGGCCTCGGCACCAAGCGCCGTTTTGTGGATCTGCTGGGTAATCTTTTCGCGGATGTGCGGCAAACGTGGGTCGGCTCGCACTGTTTCTTCAAGGTGGTAGGCACAGTGCGGTGGGGTTGGCTGAAGGGCAAGATCGGGGTAGGGTGTGTAGCCACTCAGGATGAGCTGCTGCACGCCAAATCCTTCGCAGGTACGAAAGATCGATCCGACATTGTGCGCTGAGCGAATGTTGTGTGCAATAACAATAATCTCTGGCATAGTTGTATTATACCTGAAGTGCTTTGGACTTACCCCCTATATTTACCACGAGCTTTTTGTTACACTAAGAAGGATGAATGAAGATGAAGTCCAACAACGTCGTCGCCAGCAAGATGAGGCGTCGACCGAGCAACGCTCGCGCATTCTTGGCCTCAAATACCTCGATATGCGCCCCATCGAGGAGACGCTGCCACTAGCACGCGACCTAATGACGATCGAGGAGATGCACAACCTCTATATGCTGCCGCTGACTGATGGCAATGAGCAAGAATCGTACCAGTTTGCTGTCACGACACAAACACCCCAGTCGGTTATCCAGCGGACGCGGCGCACGTATCAGGACCGGGGGCTACCTGTCGAATTTTATTTGATTAGCCTCAGTGCTTACCGTGTGTTGATGAACCGCTTCGACCCACCAAAGAAGATCGTCTACGATGATATTAAGATTGCCAAAGCGGGCGATAGCGAGACCATCGCCGAGGTGAGTCAGACACTTGGGCGAGTGAGTAGTGAGGAGGTTTTCGACTTTTTGATCAACCAGGCGGATATGCTTGGTGCGAGCGACATCCACATCGAGAATGAACGCCATGATATCCGGATTCGTCTCCGTGTCGATGGTGCACTCCATCCCGTCGCGACAATCAGCCGGAGTCGCTACCGCGTGATCATGGGTGAGCTTGCCAGCCGAGCTGGCGTGTCGAGTGCTTCGATGGAGCCGCAGTCAGGTCACATCCAAAAGGACGTAACACATGGCAACGCAACGCACTTGCTCAACATCCGTGTTGAGACTGTGCCAACCATGTATGGACAGGATGCTGTGCTGCGTCTCTTTAATTTCGATGAAAGCTTGCTTAATCTTGATTTGCTGGGTATTCCGCCCAAGCAGCGCCAGCAGATTGATGAAATCATCAGCCATCCGCGCGGCCTTGTGCTGATGGTTGGGCCAACGGGCTCAGGTAAATCTACCACGCTTTACAGCATGCTCAATGCCCTTAACACGACTGATCGTAAGATTATTACCCTGGAGGATCCAATCGAATATGGCTTGGCTGGTATCTCGCAGATCCCAATCAATACCACCGCCGGTGGAAGCTTTGGTGAGGGTTTGCGCAGCGTGCTTCGTCTTGATCCAGATGTCGTGATGGTGGGTGAGATCCGCGATGTGGATACGGCGCGCCCGGCCATCCAGGCGTCTATTACCGGCCACTTGGTGATGTCGAGCTTCCACGCCAATAGTAGTAGTGCAGCCTTTAGCCGAATGATCGATCTGATTGGTGTGAATCCGATTTTTGCCAGCGCTATCCGCCTCGTGGTGGCGCAGCGTTTAGTGCGGCGCCTTGTGGATGAGACCAAGGAAGCCTATGAGCCAGATGATGCCACGCGGAGCTATGTCAAGCGAGTCCTTGCTGATATTCCTGAAGAGGTAGAGCATCCCGATCTCGACACCTTCAAGCTCTGGCGGCCAGTACCGAGCGATGATGCGCCATTTGGCTACAAGGGTCGCATGGTGATTATGGAGCAGCTTATCGTCACCCCAGGCATTCAGAAATTCATCCGCGGAGACTTCACCGATGTCCACCCAGACGTCATCGAAAAAGCCGCTCAGCGCGAAGGCATGCTTACCCTCGAGCAAATTGGCGTCCTTGCCGCCCTGCGCGGCGAGACGACGCTTGAGGAAGTGGGGCGGGTGATATAAACGCGCTATCTTGCTGAAGAGTACTTAGAGCCGATCTGTACTAATGTATTATATAGCGGATTTTTTGACAAAGTATCATTTTTTGCGTATTATACTATGGCATGTCGCATGAACAGATTGACTATCCACGAGAACCCGAATCACTTCAAGTGTCTGTCATAGACCGTAACCCTAGTGGAGAAGAGTTTAGCATAACGCTACCAGACAGTGTTGGTAAAATGCCGTCTAGTGAGTGTGAGCCGAGCCTAAACGAACAGCAATTAGAAGAAGATATAGCATCACTCAATGCGAGTTTTACAGTCTTTGGTGGTGTGCTTGAGCACTTATCGCTTGTGATGCAACAGCATAAAGAGGCGGCTATAGCTATGCAAAATACTGAGCATACGCTTCGGCAGTGTCACTTTACAAGTGAGAGGTATAAATACTGTGTGCGTCGTGCACTATTGTGCGAAGCTAACTCGTGGCGTACAACAAATATGCGGTTATATCCGGCAGCGGCGGAGCGTGCGCAGCAATACATCAATAAGCAGCGCGACAAGCTAGCGATGCGAAGCGTGCGCGCCGTTAAGGCGGTATTTCTGGCTGGCGGAATAGTGCAGGTGCCAGATTGGTGTCATACGGTTATTCCAAAGCGTACTGAATGGCAGCAGGATAAAGCTCTGCTGCCATCGGCAGCTAACGATATATACCAAAAGTTAGTTCAGGAGGCAGTCGATTGGGCAGTGGCGCAGTGCGAACAGATAGCCTTTGATGAACCACAGCAACCATGCTACGATGACGAAGTTGCAATCTGTAAATCGGAGAGTCAACATCTCGATGCATTGCAAACGGAGCATACAGCGTTAGTTGCGCAAGCTCGGCAGCTTGAACAATCGCGAGACGAGGAATATACAACGGTACCGGCTGATACATTGCTGTCCTTCTGCCACTACCTCACAGAGCATGTACCACAAATTAGCCAGACGCAAATTGCGCTCTTACAATGGTTTGATCGATCGGATAAGGTGATAACTCACGATATAGCACAGCGCTTGGTTGATCGCCTCTGGCCAAAGAGTGCACAGCACGCTGATCGTCAGTTAATTGATATGCAAACGGAACAGATCATTGCCGAGACGGCTGAGCGGCTAGCCAATGCATTGGTAGCGTACCAACCGACAGCTGACCAATTAGCAACCCACGATTTGCCAAATGTATCTAGCAATAAACGACGCAGCATGGAAGGCTCAGCAGGCCTGCTACCTAACAAGTCGAATCAGCCAGATAATGTAATGTCGCTGCCAGTATCAGAGCTACTACACCCTCGTGCAGAAACCGAACGTGTGCCACTTGATTACCTTACCTTGCCGCACAAGCTTGTACCGTGGCTTGAGGTGGACGGTCGTGATAGTACGGTGAGTTGTAAAGTTGTTGTCGATAGCGTACCTGGGGCGCTTGTGATTGATTGCCGTAGCAAAGCACTGCAAGAAATTGAGCGTCGGATGGACGGCTACAGGTCAACACCGTGGGATTATATAGCACCAAATGTACAGCAACGTCTCACACACTATGCTCAGGTGGCTATGTCAGACGGTGGCTTAATTCATGCTGGTAAATTCTCAAGCGTTGATAAAAACGGCGAATCGACTTACCCGCACCCTGTGATTTACAGTAAGGACGCGAAGCACAATGTGATGCGTGTCTACATATCGAATCTGCGCGTCAACCAGATGGACGATGGACTTGCGAGTGTGCGCGAGCAACTCACAGCAATGCAGGTGCACGAATTGATTATGTTGATCGGTGTCTGTGATAAGCAGCACCAGCTGGCAACATTGGCAGAAATTACTGGACGTTCTCGACGAGAGTTACGCAAACAGCGCGTAGGCAGCATTTAAAGAGAAACTATACAGAAATAAAACTACGTGGCTTTGTACGCTACGTAGTTTTATTTCTTAGGTTTACTGTCTCTTGCGTGACAAAACTCACCGATATACCCAGTGCTCTACGAGGTTACGTGAGGTATGCAAAGTGGGAGGCAAGATTTAGGAATGTAGACCTTGGCGAGTATAAGTATCAGTCTAGCGAATAACCTTTGCTACAGCCTCCACTACGCGCTCATCAAATGGTGAGGGGATGACGTAATCTGCCGTGGGTTCATCGACCAGCGCTGCTAGCGCCTGGGCGGCGGCGAGCTTGTGCTCATCGGTGATTTTTTGCACGCCATTATCGAGCGCGCCGCGGAAGATACCTGGGAAGGCCAGGGCATTATTGACTTGGTTGGGGAAGTCGCTGCGGCCAGTGGCGATGACGGCCGCGCCAGCTGCTTTGGCGCTATCTGGCATGATTTCTGGCACTGGGTTGGCCAGGGCAAAGATAATCGGGTCTTTGGCCATCATCCCGACGAGCTCTGGAGTCAGCAGCCCCGCGCGCGATACGCCAATGAAGACATCGGCATCTGCCATGGCGTCTTCGAGCGACCCTTGCTGCGAGGCATCAACATAGGCGAGCAAGGCAGTCTTCTCAGCGTTAAGGTCGGTACGGTGGCTGCCCACGATGCCTTTGCTATCAACCGCCACGATATGCCGGGCGCCGTAGGTGTGCAGCAGCTTAATGATAGCAGTACCAGCAGCGCCAGCGCCGACCACGACGAATTTGCTATCAGCCAGGCTGCGGCCCGTCAGCTTGGCAGCGTTGATCAGCCCAGCTAGTACCACCACAGCCGTACCGTGCTGGTCGTCGTGGAAGACGGGGATATCGAGCTCGGCCTTGAGGCGCTCCTCAATCTCGAAGCACTTGGGCGCAGCGATATCCTCGAGGTTAATGGCGCCAAAGCTCGGTGCGATTGCCTTAACCGTAGCAATAATCTCCTCTGGCTGGTGTACATCCAGCACAATTGGCACGGCATCGACATCAGCAAAGTGCTTAAACAGCAGCGCCTTACCTTCCATAACCGGCATGGCTGCCTTAGGGCCAAGGTCGCCCAGGCCCAGGATGGCCGAGCCGTCGCTAATCACCGCTACGAGGTTATTCGTCCAGGTGTAGGTGGGCAGGGTAGCGGGGTCATCTGCAATTGCCTTGCTGACTGCGCCCACACCAGGGCTGTAGTAGCTGCTGAGTTTATCGCGGTCAAGCTCATCGCTATCGCGCAGGCTGGTGGTGATTTTGCCCTTATATTTTTTGTGTAGGTCGAGTGCAAGTTTGTTATAATCCATAGACTCTAGTATACCGCACACAGGCGAGAAAGAGAAAGGAGTAGCACGAGGACAAACAGCCGTTATTGCAATACTTTCGCGCCAAATGCTATTATATGATGCATGATACAAACCGAGCAAGGAGCTCTGCATAGTCCCAGCGGCTCATAATACGGAGTGATATGAAAAGATCTATAGACCAGCAGCCATCTCATCACGAGTATGCATCTACAAGAATAGAAGTTGCAATCAAAGAAGATAATAAACTCCATAGAAAATTCAAGCTGGCCCTTCGTGACGAGAAGAAATCAAAACACGAGAAGGATACTTATATGCGGGCCAAGTCGATAATTAAAAACGACCAGCAAGAAGCGCTCGAGGAGCTTGTGCAGACTGGCGAGAGGAGCACGGTGCCACCAGGTGTTCTCCAACGCTACCAAGAGGAGCGAGCAATCTGCGAGGCTACGCTTGCCGCAATAGCCGAAGAAGAAAGACAATCAATGGAGGAGGATGGCGGTTATGAAGCAGAAGATGAAGTGATGGAAGCTGCAACGCATCTTGGCTATGCGCCATTGATGCCCGATGAAGCAGCAGAGCAGGCTAATGAAATATATAACGCAACCCCGCTTGGCAAAGACGTGCAGCAGCGGCGCCAAATCGTCGAAGATAGGATTGGTGAGATCAACGCCGAGCTGGCATATTATATGGGCCTCACGGAGCCACCCTTGGCAGTCGTATCTGAGGAGACGGCAATTCGTATCTGGGGCGAAGAAGTGGTTAAGAAAGCGCAATCGACTGGTGATGAGAGCGAGCCCGGGTATATTAATGTCTTCCCTGATGATGGCCGAACACCACGCTCAGGCAACAAGCTGGGATATGGTAGCCGTATGACACCAGAGTTTATCAAAAAAGATGCCAGCCTGCGGATAGCAGAGGTGCTTGTGGAGTCTACTGGCGAAGCGTGGACGGTGCAAGAATTAGGTGACGAGGTCTACGACCCAGAGAAAGTGCGTACAAAACTCGGGCGATACAATCGAGTGAGTGCCCTGCTAAATATTAATCAAAAACCAGATAACCGCAGTGCGATTATCTCAAACGAACTGGCGCGTTACAGTCTTGTCCTCCAGCGTGGCCGGCGATACCTCATAGACGAGCATGGTCGGCGGCGCCATCCAATGATTGTCTTCCGTGCGGTGCCAGTTGAGGTTGCTGGGCAAGAATCAGTAGAAGAGCAAAGAAGTGGTCGTTATGGCAAACAGCAGATTACGTGGACGTCGCATAAGGCCGCAACTGTAGCGTACAAAGCGGGCGCTACTCGCAGCGAGACATCACGAACCACTGATAATACAAAACATGAATCTTCGGCCAGTAGCGTGCCAGACATCGATGATGCACTGGCAAAGCGAGCTCTCGAAGCTGCCCGTACCACTGCTGACAGTCAAGCAGCAGAAGCCGAAGAGCAGCAAGAAGCCCTCCGTGCTGCAGAGGTCGCCCTCAGCGCAGAAGTACGCGCCCAGATCGAGCAGCTTGTAGAGCTTGCACAGCCACTGATTGATAGCTTGCGAGAAAATAGCGCCGACGATAATGCAGACAAGCAGGTATTTCCTATTCAAGATTTGCCCGAGATGGTGAGCCAGTACGCTTCTGAGTACAACCTAGAGATATTCCTCAACAAAGCTCGGCAGGCTGGGCTTATCAACAAAAAACAGCTGCGCACTCGTGTGCTGCCGTCTGCTGGCGAAGCGCTTGTGCTTGCCCTCTATGCATACGACCCGCAGACGATGTATGACCTAGTGCGCAATGATGCTGCCAAGCGTGTACTCCAGCATAAATTCCAGCAAGCGTACGAGAACAGAGCTGCACAGGTAGTGAACCGCCGCGAAGATGGAGCAAGCGCAGCCCAAGAAAGTACCACCAGCTAAACTAGTTGCTATATATACCAAAGTGCGGTATAGTTTAGATTATAAATCCAAAATAGGCATCATCCACCAGTGATGATACAGAGAAAGAGGAGGAAAGAAAAATGGGCGAACGATTAGCTGATAATATGAAGAAGAAGACAAAAGAGCTTATTGGGGCAGGTGCTGGCCTAGCTTTGGCATTTGGTGCGGCGGCGTGCTCTGCAGAAACACCACGAAACGAAGCACAACCAACTCAACCTGCTGCCGCTGCCGAAGCAACATCGTCAGCAACAACACCAAGCGCAGATCCATCCATCAAAGCGCCAGCACGCAACAAGACTTCCCAGCCTGAGCGACCTCACTCTACCGACAAAGCAACGGAGATACCATCTTTCCCAGCATCTCCAACCCAATCGCCCGAACAACAATCAGCAGAAAAGGTCCGGCCTGGCGAAAAGAAGCTGTCTGCAGAAGATAATGAGACTCTTCGTACACGAGTCGATGAAGCGCTAAAAAGCAGGACGAAAATCAATGTCTTACGCGGCAGTGTGGTCATTCCGGATTATGAAAACAGAACGAGTAGGGTGTATCATAATATTTTTGTCGGAGATGAGCATGGTAATGTCACAGGTGATATGTCACCTGATAAAACCATGACCTTCTATGTGCAGGACCAACAAGGAAACTGGTCTACAGTTGATTTAAAGACTCCAGGCAGCTACAGAATAGACGAGCAAGGCAATAAAGCAGAGAAACTACCAGTCCAACAAGTAGGGTTTTACACTCAGGAGCAAAATGAACCAGGTAGCAAGCTTGGCGATGTATATGAGGTTCGTAATGGTAAATTGACTGTTGTAAAGGGCAATTTTTATGAAGGTGTGTTTGAGCCAATGGCATCACCGTTTGATATTGATACTTTGTCTGAAGACCAGAAGACAATTAAAGCTATATATGATGCAACACACCAAAAAGTAGGGTAGAGAGGTTCTTTGTTATAATAAAAAACTTCTTCGTGGTGCTGAGCGGGGCTGTTGCTAGTTCGCGTTAAGCGATGTTTGGGGTATTGGTGCAAAAGCGCTCTCTCCCTCTTCTCCCTGCACGCAAAATATGGTACAATCAATAACTGAATTGTCATCTAATAATTAAATAGAGAGAAAGTCATGAGTTTTGCACTGATCCAAAAAGTCAATGACCAGCAGAAGAAGCCTGCCGTCGTTGATGTGCGGAGCGGCGACACAGTCCGCGTCCACCAAAAAATCAAAGAAGGCAACAAAGAGCGTATCCAGATGTTTGAAGGTGTGGTGATTCGCACCGACAACAAGGGTCAGCACACCAGCCGCATTACCGTACGCAAGATTACCAGCGGCGTGGGGGTAGAGAAGTCGTTCTTGCTGCACAGTCCACTGGTTGAGAAGGTCGAGGTGATGCGCCGCGCTAAGGTGCGCCGTAACTTCTTGAGCTACCTGCGTGGCCGCAGTGGTAAGTCAGCTCGCCTGACCGCCGTACAGTTCGACCGTGAGGCGGTGAACAACGTGCACGATGCTCATGCCGAGGCTGAGGCTGCCCGCCTCAAAGAAGAAAAGGCCAAAGAAGCTGCCGAGAAAAAGGCTGCAGAAGACGCCAAGCAAGCTGAGCTTGACGCTAAGGCTGCCGAGGTTGCCGCTCGCCACGAAGCTGCGTAGGATAGCCTTATAAGAAAGCTTTTTGTATCCGCCTCTATATCAGGGGCGGATTTGTATGGGAGCTAGTCTTTAGCCTGCTCAGTCTTGGACGCTTGTCTTGTGATATTCTGACAGTAACTTCTCTTGAGTGTGAAACGAGGATACGATGAATGGGTAAGGTGCGGAGATAACACACCAAAGTATCAAAGTATATTTGCTGAGGTAGGTATATTATAATACGCGATAGGCCTGTGGCAGCTAGATTGTATCTGATGTTATACTAGATAATATGAGTATCTTTACCATTGTTTCGATTGTTATACCAATTGTCTTGGCGAGTAGTATACCACCTATCTTGCAGCATTATGGCTATGCGCATGAGCGGCGCTACCGCTGGCTCCTGTATTTGGCGTGTGGGTTGTTCTTTATCTCGTGGTATGTGCCATCGCCGTTGATCGATGGGCAAGATACGGCGTTTAATACTCACTTCATCGGTGGTGGAATATTTACTGGCTGCTTGTGGCTCTATCTCAAACACGCGCTGGGGTGGCGCCGATATTGGCTGGTAGAGGCATTTTCGCTGTTTGCGCTGGTGTCGGCACTTGGCTGTATGAATGAGCTATTTGAGCTGCTGGTGGCGAAGACTGGCGTGGCTCGCTTGCCGCTGGATGATACCAACTGGGATATCGCGGCCAATACTGCTGGGGCACTGCTTGTTTGGCTGGTGTCGCTGGGCGCGATGGGGTGGCAGCGGATTGTTCGCCGCGATACGTAGACAGCTAAATAACTTGGCGCAAGAATAAAGCCACCGCTTGAGGGTGGCTTTTATACTTCGTATACGAGATGCTATTACTTTGTCTTGCGAGATTCTGCTTGCTCGGTGAGAACGGCGCGAATCACCTCGAGATTCTCGTCGATCGCAGCCACGTGCCGTCTGATCTGCTTGGTGCGTCGGCCCTGCCGGACGACCCAACAGATGCCACAGATAAACAAGATAAAATACACAACGTTAAGTGCGACTGCTAGTATGAGGAGTGGTGCTGGCCCGGTGATTTCCATGGTGGGTATGAATGATCCTTTCGTGTTATTACTATGACGCTATACAGTTTATTTGTTCTATCTTTTGTGTGGTGAATGCTATGGCACGCATTGCCAGGTTGGTTGAGCTTGCTGACGGTCGACGATGGCACGTGTGCCGTGATGGCGGGCTGTACAATATGCCTGCATATTGAGGCTGCCCTTGGGTGTGAAGGTGAATCCCGAGAAGAGCGATATTGAGTAGGCGAGATTGTAGCATGACCACCCGTATGGATTGCTCTTATCAAGCGTATACGCACCTGTATGGTGCTGATGCGTACACACCTCGTGTGGCTGTATGGTATACACTGGCACTGCTGCAGCTGGCTTGATAGGGACGCCAGCACACCCAGGAATGGCACATGCAATCACTCCGGTAGCAAACAGCGTGTGCCAAAGCATTTTTGTCATACTCCTCCTTGTGATGAAGTGATAGTTGCTAAGCCGAGGGTACGCCTTGATTGTAGTGGATTATCCGCACTCTCGCAACAGAAAATAGGCGAATCAGCAAGAAGTACGAACAAGAACAGAGATAAAAGTTGTTTATTATACATCATAGACTGCAGCACGGTGCTCAATAGTTTGGCATAGTTGCTGGTATGATGCGGCACTGAACCAGCCTACGGCTCGGCAGTATACATGATGCTACGAAATATGAGACAATCATAGTATGATACTTGGGATTGATGAGGTAGGGCGTGGGCCATGGGCGGGGCCGCTGGTGGTTGGCGCAGTGGTGCTGGGTGGTGTGACAATAGATGGCCTGGACGACAGCAAGAAATTGACGAAAAAGCGCCGCGAAGCCCTTGCTCAAGTCATCCGAGAGCAGGCAGCGGCGTATGCGCTTGGCTGGGTAAGTGCGGCGGAGCTGGATGATGTAGGGATGAGCGAAGCTCTCCGCCTGGCAACGCGGCGAGCGGTAGAAGCAGTGCAAAAGCAATGTCGTGAGAAAGATATTACGCTCACGGAGATTGTGATCGATGGTAAGGTGAACTTCTTGGCTGGGACGGCACTAGAGCAGTACGTCACGACGCTACCCAAGGCAGATGCATTGGTGCCGAGTGTTTCGGCAGCATCGATCATCGCGAAGGTGGCGCGCGACCAGTATATGGCCACACAAGACGAGCTGTATCCTGGCTATGGCTTTGCGGCGCATGCTGGCTATGGCACAGCGCAGCACCGAGCGGCAATTGCTGCCCATGGAGTGACACCACTGCATCGGCTGAGCTTCAAGCCACTCCAGCACTATCGTAATGATAGCCCTCACTCAGCAGACCAAGCACACACCACGCAGCAAGCTGATACGACGACCAGACGTGGCCATGCTGGCGAAACGGCTGCAGCAGACGCCTTGCAGCAGCGCGGCCATCAGATTGTGGCGCGCAACTGGCGGACGAAGTATTGTGAGATCGATATTATCTCGAAGTGTGGTGATACGCTGTATTTTGCTGAGGTGAAGCATCGCACGGATGATTATGCGGGCGATGGCCTCGCAGCGATTACCCGCAAGAAGCGCAATCAAATGCACTATGCCGCGCGGTTCTATGCGCACCACGAACGCATCACTACTATGAATCTCCAGCTTATCGCGATTGCTACCAGTGGCAGCCCGCCGCGGGTGGTGCGGATTGAAACCGTTGAGTAGTGATGGTTTTGTGACCTAAGGTGTATAGATCTATATTTTTCTGCGCGATCACACCTTCTTACCGCTTCACTCGGTAGAGCACAAGCGCTCTCTGTTTTCTGGCAGATTAGCTTGCAACGGTAAAAGCCAATAGTACTGGGAAATGCAAGGGCGCGGTTCACGCCTCGCTACACCTTCGTGAGTGCTGCCACAACCGCCGGGCCATCGCGCTCGATGAGCTCGACGCGGGCGGTGATGTCTGTAATGCCCATATCAATCACGCGAGTGAGGGCTGGCTCATTGCGCAGTGGTGTAAAGAAACGCTGGTACTCGCCCAGCTGCTGGCGCGAAGCGAGGATGTTGCCGGCATAGCGCGGGAAGTAGTCGAAGCTCTTGTCACTACCGAAGTGTTCTTCAATCCACTGCCAACTATTTTGCAGCCATTGCCACGTAGCGTCGCGTGCGCCTCGGTTGCGCAGCAAGTAAACAAACCAAAAGACGGTATCTTGGGTGCGAACTGTCTCGGTATCCATTATGAGAGCAAGGAGCTTGCGAATACTTGCGGCGTCGCGCGTACTCGTCACGGCACTAGCGATATCTTGGCGCAGGTCGCTACTGGCTGTTGCCCGATAGTGCGCCAGAAGCTCATCAATTAGTTGCTGAGGCTGCTGGCTGTGACGGACAACGCTACTGGCAATCAGGCTGCGTAGCTCGCTATCAAGAGCCAATAAGCCGCCTGCTGCATAGCGCTGCTGCGCCTCGGCAATCACCGCAGGTTGCTCGCTGTAGAGCATGTGCGCGATGATCGTTGAGCGGAGCTTGGTGTCGTTCTCGGGCTCATCGGCGCGTGCACTCCAGCCAAGGCGGTCATAACTTTGCTGAGCGAGCTGGCCCACGAACTGCCGCAGTGCTTGCTCGGCAGGGCTATGCGGCTCAACGAAGAGCTTGAGGTGGGCAACCACTGACGACATCACGCTCCAAACATGCTCATCTGTCTCATTGCGATAGGCATCGAGGAGAGTGAGTAAGCTGGCGCTCGATACGCGGCCACTCCGCGCTAGCAACAGCTGTTGGGTGAGCAAGAGTGAGCGATCGACGACAGATAGCTCACCGCGCCGCACTTGGCCGAGCAAGCGCTCTAGCAATGCGTCATCATACTGTGTAATGAAGTGCGAGACATTGCCATGATTGAGAAGGACTGGCTCATCCAGACTACGCTCTACTACTGTGCGCTGTGTGGTGAGCAGTGCTGGAATAGCTGGTGATGAGCTATGAAGGGGGATCTGCCACGTGGTGTCATCGGCTGCGTGTGGGCCAATAAAGAAACGCTGTTGCTCAAGCATGAGCTGCGAGCCGCTATGCGAGGCTGTAACGACCGGGTAGCCAGGAGTGCGGATCCAGTGGTTCATCAGTGCGGCAACATCGCGCCCGCTGGCTTGACTCAGCGCGCGCCATAGGTCATCACCCTCGGCATTACTATAGGCATGGCTAGCAAAGTAAGCCTGCAGGCCAGTACGAAAGGCGTCTTTGCCCAGCCAATGCATGAGCATATAGAGGAGGCGCCCACCCTTAGCATAGACAATCGCTCCGTCAAAGAGCGTGCTAATTTCATCCGGATGATGAACAGCTGTTTGGACGGGTTGCACACCATCAATCGCATCACGGCCAAAGGCCAGCGCACCCTCGTGGTTGCAAAAGTCTGTCCACACGTGCCACTCGGGATGGATGGCGTCGACCGCCAGGTATTCCATCATGTTGGCAAAGCTCTCATTGAGCCAGAGGTTGTCCCACCACTTCATCGTGACGAGATTGCCAAACCACTGGTGGCTGAGCTCGTGGCTAATGACGGTGGCAATGTATTGCTTATCGGCGATGGTCGTCGTGGTTGGATTGGCTAGCAGGGCAGACTCGCGGTAGGTAATGAGCCCCCAGTTCTCCATTGCACCGCTGCTAAAATCTGGTACTGCAACGTGGTCGGACTTAGGCAAGGGGTAGGGCGTGTCGAAGTACTCATTAAAGAACTCAATCGAGCGGATGGCATGCTCAAGGGCGAAATTGAGGCTCGCAGGAGCTTGCGCTGGCGTAGCCCAGACGGACACCTCTACACCGTCTTTCGTCTGACCAGTGATGTGCTGCAACTCACCCATCACGAGTGCCACCAGGTAGGTACTCATGCGCGGTGTCTGGGCAAAGGTAGTGGTGAGTCGGCCATCTGCTTCTTGCTGCGACTGGACGGGCATATTGCCAAGCACCGTGATGCCCGGCTCAGTTGTGACGGTTATGTCGAAGGTCGCTTTGGCGGCAGGCTCATCAATACAAGGGAATACCTCGCGCGCATGATGGCTCTCGAACTGCGTCATAAGCAATTCTTTCTTCGCACTGTCGTGCTGATAATAACAGGGGTAGAGACCATGGAGTGAGTCAGTAATTGCTGCTTCGTACGCGAGAGTAATGGTATGAGTGCTGACACTTAGCGTTGGCAGATGTAGTGAGATCTCGTCCTCATTATGCTCCACAGAGGCCGGCTGGCCGTCGATCGTCGCGCTGGTGATCGTGAGGTCTTTGGCGTGGAGCTTGATCGGCATATCGGCCTGCGTTGTCTCGCCAGTGATCGTCACTTGCCCTGTGAAGCGCCGCTCCTGGCGATCAATATCCAGCGCCAGCTGATAGTGAGTTGGTATAAAAAAGTCGATGAGATGAGTAACCTGTTGCATAAGGCTAGTATACCGGAATTATGCACTGCTCGCTATATTGCTGCTGGAGATATCTGGTGGTGGATCTCAATTTTCAACCTAGTTTCTCAGTGTAACCCCTCTTGCTGCTTCATTGATAGAGTGTACAAGCCTATAAGTAACCCTATGCTATGATATAACTATGGAATATCGCCGTCGCCGCGTCATAACGATGTTTTTGCTCGCTGGTGTTGTCATGATTGCGCTCGCGATATATGCAGCGTGGCAGTTGGCGCAGTCAAGCCATTCACCACAGGGCAATGGCGAGGCATTGGCAGTACTGGAGGCATTGCCCGTTAAGGGCCGTGCGCCCAAGACTGGGTATGCGCGCAGCCAATTTGGCACGGGCTGGGCAACGACAGGTGGCTGCGATACACGCAATATCATTCTCGCACGCGACCTCAAGCAGGCGGTGGTGAATGGTAATTGCAAGGTAGCCAGTGGCCAGCTGGACGACCCATACACAGGCAAACGTGTCAGCTTTCAGCGAGGGAGCGGCACGAGCACTGCGGTGCAGATCGATCACGTTGTTGCTCTCAGTAATGCTTGGCAAACCGGTGCACAGCAGCTCAGTAGCGAGCAGCGGCAGCAGCTTGCCAATGATCCACTTGAGCTCCTGGCAGTCGATGGCCCGGCCAACCAGCAAAAGGGTGATGGCGATGCTGCCACGTGGCTGCCTAGCCATAAGCCGTTTCGCTGCCAATACATTGCCCGGCAGATTGCCATTAAGCGCAAATATCACCTCTGGGTCACCACGGGCGAAAAAGCCGCCATGCAGCGCGTTTTCGCCACGTGCCCTGGGCAAGGAATGCCTGGCTAATGCAGCCGAAGCTTATCGTATTTGATCTCAATCATACCTTGATTCGCGACAACTCCTGGCGCAATCTCAATCTCGCCATGGGCATTACCCCAGAAGAGGATGCTGCCTTGATGGCACGCGCCGCTCGGGGTGAGATAACCGATGCCGAGGGTCAAGCCTGGCTATTGCAGCGCTACCAGCAGCGGGGCGACTGCCACAGAGAGGCGGTGCGGCGTGTCCTCAGCCAATATACCTACATGCCGCACGCCCAGATGGTTGTTACAGCGCTTCAAGCGCGAGGTTACCGCGTGGCTATTAACTCTGGTGCGATGGATATCTTGGTAGGCATGGTAGCAGAGCAGCTTGGCGTCGCACTTTGGCGTGCGAGCAATCATTTTATCTTTGATGATCAAGACATGCTATGCCAGATTGATGCACCAGATAACGATGCGGTAGCCAAGGTGGAGCAGCTCCACCAACTGGCTGTCGAGCAACAGGTCTCGCTGAGTGACTGCTTGGTGGTGGGCGATGGAGCGAACGACGTACCGCTCTTTACAGTGACAGGCAATGGGGTAACCTTTGCTGGCTCACCCGCTGCTAGGCACGCACGATGGGTTATCGCCGACCTCCGTGATGTGTTGACGATTGTTTGATAAGAACTGCCGCCATTCCATTTGACATCCTTCGCGCTATTCGCTACACTGGTGGGTAGATATCCGGCCGGCAGGTCGGAGTTTTTCATAGAAAGGAGTGTATAATATGGAAGACCTTAATATTAAACAGCTTACGTTAGCTTTGCGCACGATCGCTGACGAAAAGAATTTGCCTGAGGAGACTGTCCTGGGTGTGATCGAGCAAGCAATTGCTGCCGCGTGGCGCCGCGACAATGGTGAGCGCGACCAAAACGTCCGGGCAGAGCTCAATCTCAACGACGGCACTGCCAAGGTATTCGTCATTCGTGAGATCGTTGAGGAAGTTAACTTCCCATCGACAGAGGTCAGCCTAGAAGAAGCACGGGCGACAAACCCCGATGCTGAGCTGGGCGGTACCGTTGAGGAGGTACACAATGTGACGAGCTTTGGCCGTGTGGCCGCCCAGACTGCCAAGCAGGTGGTGTTGCAGCGCTTGCGCGAGGCTGAGCGCGAGGTAGTGCTTGCAGAGTTCGAGGACAAGATTGGTACCGTTGTGACGGGTATTGTCCAGCGAGTTGAGCCACGCGTTGTGCGGGTCGAGCTGGGCAAGGCAACTGGCATCTTGCCGCAGAGCGAGCAAATCCAAGGCGAGCGCTACGTGCCAGGCAGCCGCATCAAGGTATTCATCAAGGATATCGAGCGCGACAATCGTGGTCCGCAGCTTATCCTTAGCCGTGGCAACGAAGCCTTCATCGAGTATCTTTTCCGCCAAGAGGTGCCAGAGCTCGAGACGGGTGCAGTCGAGATCAAGGGGATCGCCCGCGAGGCAGGTCGCCGCACCAAGCTAGCCGTTCTGAGTACGGTGCCGGGGATTGACCCGGTTGGTACATTCGTTGGTGGGCATGGCACGCGGGTCAATGCCGTTGTCAATGAGATTGGCGACCAAGAAAAAATCGACATCATCATGTACGACGAAAATACCGACACGTACATTCGCAACGCTCTCAGCCCTGCCGAGGTAGTGCGGGTCGAGATTGACCGCGAGCACAAGCACGCCAAGGTATATGTGACGGAAGACCAGCAGTCGATCGCGATTGGCCGTAGTGGGCAAAATGTTCGCCTGGCGAGTCGCCTCACGGGCTTTGAGCTTGATATCGAGACAGCAGCAAGCCAGCCTGCCGAGCGCAAGCCACGCAAGAACATCGAGGATGATCTCTTTAGCGCCATTGAAAACCAAGCGTAAATCTGCAACGCGCTTAGCATGCCAACCCTGCTTATAGGAGAGCAGGGTTTTGCGCATTATTAGCACTCCACCTTGACGAGTGCTAATAAGCAGCGTATACTGAGTAGGGTGGCTTTTTGGCCACAGATTTTGGAGGACGACATGGAAGATGATTTTGCAGATTTTATTAGCCATTTGAGTGATGATGCTCGTCTGAGCGTCCAGTATGCTGATGCAATTGCCCGTGGATATGGCAACCCTTATATTGGTACCGAACACCTGCTCCTTGGTATCCTGAGCCAAAGCGCTAGCCTGGGCACCAAGGTACTGGCCGATGCTGGCATTACGCTACGCCGGGCGGAGGACTCGCTTCACCTGCAGCCGCTCAAGAGTATTACGGTGCGGACTGGTGGGGCAACTGGCCTGTCCGAGACGGCTCTACTGACGCTCCGGATGGGATGGGAAATCGCGAAGGAATATGAGCATGATGAGCTCGGCACAGAGCATATTCTCTATAGTTTGCTCAAGCAAAATAACGCCCGTGCAACTGTGCTACTACGCGAAATGGGGGCAGATACCGAGGCGATCGTCCGCAACCTCGAAGCCCACTTTGATGATATGCGCGAAGAGAGCCGTGGTGGCACGAGCACTCGCACGGACACGAAGCGGCGGCCAATGCCGCGCGGTGGCAGCGCTCTGAGCAAATACAGCATTGACCTAACCGCCAAGGCAGCCGATGGCGAGCTAGATACTGTGGTGGGGCGAGCGCGCGAGACCGAGCGCCTCGTGACGATCCTCAGCCGCCGCACCAAGAATAACCCCGTCTTGCTGGGTGAGCCAGGGGTGGGTAAGACGGCCATCGTTGAAGGTCTCGCGCAGCGGATTGTCCGCGAGGATGTGCCAGATAATCTGCTCGACAAGCGAGTGGTTATGCTCGATATGACGGCAATTGTGGCTGGTACTAAGTACCGTGGGCAGTTCGAGGAGCGGCTGACGGCACTGATCCGCGAGATTACCAAGCAGGGCAATATCATTGCCTTCATCGATGAATTACACATGCTTGTAGGAGCTGGCTCAGCAGAGGGCGGAGCAATGGACGCAGCTAATATCCTCAAGCCGGCGCTAGCCCGAGGTGAGTTGCACCTCATCGGTGCGACGACGCTGGAGGAATATCGCAAGCATATCGAGAAAGACAGCGCACTGGAGCGTCGCTTCCAGACAGTGCTCGTTAAGGAGCCAAGCGTGAAGGATACGGTAGCAATCCTCAAGGGATTGCGCAGCTACTATGAGAAACATCACGGGGTGAAGATTAGCGATGATGTGATCGAGTCGGCGGTATATATGAGTGACCGCTATGTGGCCGATCGTTTTATGCCCGACAAGGCGATTGATGTGATTGATGAAGCAGCAGCGCTAGTGCGCGTCAAGAAGGGGCACAAGCCAAGCAAGCAGCGTGAGTATGTCCGCGAGCTCAAGGCGCTCAACGAGAAGATGGAAGACGCCGTGGCAGCAGAAGACTACGAGCGTGCTGCCTTGTATAAGCAGCGCATTAGCCAATTGACTGACCAGCTTCAGCAAGCCCGTCGCGAGCAAGGTCGCAAAACTCCACTAGTGCTCACTGAGGACAATATTGCTCATGCTATTGCCGTGATGACACATATCCCGGTCGAGAAAGTCCGCACAAGTGAGGCGAAGCTGCTGCGTAATCTTGAGAAACACCTTGGCAAATATCTGATTGGCCAGGAAGAAGCGGTTAGCAAAGTTGCTCGGGCTATTCGGCGCAGTCGTAGCGGGGTGGCGAGCAGCCAGCGGCCGATCGGTAGCTTTGTCTTTATGGGGCCAACTGGTGTCGGCAAGACCGAGCTGGCGCGCGTGCTTGCCCGTGAGGTGTTTGGCTCGGATGACGCACTGATTAAGATCGATATGAGTGAGTTTGGTGAGAAGCATACCGCGAGCCGACTTGTTGGTGCGCCTGCTGGCTATGTAGGCTACGACGATGGCGGCAAATTGACAGATAAGGTGCGGCGTCAACCCTATAGTGTGGTGTTGTTTGATGAAATCGAAAAGGCTCACCCCGATATTTTCCAGATGTTGCTGCAGCTGCTTGAAGATGGCACATTGACCGACTCGACTGGTCGTGTCGTGAGCTTCCGTAACACGATCATCATTCTTACCAGCAATCTTGGTGCAGATAAGATGCAGCACAATCGCAGCCTCGGCTTCCAAGCCAAACTGGCCGACGAGGACGATACGGCGCAGCAGCAGCGACGCAATGAGTCGTACACACGCGAGGCACTAGAGCGCTTCATGCGACCAGAGCTAATCAATCGGTTTGATGCGATCATTACCTTCCGCCCACTCACCAAACCAGAGGTTGGGAAGATATTCGACTTGCAGATTGCCGAGCTTAATCGGCGTTTGGCGCGCCAGAGCCTTGCCGTTAAGGTGTTGCCAGCGGCAAAGCGACGGTTGATCGCTCAGGGCTACAGCCGCACCTTTGGGGCGCGGCCGCTGCGGCGTACGATTGAGGATGAGCTGGAGCATCGCCTTGCGGAGGGGATCTTGGCCCATCACTACGCCAAAGGGTCGGTCTTGACAGTTGGAGTACGAAAAGGGGAGCTGACGATTGACGCACGTAGCGAAAAGGCCTAAGCGCCTCCTCTCAACACTGGTCGGCCTAGTGATGATCGGTGGCATGGCTTGGGCTGGGCTGACCTATGGCCCAGAGCTCTACGATGCCGCAGTGGCGAGCCGGTACCAGCCCGATAGTGCAATGCAAGCGGTGATTGACCAGCTTGAGCTGACTGACAAAGGTCGGCAGCTGCTCTATGCAAGCCAGCCGCAATTGCAAGACAAGGCTGAGTTTAACAAAAGCTGTAAATCGACCGAGCGCACAGCAGCTATCCTTGGTTGCTACCACCTGCGCCGGATTTACGTCTACAATGTGCAGAATCAAGAACTGACTAACGCCGAACCCGTCACGACAGCACATGAGTTATTACATGCCGCATATGAGCGGCTTAGCTCGGGCGAGCGACAGCGGATCGACAAGCTTATCGAAGCAGAGTACGCCAAGATCAAGACCAATCCGGTCATCGCCTCAATGGTGAAGTATTATGATCAGGCCGAGCCAGGCGAGCGTAATAATGAGCTTCATTCTATTATTGGCACGCAGATTGGTACAATCAGCAGCGAGTTAGAGCAGCACTATGGTCGGTATTTTCGTAACCGTGCGGCGATTGTCGCACGCAGTGATGCCTACCAAGCTGTCTTTGACAAAGTCGATCAAGAAGCCAAAGCGCTCAGCAAGGCAATCAACCAAGAAGCTACCCAGCTCCCCACTGATCAAGCACAGTACAAAGAGATGGCTGAGCAGCTGTCGGCTGATATTAAGGTGTTTAATGCGAGAGCCCAAAATGGTGGCTTTCGCGATGATGCATCATTCCAGGCAGCACGTAAGAAGCTCTTGGCACGTCAGCGAGCGCTTGAGGCGCAGCGATTAGCAATTAATCAGCGCGTTGAGATATATAATGCGAAGATCACTCGGCTCAATGCCTTGTCGGTACGCGCTAATGAGCTGAACCAAAGCATCAATGGCATTGAGCAGCCCAAGGAGCAGGTGTAATGGCACGAGCTCGCACGATGTTTGTCTGCCAGCAGTGTGGTGCGCGCTCACCAAAGTGGACGGGCAAGTGTGAGCAATGTGGCCAGTGGAATAGCCTCATCGAGCAAGCACCAGCTCCGGCGGGCAAATCTGCTGTGGCACGCAGCGCTGGCCAGGGTGCGTTGCTACAGCCGCGGCCAATCACTGCTGCAAGCCAGGATGAGCCGGCAGCCCGACTTGCAACGGGCATTGCCGATCTTGATGCAGTGCTGGGTGGTGGTATTTTGCCGGGTGGCGTGCTGCTTCTAGCGGGGCAACCGGGTATGGGCAAAAGCACTCTCTTGCTCCAGGTAGCGCATGCGGTTGCGCAGCAGCAAGCGGTGCTCTATATCAGCGGTGAGGAGTCGGCTGGGCAGGTAGCGCTGCGGGCGATGCGACTGGGTGCTGACCAGCACGAGGCATTGTCGTTTGCGGCGAGCACGAGCGCCGATGATATTGCGGCTACCATCCGTACCAGCCAATACCAGCTGGTAATTGTCGATTCGATCCAGACGTTGAGTCTGGCTGAGATCACCAGCGCACCAGGCACTGTAAGCCAAATTACTAACGCCAGCAACGTTATTATTCAAGCGGCCAAGCAATCAGGGACGGCAGTAGTGCTGGTGGGCCATGTGACGAAAGAAGGGTCGATCGCGGGACCCAAGGTACTTGAACATCTCGTGGATGTGGTGCTACAGTTTGAGGGCGATCGCTATGGCGGCTTTAAGGTGGTGCGGGCCATCAAGAACCGCTATGGTAGCACAAATGAAGCGGCGATTTTTGCTATGGGTGAGCATGGTCTGACAGTGGTCGAGAACCCCTCGGCAGCGCTACTTGCCGAGCGCCAAAATGCTGATGGTTCAGTAGTACTGGCTACACTTGAGGGCAACCGCCCCATCCTTGTCGAGATCCAAGCACTTGTCAATCCAACCCATTTCGGGTATCCTAAGAGGACAGCCAGCGGATTTGACCTCAACCGACTTAACCTTTTGATCGCTGTCCTCGAGCGGCGCACCAAATTGCAATTATCCGATAAAGATATCTACATCAACGTTGTCGGTGGACTCAAGTTGGCTGATCGGGCGGCTGACTTAGCCGTCATTATGGCAATCGCCAGTGCTGCTGCTGGCCGACGTCTTGACGATGGTGTGGTGGTCTTTGGTGAGGTGGGCCTTGGCGGTGAAGTGCGCAGTGCCCAAGCGGCTGAGCGGCGCATTGCTGAGGCGCAAAAACTCGGCTGCACCAAAGCAATTGCTCCGCATTCTGGCCTTAAGACGCCCTTTGTTCATGATGTGCGCGATATCCGCAGCGCACTCATTACCTATCTAAAAACATAACAAAAGGAACAACATGCAATTATCTACTATTGTGTTGCTTATCATCACACTTATTATCCTTGGCGAAGTTAGTTATCTTCTGGCTCGGCTGCCGCGTAACACACTCAAAACGAAAGGGCGGGCGCTGTTAGTCGACACGTCGGTGCTAATGGATGGTCGCATTACGGCCGTTGCCAAAACAGGATTTATTGGTGACACGCTGGTGATCCCCCGGAGTGTGGTGGGCGAGCTGCAATTTTTGGCAGATCATGCCGACAGCGACAAGCGAGCTCGCGCGCGCTATGGTCTCGACGTTGTGACGGAGCTGCAGGCGATGGATGAAGTTGAGGTAGAGCTCTTGCAGGATGGTAGCAAAGCACGTGAAGGGGTTGACGAGCGGCTGCTGAGTTTGGCCAAGCAGCATGGCGCGTGGCTGCTCACGATCGATTATAATCTCAACAAAGTTGCCGCTGTGGAGGGGATTGGCGTGCTCAATATCAATGAGCTGGCGCAGAGCATCCGGATGGCGCATTTGCCTGGTGAGCACCTGACGCTGGCGCTCCTGCAGAAGGGCCAGGACGCCCATCAGGCGGTAGGGCACTTACCTGATGGCACAATGGTGGTCGTGGAGCAAGCCAGTAGCCAGCTGGGCCGCACCTGTGAAGTGGAGATTATTCGCAACCTTCAGACCGCCGCGGGTAAGATGATCTTTGCCAAGCTCATCAAAAAGCCAGTAGTTCAGCCAGCCAAAGTGCACTCAGCTGAAGCATTATCGGAAAAAGCAGCAGCGCAAGAGGAGCCAGCAGCTCAACCATCTACTCGGCCCAAGCCAGCAAAGACCTCGCGCTCTCGCCAACCAGCGCAGGCTCGTGTTACCACAGCTCCAGCAGAAAAAACAGACAAGAAAAATGACCAGCCAGCCTCAAGTCAGCCCCAGCGAACGGCGCGTGTGGCTCGTGAGAAAACAAAGCCAGCAGAGCAACCACAATCAAAGCAGCTAGCCAAGCGTACCTCTCGCGCGCGAGCCGCTACGGCTCCGAAATCTCCGCAGGCTGCTTCATCTTCTCAATCCGGACATGCCAAGCAGCCAACAACGGGCCGCACCTCACAAGCAACCACGCAAGCTACCTCCAAAAAACGAACCGCTCGTTCGCCATCACGTCGCCGTGTTGACCACGAAGCAGCGCTGCTTGATTTGGTAAAAAAGCAGACGGATTAGTAGTTTATATTTCTTAGCTGAAGGTGTACATAGATAAACGTATCATGACGATGCCAGAAGCCGTCCCAATTCATGCGCGAGCACCATGGCTTGAAGATTAGACTGGTCTCAGGAGGGGTTATTACAAAGCTAGCGGATAGTAAAGAGATATTGTTTAATTTTTGATACGGGATTCTCAGGGTGTTATACTGATAGTAGTAATGCCATGAAAGGGGAAGCAATTATGTATACCTATCGAGACTTTCTCACCACCACCCTCACCGCCGCCGCAAAGATTGCTGCCGCGAACTTTGGCAATCTCTCTCATTCGGTCAAAGCGGGAGATCGCAACCAAGTCCTGACAGAGACCGACCTAGAGATCGGCCATTTCCTGACGGACGCAATCCGCACAGCATATCCTGACCATAACATTATCGATGAGGAATTGGGCTGTGTCGATAACGGGTCGTGCTACACCTGGGTGGTTGACCCGATCGATGGGACGAGCAACTTCGCAGCGAGACTACCGCAGTATGGCATTATGCTGGGGCTGCTCGATCACGACACCCCAGTGGCTGGTGGCATTGCCCTGCCTGCCTTTGGCGAGATCTACGTTGCGACCAAGGGCGCAGGCGCCTGGTGCAATGGCCAGAAGATCCATGTCTCGCACGAAACCGTCCTTGCCAATAGTCTCGTCGCGTATGGTATTGACGGCCACCCTGAGGATCCAGCCCGGACGAAGCGCGAGGCTGAGCTACTCGGCGTCATCGTCCTCTCGATCCGTAATCTCCGCTCGTCTAATAGTGTCGTCGACCAAACAATGGTTGCGAGGGGTGCCTATGGCGCCTGCGCCAACCAAACAAGCAAGATCTGGGACAATGTCGCGCAGCAGATCATTATTGAGGAAGCGGGTGGCATCTATACTGATATTGCTGGCAACCCCATGGATTACCACAACGCCCTGAACCGCTCCCACGAGAACTTCACCTGGCTAGCGGGAGCGCCGGAGTTGCATCGGCAGTTGGTGGGGGTGGTGGAACCTTTATTGCTTTCCTTGTGATCATAATGTCTCTGTATGATCGTGAGTCCCAATTATGTCCGGTGAAGCTGGAGAAAATGTAATGAAGTGCGGAGTGTAAGCTGATTGCGCGAAGGCATGCTGTAAGAGATAATAGGCTAAGGATGTATCTTGGATGAGCTAGAATCGCGATGATCGACTCCAAAGCAGATGTATTCTATTTTTAATCGTAAGCCCTAAATTTCTTGATATTCCCATTATGGAGATGCCTATCCCCCGATATCTTATTCGAAGGGTGTAGGCTACTTCTAGGGGATAAATAACAAGCTTGGAGTAGATATATAATCCTATATTTAAACTCCACTATAAAAATCCTGCACATACAGTCGCAGGGTATTTCATTGTTCTCTACAAACGCACTAGCTTGTTCGCTGGCCATGAGCGGTATTTTTGTCGCTGTAGTATACACTGTCTGTCAATGTGGCAGTCACGGTGAAGTTTTTGCCAGCAGAGGAGGGTATAGAGACGTTGGTGTCGCCATCGCTGTTGACCTGGCGCGTGCCAACGAGTTGGTCACCCACCTTCACCTCCAGCTGCTGGAGTGGGTGGCTACCCTGGCGGTAGTATACCGTCGCCGATTGCCCACTCGAGCTTACGGCGACGGAAACACTTGGCTTGGAGTCGGTACAGCGATGAGTGTCGTCATTACTGGTTGCATCATAGCCATCTTGAGCTGAAACAGTCTCTTTGCCTGAGGAGTCCTTTGACCGAGTGACGGGGATGTCAACGCGGGCCGACTCTGGCGTACAGTTTGTGGCCTTTTTCTTAGATACTCGGTCGAAAGACATTGTGTTGCTGCTGCGGTTAGAGTTTTTGTTGTAATACGATGGATAGATCTCGTTGTTAATCCGCTGAATGCCGCTTGGTGCAGAGAACCAGTCGCTGTATGATGCTTTGTGTTGACTAACGTAATATTGCGTCGCATCGGCCATGGTGTAGTCGAGCAGCATAGCGGGGATGAGCGAGTTACCGTTGCGGAGCGGTGACGTATCAGAGTTGCCCAGCCAAACCGCCATCGACAATGCTGGTGTATAGCCGACTGTCCAAATATCCTTTGCTACCACCTTGCCATTAATCTCGGAGTTTGACGTACCGGTCTTGACGGCAGTCTTTGCCTTGAGGCGGTTCATTTGTGGCATGTAGTCTTGCCCACCACCAAGGTTGGCTCGCGCACTGGAGTCGCCAAGAATGTCGTTGACGATGTAGGCAGCTTGCTGATCGATCACCTGCTTCGTAGAGGCTGTGTATTGCTTAAGGACTTGGCCAGTACTGTTGGTTACTTTGAGAACAGTTGATTGTGGGGTGTAGGTGCCCATCCGCGCCAAAGATGCGATGGCATTGACATGGTCGACGAGGCGTGTACCGCAGCTCCCGATGGCACTCGATAGGCCAGCTTGGGCATCTGCACCCTGGGTACAGTAAGCACTGTCGCCCATCTCGCGAATGGTCTGCCAGGTGCTGCCACGCTTATTACGCTCGTTCTCTTGCATAGCCTTGATGGCGGGGATGTTGCGCGAGCGAGCGAGAGCTTGGCGGAGATTAATGTTGTTTTGGAACTTGCCATCGGCGTTTTGCGGCGTCCAGCTACCAAAGCTAATCTTTGAGTCGGAGAGGACAGAGCCACTCCCGTAGTTGGTTCTACCATTACCCTTGTTTTGAAAGAGTTGAGCATAGACCAGTGGCTTGATGGATGAACCAGGCTGGATAAAGGCAGTAGCGGCATTGTTTTGACCAAAGACGGCATAGTTAAAGTCTCGACTCCCAACCAGCGCTACCACTTGACCTGTTTTATTATCCTCGATAGCAGCTGCACCATTAGTAAAGCCGGCATAGGTCGCACAGTTAGTATTACCACAGTGAGAGTTAGTAAGCTTGCCATTAAACATACTTTGCATACGAGTCTCAAGCTTACCTTGAAGCGTTGAATCAAGTGTAGTTGTAACGGTGAGGCCGCCTTTGCCGACGGTCGATTTGCCCAATTCTTTTTCGAGCTGGTCGCGCACCATCAGGACGAAGTGCGGCGCTTTTATGTCGGCATATTGCTCAGCCTTTGGTTTTACAGTGTCAAGAATGGGAACTTGCTTTGCTTCGTTAGCCTGCTCTTTGGTAATGTAATTCATCTCAACCATACTATCAAGCACCTTGTGCTGGCGTGCAATGAGGGCACTATTACCTGGTACGTAATATGGGTCGTAGAGCCCAGGGCTGTTAGGGATGCCGGCGAGCAGCGCCGCTTCGGCTAGGGTGAGATCCTTGGCTGATTTCTGGAAGTAGGTGCGCGCAGCCGACTCAACACCATTACGACGGCCACCATACGATGCTTCGTTGAGGTAGAGGTTCAGAATTTGATCCTTGTTGTACATACGCTCGACCTCAATCGAGAGGATCACTTCCTTGATCTTGCGCGGCACACCATCGAGGCCGCGTTTTTCGATCTCACTTTTCTCAAAGAAGGCTTGCTTAACAAGCTGTTGGGTGAGCGTCGAGCCACCCTGCACAGCATTACCTTGCGAGTTACTCAGGAATGCGCGAGAAATACCAGCCAGACTGATACCATGGTGGTTGTAAAAATCACGGTCTTCCACGGCGATCGTTGCCTTCTTGACGTAGTCGCTAATCTGGTTGCCATCAACCACGAGCTTATAATCGCCACTTCCTTTGTCTTCCCAGAGGAGTTGGCCACTACGGTCGAGGTACTTGGTAACAGTGGTCTGGACGCGTTTGTCTATCTCACCGGGGCGGATTGCATCGAGGTCTTTGCGGTAGTAGGTGAAGAGCCCAGCAATGATGAGAGCGAGCACGAGGAAAAACCCACCAACTACCTTGAGGATGGCATAAGCCCCACGCTTGCTAAATAAGAATTGTGCCACGCGGCGTGGGTGCAAGCGATAGAGTAGCCGTTTGAGAGGCTGCTTGGGTAGGCTTGCCAAGTACTCCGCTCTGCGGCGGGCTTCGGCGTCTTTTTTAGTGCGGCGCTTAGCTGCAAGATTGGAGTAGACGCTAACTCGATGTGATAAATTATTTTTGACCACGATCTCTTATTCCTCTAACACACGATATTCCTCTGCATTATAGCATTATGTAGGTGGGTAGGGCTAGTCTTTCCCGCCGCGTGGCTCCTATTTCGTGCTAAAATAAATAGCAATACACGAGTATAAGAAAGAGCAAGAGTGGAGGATATATGACCTTAGCAGAAGAACTAACCTGGCGCGGATTCATTAACCAAACGACATTTGCTGACATTAATGACGTTAACAAGCCGCGCACTTTCTACATCGGCGTTGACCCGAGTGCACCAAGCATGACGATTGGCAACTTGGCTGTCATGATGCTATGCCGGCACTTCATCGACCATGGACATACACCACTGTTGCTTGTGGGAGGTGCAACCGGCATGATTGGCGACCCAGACGGTAAAAAGCAAGAGCGTGACCTCCGCAATGCTGAAACGGTAGCGCGTAGTGTTGAAGGCTTGACGGCGCAATTTCGGCAGATATTTCGCGGCCAGGATTTTGCGGTAGTCAATAATGCTGACTGGTTCGCACACGTTAATTATATCGATTTTTTGCACCGGATCGGCAAGCACGTCAGTATGACGCAGCTACTCGACCGCGACTTTGTCCAGCAGCGAATTGGCGAAGGTGGGACAGGCATTAGCTATGGTGAATTTAGCTATGCATTGATTCAAGGTTACGATTTCTTACACCTGTACCGCGAGAAGGGCGCAACGCTGCAATTGGCTGGCGCCGACCAATGGGGTAATAGCGTGACAGGCGTGTCGCTCATTCGCAAACTCGAGGGTGGCGAAGCACATGTCTTGACGGCACCGCTGGTGATTAACAAACAGACAGGGGTGAAATTCGGCAAGTCGGAGGGTGGTGCAATATGGCTCGACCCAGCACTGACAAGCCCATACAAATTTTACCAATTCTGGCTCAACTGCGATGACGAGACGAGCGAAGATTTGATCAAAATCTACACCTTGCTTGATCAAGCAACTGTCGAAACATTAATTGATACCCATCGTGTCAACCCCGGTGCGCGCACCCTGCAAAAGACACTGGCACGAGAAGTGACCGATATCGTCCACGGCCATGAGCGCCGCGAGAGCGTGGAGCGAGTAACCAGTGTGCTCTTTGGCGGTAATGACCTATCGACGCTGCACGAGGAAGATCTTGATGCGCTGGCTAACGAGATCCCAACTGTCTCGCCGCAGTCAGTCGTAGCAGCACTAGTGGAGGCTGGTGTTTGCACCAGCAATGGCGAAGCACGTCGCCTCATCAAAAACAATGCCATTAGCCTTGATGGTGCAAAGATCACTAGTGATCAACCAGCCACCAGCCCAAGCTTAATCAAAAAAGGCAAGAATAGCTTCGTGCTTGTACGATAGATGGATGTTGCCGGTGGGCTTGCGCTCGGTAGAATGGTAGCGACCGATTTTTCTATTATGTATTTGCCATATTTTATGGTATGATAATGGCACATTAATTAGCTACAAGAGGAGAATTTGTCATGAAAAAACTGATCGCATTTGATCTAGACGATACGTTGGCAGTAACGAAGTCACCTGTGAGTGACCGGATGGCGGCTCTGCTGGGGCGCTTGCTGGAGAAGTATGATGTATGTGTCATCACTGGTGGAGACTTCAAGCAGATCCAAAAACAGGTGACTAGCCGCCTCGATGTATCGCCCGAATTACTGGCTAAGTTTCACGCTATGCCGACGTGTGGCACGCGCTATTACCGCTTCGACCCGCACGCAGACGAGTGGCAGTTGCAGTATGCTGAAGATCTGACGGATGAGCAAAAGGCGCAAATCGTGAGTGTGCTTGAGTCGACTGCACGAGAGATGGGGATCTGGTGTGAACATCCAGCAGGTGAGATTATCGAGGATCGCCAGAGCCAGATCACTATATCTGCCTTGGGCCAGCAAGCTACTCCGGAGGAGAAATACGCTTGGGCAGAGAAATACAAGGATATCCGGCCAATTTACCGCGACAAAGTAGCGGCACAGCTGCCTGGCCTCGAAGTGCGTATTGGCGGCACTACCAGCACCGACATTACCCGTCCTGGCATCGACAAAGCCTATGGCATGAAGAAGCTGCTTGAAGCTAATGGGCTAGAAAAAAGCGAAATCCTCTTCTTTGGTGATAAGATCGAAGAAGGAGGCAACGACTACCCAGTCCGCGCGATGGGTATCGACAGCATTGCCGTCAATGGCTGGGAAACAACCGCCTATGCTCTAGATGGGGTTTTGGGCGTAACGGAGTAAAAGTCTTGGCTCTCACGCGCCGACCGATACGGTAAGGGCTTGCCACCCATAAAATACTCACCTGCAAATGGTGAGTATTTTATAGCAATGAGCACTCAATAAGCTTGCACTACCTATTTGCTAAGCTTCTTATAACAAAACCGCGCAAGCTCTGGTGCAATGGTGTCGTATGTCTTGCCAGCGAGCAGACCTCCAGCTTCGGAGAGTTCTACAACTCGTTTAGCTCATACACAAAATCGCCAGTATTCATAGAAAAGCAAAATACTTCATAGCTAGATGGCTTTTGTGAAGAACGTGAGGTAAGGTCGTAAAAAAGTTGCTCAAACGTGGTGGGTAATGCTCTAGGTGGCGTCCATCGACGCATTGCGCATTTACTCTGGGCAGTAGTGGCAGCGACAGCGATGCGACGCACCCGATCCGGCAACTTTTCATTTAGTGCCGGAATGCTGGTGTGTAAATTATCGAATAAACTCCAGTTGTTATTGCAATTATTGCGGCATATAGCGAAGGGCTGCTTTGTGGTGATAAGCTGATGAACTTGCTTAGATAAGTGTCCAACTACTATGCCATATCGCCCGTCTTTTGCGGGTACTTCGCCGGAGGTTCCGTCCACTGTTGCATTTGAGACGACATGAGGTGCAATACGTTGCGAGAAAAGGTCGCTTACTGTAGTTGGCTGTGTTTGCAACGAGCGATGCAACCATACAAAAGTAACTATGAAAACCAGTAGTAATACCGTAATGGTAATGCCAATAACGAAATGATTAGACTTGGTAGTGTGTGAACTAGCTTCCATATATCTTAATACAAGTATACCACCTTGTCGCAATGATGGGTATGATACTACAATAGCTGTGGTATTTTCCCTTGTGATAGCTGTGCGAGGGGTTTATCTCGGTTGCCTACATTCAGTGTAATCCACTAAAATACTCGCCACGATGGGCGAGCGTTCTTTGTTATCCAAAACCGTATCCCGGCCTATTTCGATTGGAGGTGGTTTAGATAAGAGTTTGTTTGGTGCGGATGAAAGGACTTGAACCTTCACGCCACGAGGGCACATGCTCCTAAGGCATGCGTGTCTACCAATTCCACCACATCCGCATAGCAAGGTTATTATACCAAATGAGCTGGTGTATCTGCAACCTTAGCTGCGTCCATCAGCTCGGCGGAAAAAGGTGAGGTGTGCGTTTCCATAACTACGATTGTCCACCACAACAATGTCGTTTGCTAATTTTGGCCCCTCACCTATTCCTATATGTGATAATACCATAAATCCGCCTGGTTTGAGAAGGGCAAAAAGTCGGCTAACTGTTGTAAGCTGGAGATCGTGGTAAGGTGGGTCGGCAAAGATGATATCGAACACTTCGCCATCGTACGTATCAAGCCATGGGCTGACGCCAGCTTTGACTGCAGTAGCGGATGGATCAGCACCGAGCGCTGCGATATTTTTGCAGAGGATGGTAAAGGCGAGGCGATCACGCTCAACAAACACCGCCTGGCGAGCCCCACGGCTTAACGCCTCCAGACCAACGGCACCAGTGCCCGCAAAGGCATCGAGGATGCGGGCATCTTGCACTACATCGCCAAGCGAATTAAACAGCGCATTGCGCACTCGCTCGCCCATTGGGTGGGTACGGCGGTTATCTGGCGCATCGAGCCAGCGCCCACCATAGCGCCCAGCGATCACTCGGACTTTCATAATGGATAAGCCTCACACAGTGCACTGTACCACGCGAAGGCAACAGTGCGAATGATCTCTGGGATGAGTTCATTGCGTGTCTGCAAGGCTAAGCCTGTCGTCCAGCCATTACGCCAAAACGTGTGATACATATCGAGTGCATATACCCGCTGCACTGCTCGCAAAAAGACCGCCTCCAGGCCAAGCTGCTCTGCCTCAGCTACCCACTCGGGCGACGGGCAGGTGTCGGCAAAACGGGCAGTGCGCATCGAGGCAGCCACGCCAAGCTCGAAGAGAATATGCGTCGCAAAGACACCCTTTGCCCCCCAGTATTCCCAGTTTTTGTTGAGGGTATCGAGCCCCGTCGTCCCATGGATGAAATTCTTATCTAAGACGGTAAGGCGCTCCTCTTTGGGGTGACCCCAGAGCTCCTCGATTTTGTCACTCAGCGGATAGTGATGAGCCGGCGTGAGACCATCGACGATAGCGTGCGACATCCACGCTGCCTCAAAGGCGGCACGCACCGTGTTGTTTTGGCGTAGTGCTTGGACAAGATTGTAATGATGATCGAGAATCATAACGACGAGGTCGCGGTCGTCTGGCTTGGTAGGGTCGATATAGTGCCAGGGTTCATCGACGCTAGGGCTTTTGCGTTTGATACCGTCGGGGCCATTATTGCCCTCGAAATGGAGAATGTCGCGCGAGCTCGGAAAGTGGAGAATGGCGACATGGTGGCTGCACATCTGGCCAAGGTCACGCCGTGCGAGCTGGTCGATTCGCTGATGAACACCGACCAAGTGCCCCGACTGGTCTCGAAAGGTTGTTCCACTGTACATATCTCATATAGTATAGCAGATTTTGGCGTGGCTGAATCGTTACTATGGATGTGTTTTGTTGAGATTATCCACGTTTCATTATTTTGATGGTATTCCATGCTACTCAGTGGGATGTAGCGAGCTGATGTTATGTGAGCAGGAGAGGCTTGATCGATTTTGCTTGTCCACCCACTCTTGCGTTTCTTCTCCGAAAATACTACGCATACCTAGTATTCCTCATACTATATAGATTTGATGACTTTATGTAACAAACAGTAGCTGCACTTCATTAGATGAAATGATGAAAATTTACTATAAGGAGAAGGTTTGGAATGTGGGCGAAATACTCTAAAGTGACATTCCCAACCCTAAATGGGCGAGAACGGAGAAAATGAAAAAGGCAGAATTATAAGCAATTAAGATTACCTCAGCTTAATTAAGTGTCGTGAGTCGTTGATTGCGTTGCACGGCTGCCTGGAGCTCTGGGTAGTGATCAAGCGAATCGCTACTGGTAATAAAGGCTTGGGCTGCTTTTTGGGCTTGGGCGATTGCCTTGCTGTCAGCTAGGCTCGCAATGCGCAGATTGAGCGCGCCGTGCTGGGCTTTGCCGTAAATTTCGCCTGGGCCACGGAGCTGCATATCGACTTCTGCCAAGTGGAAGCCGTCGCTAGAAGCCTCCACCTCGCGCAGACGCTGGCTCGGCCTACTATGGTTATTAAGCAAAAGATAGCAGTAGCTCTGGCGTGTGCCACGTCCCACTCGGCCACGCAGCTGGTGGAGCTGGGCAAGACCAAATCGCTCAGCATCCTCGATCATCATCACTGTCGCATTTGGCACATCAACACCAACTTCTACTACTGTGGTACTCACGAGAATATCATACGCATGCTGGTGAAATTCTTGCATCACCCGTTCTTTGTCAGCAGGCTTCATCTTGCCGTGAAGCAAGCCAATTCGCCATCGGCCTAAAGTGCTACTCTTGAGATGGCGTACAGTTGTCTCAACACTGCGCGCGTCATTGTCGGGGTTGTCATCGATGAGGCTGCAGACGACATAGGCTTGGCTGCCGGCCTCGAGCTCCTTCGTGACGCGTTGGTATAGGGCTGGGCGCGAGGCGGGAGAAATAATTTTGGTAATGATCGGCTGGCGACCGGCAGGGCGCTGGCTAATGATGCTAATATCGAGCTCGCCATAGACGGTCAGGGCAAGGCTACGGGGGATTGGTGTCGCTGTCATAGCAAGCAGGTGTGGCATATGGCCGGATTTATCAAGGAGCTTCTGGCGCTGCATCACGCCAAAACGGTGTTGCTCGTCGATGACAACAAAGCCAAGCCGCGCAAAGTTCACTGAGTCTTGGATGAGTGCATGCGTCCCCACTACGACATCTACCTCGCCGCGTGCAATTCGCTGCATAAGCTCACTACGCGTAGCACCGGTCACGCTGCCAGTTAGCAGCCCAACTTTGATGCCAAAGGGTGTAAGCAATGCATCAAGTGTGGCAGCGTGCTGACGGGCAAGAATCTCTGTCGGTGCCATCAAGGCGGTTTGGTAGCCAGCACTGGCAGCCTGGCGAGCGGCCAGGCCAGCGACCACTGTTTTGCCACTACCCACGTCACCTTGGAGGAGGCGATTCATTGGTGTACTACGCTGGAAGTCTTGCAGGATATCCCAGGCTGCTCGGCGTTGATCGTCTGTGAGAGTAAAGGGTAGAGCGCTCACAAATGACTTCACGATAGATTGCTCAAACGGTATGGCATAGCCTTGGAGCTGAGCATGCGCCTGGCGATTGAGCTGACTAGCAAGCAGCAAGCTAAAGAGTTCCTCAAAGGCAAAGCGCTGGCGTGCTCTTGCGATACCCTCTGACGTGGTAGGGAAATGCATCGCAAGCAGCGCCTCGCTCCGGCTCATTAAGCCTTCGCGTACAACAATGTGCGAGGGGAGTGTCTCGGGCAGCATTGTGATCAGTGGTCGTAGCTCAGTGAGTAGTTTGCGCACCAGTTGGCTTTTGAGGCCGTGTACTGCGTGGTAGATGGGCAGCAGGTTGGTGTCATGATGGACAAGCTCTTTGACACGCTCGGCACTTGGGTTGGTGAGTTGGTAGCGGCCATTCTTATACTCAAATTGTCCCCGAAAGTAACATTCATCCCCACTCGCAAGCTGCTGCACTCGATATGGCTGGTTAAACCACACGGCGTTGAGCTTGCCCGAGCTATCTGCCAGTACTGCTGTAGTAATGCGGAGACCACGCCGCACCGTGCGCGTGCTGATTGATTCGCAGCGCGCCGTAATCGTCACATTGCCTGGTGTCAGCGTTGCGATTGAACTCGCTGCAGTAAAATCATCGTGCTTGCGTGGCAAAAACATGATGAGATCATTGACAGTCAAGAGCCCAGCCTGAGCCAGTTGCTCAGCTGTTTTTGGCCCAACGCCTTTGATCTGGGAGAGCTGTGTCGATACGTTCACATTTTTATTGTACCGCACCTGGTGTAAACGCGCTGCCCTGTGCTATAGTATAAGCAGTAAGCTAACGGGGGAAATGTGAGTAAAATTGCAAATTATTTACGCAGTCATATTGCCGGGTCTGTTTCGACTCGGGCCGATTGGCGTGCGTCAGTCAGTGCAGATGCCGGTATTCTAGCCACAACACCAGAACTTGTGGTAACACCACGCGTCGTGAGTGATATTCGCAAGATCACCCGTTTTGCCTGGCAAATGGCCGAAAAAGGCCACACTATACCAGTCGTCACACGCGGAGCTGGCTGTGGTGCGCTGGGTGGTGCTGTAGGGCAGGGTATACTGCTCGATACGACAGCTCTCGACACGATCTTTGAATATGATGGCAAATCGCAGCGGGTTCGCGTCCAGTCAGGCGCACCAGCCCACAGTGTAGCGGCAGCGCTGAGCATGCATGGTGCTGGTGTCGGACCGCTGACTGGTCAGCGAGGTACAGTTGGCGGAGTCATTGCAGCTGGTGCACGCGGGACGCTCCTCAGCCGAGCGACCGATCCAGCCGAAGCGATTGACCAGATCGAGGTTGTACTCGCCAACGGTGACGTTATGCAGACAGAGCGTCTCTCGCGGCGTGAGCTCAGCCGGCGCAAGGGTTTGCCTGGGTTTGAAGGGGATATTTATCGTCGTGTCGATGCGATTATTACTGATAATGCAGCGCTGATCGAGCAGATTAACCCCAATGATACGTCTGGTTATAGTGGTATTGCGCGGGTTAAACAACCGGACGGGACGTTTGACCTTGGGCCGCTCTTTGTGGGGAGCGAGGGAACGCTAGGGATCATTGACGAGCTTATTCTCAAGACAGAATTCTTTAGCTTTCGCAAGACAATGGCAGCTTTGGTATTTCGGAGTAGTAGCGAGGCTCAGTCAGCGATTGATGATATTGACGCACTCCAACCAGCGCAGCTTAGCTATCTCGACGCAGCGATTTTTGAGCAGCTCCGCCGCGATGGCAAAAAGTATGCTTTTTATGAGGCGGCTGCTCAGCAGTTTACACCACAGGCAGTTTTGCTCGTGACACTTGATGATTTTAATAACCGGACACGTGCGCGTAAGAAGGCCAAGCTTGAGCAACTGCAATCTGCGGGCGAGACGATCGTCACTATTACTGAAGATGACGATGATGAAGATGTAGCGGCAGGGTTTGCTGCGCTCGATCAGTACCGCTGGCCCGATGCCGCGCATATTGGTGTGCCGCGCTTGTTTGAGGGGTTTTATGTGCCGCCGCAGCGCTTCGAAGAATTTGCTCGGGCGCTCATGCCGCTTGCTCGGGCGCTGCAGCTACCACTACCTCTTGCTGGCTATCCTAGCTTAAATCTCTATGGCGTCTATCCGCGCCTCTCGCTCCGCAAAGTGAGTGATAAGCAAAAGATTTTTAAGCTCTACGACGAGCTCACTAAGCTGCTTGCGCTATACGACGGTCATTTGGTGATGAGCGGTGGTGAGGGCCGGCTCAAAACGCGCTTCGTCCGTGCTACGCAAAACCCAGATCTCACAGCTCTCTACCAGCAAATCAAACAGCTCTTCGACCCTCACGGCATTCTTAATCCTGGTACAAAAACCACCCTGCAAGCTCGCACCATTACTGCAATGCTACGCAATGAATATACGGTGGATTGGCGATAAAGCTTTGTGGGAGAAATACACTTACTATCTGTAGCAATTGATTTCTTTGTCATGCCTCAATAAAATAGAAGAAGAAAGAGGTTAATGAATATGAGTGTCGATCAACGCATAATATCTCATAACCCTGCCACCAAAGAGAAAAGGAGTACATATGTCTCGCAGGCGAGGAGCTATCATCACAATAGGCAACGAGGTGCTCAATGGAAGTACGCTCGATACTAATTCTCACTGGCTTTGTACACAAATTGCTGGTCGTGGTGCGCTGGTTACGACGGTAGTTACGGTACACGATGATCCAGCTGCAATAAAAGACGCGTTGGCATATTGCATACGCACGGAGCCAGACTTGATTTTTACCATTGGAGGTCTTGGCCCGACGATTGATGACCGAACTGTTGAGTCAGTTGCTCGCGCCCTCGAGTTGCCGCTCGAGATTAATCAAACTGCAATCGAGTATGTCCAGAAACGATATTGTGACCTGGAGTCACAAGGAATAGTTGAGCGGGATGTGTCTGCATCAGCAAGGAACGCTCGCAAAAAGATGGCTTTGCTGCCCACCGGGGCAGTGCCAATCTATAATCCGGTTGGCGCTGCACCAGCGGTCGTTATCGATGTAGACGATACAATGTCTGTTCTGTGTCTTCCGGGTGTTCCTACAGAGGTTCGCGCGATAGTCAGTGAGTACGCATCTGATATTTTGAAGCGCCGCCTCGGTAGCGGATTTTTAAGAACGATGACGATCATGACGAGCACAAATGATGAGTCGGTCCTTGCAGAAGCATCTGGTGTGCTGACTCGTGAATTCGTAGACGTGTACGTAAAGACTCGTCCAATTCGTCAAGAAGGTGGAAGAATTGGTGTGACACTAACGGCGTCTGGAAACAACCAAGCAAAAATTGGCGTTCTGTTAGATACAGCGTTTCGGAGACTGACAGTTCTTCTTGGGAGATACGGCGTCAGTATTGTTAGACGTCATGTTGATAATGCAGATTGACGGCAACTCAATAATTCTCTATGATCAGATCATGCAAACAATTCGCCATAAATACCTGACTGTCATTCTTCTATCCCTTGTATTGGCAGTACTGTCGCTTGTCAGCAATATATACTTTCCCCAAGAAATGGAAGGGCAGTTGCAGCTATACTCTTGTATCCGCAAGATATTTAGTAAGCTATTTAATGCAGGTATCGTCTGGGCAGCGTTGCCATTCTTGGCAGGGTGGAGATCTCAAAGCTTGGTAAAAGCGGCGATCAGTGGCGCTGCTATTGCAGAACTCACGCTGCTACTCCATTACGGTGTTGGCTATCTTATTGGTGTGTATGGCTCTACGATATTTATGGCGAATTCATTTTGGTTCATTGCTGCTCTTGTACTATGTGCACCACTAGGGATATGCGGCTGGATTGCAGCTTTGCCAAAAAAGTCATCGCGTATATTTTGGTTCATCCTGCCAATAGGGGCAATTTTTGAGCCCTTTGTGACTCGAAAATTAATACCATACTCGATAGTGCGGCCATGGCCTGAAGCATATTCAGATTACATTAGCGGTGTAGTGCTGTTGCTTGTTGGTGTTGTTG
Source organism: uncultured Candidatus Saccharibacteria bacterium (assembly GCA_938041555.1). Taxonomy (GTDB): domain Bacteria; phylum Patescibacteriota; class Saccharimonadia; order Saccharimonadales; family Saccharimonadaceae; genus Saccharimonas. The sequence goes on along the minus strand of CALIAC010000004.1, from coordinate 4,098 downwards.
GTATAATTCTTGTGAGATTAAAGCAGGAAAGTAATGACCAAAGATAAGGGCTTAGACTACTTATGGCTGTTTTACATTCCCTGATGGGGGATATATACAGCCAGGTGATGGCACAGTTGGATCAACAAAAACGCAGTAGGCGCTCACAACCCTCTTTTTAGGTTGAATAGCTTTCCTAAATTCCCCATAAAATGACGAGAGTCTATCTACTGTCTTGTGGCCAAAAACTTTATCTATTGCAAGACGTCCAATGCTTTTGGGTGTTGACTGGGCGTCTGGCTGAGCTTCTACGTCGCTTTTTTTGGAAGTATTCCAAGGCAGTAGGTCATTTTCGGGTTGCTTTGGTACATCCTGGGGGGGGTAGAGCTTCACACATAGCTATATTTAATCACAGCTAACATAGTAACGCAATGCTGCAGTCGAAGGGTTAGTCGTTGTGGATTGATGATATTTCGGACAACCGATACAAAAAAGCACCAGTCTTCTGATTAATACAGACTACATCAAATTCCGCAACACTTCCGCGAGAGCGCGTTATACAGCGGGCAACACGCCCAAGAGCCCCACAACACGAACAACGCCCACCCTGGTGGGTGAGCGTTGTTCATCATCTGGAACCGCATCTCAGGCTGTTTCGACTGGGGTGGGTTCGGGTAAGAGCTTGCTGGTACGGATGAGAGGACTTGAACCTCCACGCCCCGCAGGGCACTAGCACCTGAAGCTAGCGCGTCTACCAATTCCGCCACATCCGCAGATATACACACTACAGGCTCTTACCGTGTATTGTATACGAATTTCGGCGCTGCGTAAAGAGTTTTGTGGTACAATCAGGTAAATAAACTGTGGCGGGGCTGCCGCTATTTTACATTATACAAGGAGTAATGACATGACCTCTATCCATTCATCGTCTCAAAAGTTCGACAAACTAAAGTGGATACGACAAAAAACGAAGAAATCCGAAAGCAGTGCGGCACCGCCAACTCGGGTGAAGCTGGAGATAAGCAGTATGCTGAGGTGCGCCGACGGATGGTTGGTGCGCTAGGTTTAATTGCTACACGATCAGGCGAAGATCTTACGCCAGATACTGCAGGACGCTTACTGTACGGCCTGGCTATATCATCACGCACAGGCCAGCCAGCGCATGGAGAGCTTACCGAAGATAGTATCCGCATCATTCGCGAGATCAGTGGGATGGCGCAGCAGCCTGCCGAAAAAAATGACGCTAATACCATAGGAATAGCAGCATAATATAACTAATGAGCACGATGAAGCGCACCCAACACTCTGCCCCTGCGGCAACCGACCGTCGCAATGTCGTAGACCGCTATAAAGGGCTGCCTCACCAAGCGATCGTTGCCGATCTTGATGAGCATGGCTCGGCACTTCATATTGCGATTGATAATGTCGTGCGCGATTTCAATATGGGGACGATCGTCCGCAGTGCCAATGCCTTTGGGGTGCGGCATGTTCATATTATTGGTCGGCGGCAGTGGAATAAGCGTGGCGCGATGATGACGGACACGTATCTGCACGTGCATTATCACCAAACGGTTGAAGATTTCTTACAGGCTATTGCTGACCGGCCACTCATTGCGGTCGATAATGTTGCTGGTTCAGAGCCACTTCACTCGGTCGCGCTGCCGCGTAGTGCCGTGCTTTTGTTTGGGGCAGAGGGGCCTGGTATTCGCCCTGAGCTGCTCGAGCGAGCCACGTCCATTGCCGCGATCGAGCAATTTGGCAGTACGCGTAGCCTCAATGTCGGCGTAGCAGCGGGTATTGCGATGTATGCTTGGGTGCAGCAGCATCGGCTGCGCTCGGGTGAGAGGTGAGGTGGCATCTTGCATAGACCGCACCGCTCAGATAGAGATCTACGGCCTATAATCTATCTTTCTTCAGCTATCGGGCAAGAGAAGGGCGAGCAGAGCAATATATCGTTTGCAATCAGCGTGGAATGACGCTTTGCAGAGTAGTGAATCCGGCCAAGGGCTTGTTTTTCCATGCCGTTTATGCAAAAATAGCAGTAACTATGACAAAACTTTCATCGGAATCATATCGGGGGGCGCGGGATTGGTATCCGGAAGATCTTCGCGTGCGCAAATACATCTTTCAAACCTGGCGTCACGTCGCCAAGAGCTACGGCTACGAAGAATACGATGCACCACTGCTTGAGCCAGTTGAAGTATATGCCGCCAAGAGTGGTGACGAGTTAGTGAATGACCAGACGTATCAGTTTATTGATCGTGGTGATCGACAGGTAGCGATCCGTCCTGAGATGACGCCGAGCGTAAGCCGGATGATTGCCAAGCACCGCCAAGAGATCGCTTATCCAGCGCGTTGGTTTAGTATTGCCCAGTTTATGCGCTATGAGCGACCACAACGGGGGCGAGAGCGCGAATTTTGGCAGATGAATGTCGATATATTTGGTGTTGATAACATGCAGGCCGAGGCCGAGATTATCGCACTTGGTAGCCGTATCATGAAGGCCTTTGGCGCGACGGACGACATGTACACTATTCGCATCAACAATCGCCAATTGATTAACCTTATGATGGCGCAGTTTCTTGAGCTCGATGCCGTGCAGGCTCAGCTGATGATCCGGCTGTTTGATCGTAAGAATAAGATTCCACCACAGGCTTTTCGCGACCAGGCGATTGAGATCTTTGGTGAGGCGGCGGCACCGGTCGGCTTGCAGCGGATTGCTCAGCTCTTGACGGCACGTACTATGGCCGATCTCCCCGAATCGATTCGCGATAGTGAGGCGGTGCGCGATGTGCAGCGGCTCTTTACACTACTTGAGCGTAGTGGCGTGACGAATGCCATCTTCGATATCACGCTCATGCGTGGATTGGATTATTACACCGGTACGGTGTTTGAGTTCTTTGATACTCATCCAGATAATAACCGTTCGCTCTTTGGTGGTGGGCGCTATGATGGCTTAGTAGGGATGTTTGGCGCTGAGCCTATCAGTGCGGTCGGCTTCGCACCGGGCCTATCGATGATGCAGCTCTTCCTCGAGGCGCATCAGCTGCTACCAGAATTTAGCTCCACAACCGATATCTATATGATCGTCCTTGGTGGGGCAATGCGCGGTGCGCTCGAGCTAGCGGATGACCTGCGCGATGAGGACGTCAATGTGGAAGTCGATTTCACTGGCCGCAAACTAGACAAGCAGCTCAAGGCAGCAATCAAGAAACAGATCCCATATTTCCTCTTTGTTGGTGAGGATGAGCTGGAGAACGAGATTTACACCCTCAAGAATATTGCGACGAGCGAGGAGCAAAAGCTCAGCCTGGAGCGCGTCGTCAGTGCCGTTAAGGATTACCGTCGTCAGCCATCGCGCAGTGAAGATGATGACTTTGATTTATCGTAGTATCACCATCTATGCCTCTATGACAGCTATAGCTCATCTCTGTTAGCTTCCCGTTTTGCTCATCTTGTGAAACAGCATATATACACATGCATACTTGGGTCTGTCGCATGCCTATTTCACACCACCAGCGACATATGATACAATAACCAACTATGAAGACGACACTAGACCACCTATCAGACACTAAAGTACGCGCCACGATTACCGTCGGTGCAGACGAACTGGAGGCAGCTCGCCAGGTTGCTTTGCGTAAACTCGCCAAGACGACTAAAGTTGATGGTTTCCGCAAGGGTCATGCCCCGCTCGAGTTGGTTGCAAAGAATACCAATCCAGAACACCTCGCCGAGGAGACACTTAATAACGCCCTGAGCAAAGCAGTTGCTGCAGCCTTCCTCGAGAGTGACGTGCAGGTGCTTGAACGCCCAGAGGTGGAGATTAAGAAGTTTGTACCTGGTAGCGAGCTGGAATTTACTGCTGAGGCAGAGGTTATGCCCACGATTACTCTCGGTGACTATAAGAAACTCAAGCTCAAGCCAGCGAAGATAACCGTTACGCCAGAAGAAGTAACGGAGATCCTTGACCGGATTCGCCACAGCATGGCCGAGCGTACGGACACTGATGAAGCAGCCCAGGACGGCGATGAAGTGACAATTGACTTTGTTGGTAAGCGCGATGGTACGCCTTTTGCTGGTGGCACCGGGAAAGATTATCCGCTTGTGCTCGGCAGC
>CALIAC010000003.1 GCA_938041555.1 uncultured Candidatus Saccharibacteria bacterium | reverse complement strand
TGTGATGAATAAACTGAATGACATACTTTATGTAGACGTATAGTGTCACCCAAAGAAGCAGTGGATAAGAGTAGATGAGCTTGAAACCAATGGGGTGCGAGTACCCTACCTACTCTACCGATATTACCGCAAATCAAATATGTCCAGTGCGCCAAAGTTTCCTGTCAGCATGGTGCGCTCGATGATGTGTGGGGCGATTGCTTTGGAGAATTTTTTAGGGCGTGTTTTGGCGGGGAGGTCGAGCACAGTGTTGAGCGCATAGACGAAGAATTGATAGCGGTGTGTGCCAAAGGTAGGGTGTGGGCCACCCCAGCCAGGCTTACCCCAGGTGGTGGTGCCTTCGATGGCGCCGTGGGGGAGGTAGTCGCTACCGATTTCTGTGGTGGTGGGTGGGAGATTCCAGACGATCCAATGGTAGAAGCCGCCAATGAAGGGTGCGTCGGGACTATAGCACACCACAGCAAGGCTCTGCGTACCATCAGGGGCATCGCTGATGGCGAGAGGTGGTCGCTGGTTGCCGCCGAAGCGCGAATAGATCTTTGGTATTTTGGCGTTGTTGTTGAAGGCGGGGCTGGTGACTTTCATGTCTATAGTATACCGTATACTGGTCATGCTCGCCAGAATAATTTCGATCAAATGGCATACAAATGGGATATGTACGGGAGAAAGCACCAAAATAAGCCGGGTAATAGCATCATAGGCAATTATTTGCTATAGTAGCCAATAATGATTACCGACCAACTTCTCCGCACCTACCCAATCATCTCCGACCAAGTGGACGAGCGCGAGCTGCGGGTTTTGCTCTGCGAGCTCGAGCGACTTCTTAGGGCTGGCTGCCAGGGGTCGGTTGTTGAATTTGGCTGCTATGTGGGGACGACGAGCTTGTTTATTCGGCGCTTGCTTGATGCCTACCAGTATGCGGGGGTCTTTCATGTCTATGATTCGTTTGCTGGCTTGCCAGAGAAGACGACACAAGATGTAAGCGCAGCTGGTGAGCAGTTTGTGGCAGGGGAGCTTGCTGCAACGCGCAAGGGATTTTTCCAGCAGTTCAAGAAAGCCGGGCTGCGCCCGCCAGTGGTGCACAAGGCGTGGTTTGCCGAGCTTACCCCGCAGGATGTGCCGGAGGATATTATGTTTGCCTTTCTCGATGGCGACTATTACCAGTCGATTATGGACTCACTCCGGCTCGTGGCGCCGAAGCTGATTCCTGATGCAGTGCTGGTGGTGGATGATTATGCCAATGAGGCGCTGCCTGGCGCGGCCCGGGCAGCCGATGCGTGGTTACAGATGCACCCTAGATTCCGCTGCCGGGTGGAGGCGAGCTTGGCGGTTATGACCGCAAAAAAATAACCAACGGCTGGTACGCAGTTGGTAGAGTGATGATAGTATCAAGATAGGGGTGTCGTCTCCGCAGAACCACGGTGACGCCACCCCGTGTCTAAATAGTAGCGGAATTATTTACTGATGTCAATAATCTTCTTTGACTTTGGAATAATAATCAGCCGTTTGACTCGTTTGATATCATGAAACTCTTTCTTAAGTCGGGCAATATTAACTGCATCGGTTATTTTCGATCGACGAAGGTCAAAAATAATGTACTCAGATTGATGAATCGCAACCTTAAATGCGCGTTTGATAGTGTGTGGACTTCGGCCGATTGGACATTTCATCTCCCACCGCTTGTTGAGCATGATAATGTCTGGTGTATGGACTCCTTTTCGTTGATCGGGTGGAATGATTGTAATATCATAGCCTTGTTGTGTAAGGTAGACAATAGTTGCATTCTCGTGGTGATGAAGAATAACTCCATTTGTTGTGATAGACCCCTGCCTCATACAAAACCATGATAGACTATTATGGTAATAATAGCAAAAATAAGCTTTTGTGATTCATCATTCAGTTTCATATTCGTGACACCTGTTATCCATTGCACTTACCTCAGAACATGCTACAATGAAAGCATCAACTATAAGCCACACAGGGGGAAAAGGTGGACGATCCAATTCATATTACATCAGAAATTGGCCGGTTGAAGACAGTGCTCTTGCATCGGCCGGGTGAGGAGCTCGAGCATCTCACGCCAGAACATTTGCAGCGCCTATTGTTTGACGATATTCCGTATCTCAAGGTTGCGCAGGAGGAGCATGATCGCTTCGCGGAGCTGCTCCGCTCGCGTGGGGTCGAAGTGTTGTACTTGGATGAACTTGCCGCCGAGGCACTTGCTGACGAAGCAGTGCGGCGGCAATTTGTTGTTGAGATGCTGGTAGCGTCAAAACAAGACAACCAACGCGCATCGCGGACGCTTGCCGAGTATTTGCTGAGCATGGAGCCACGCCAGATGGTGCGCAAGCTGATGGCGGGGGTGCGCAAAGATGAGATTAGCCTGCCGCCTGAGCAGCAGCAACTCCACACGATGGTGGCGCATGAGCAATATCCCTTCTATCTCGACCCAATGCCCAACCTATACTTCACGCGCGACCCAGCAGCGGCGATTGGCCAAGGTCTGACGATCAACAAGATGCACTGGCCAGCTCGGCGGCGTGAGTCGCTCTTTATGCGCTATATTATCGATTTCCATCCGCGCTTTGCTGGCAAGAATGTGCCGGTTTGGTATGACCGAAGCCAACCATTCTCGATTGAGGGCGGTGATGAGCTGGTGCTTAATAACCACACGATGGCCATCGGTATTAGTGAGCGCACCTCGCCAGAGGCGATTGAGCTGATGGCGACGAAGCTCTTTGCCGAGTCGAATTTTGACACGGTGATTGCGCTTGAGATTCCTAAGAGTCACGCCTTTATGCATCTGGATACCGTCTTTACGATGATTGACCACGATAAATTTACCATCCACCCAGAGATTCGAGGCTTTGAGGGGCGGATGAATATCTTCGTCTTGCATAAGGCAGACGGGCAGGCCTACCCAACTATTACCAAAGAACATAATCTTGAGCAGGTGCTCAGCCAAGCCCTTGGCGTGCCGTCGATTACCTTGATCGAATGCGGTGGCGGTGACGATATCGCTGCAGCGCGCGAGCAGTGGAATGACGGTAGCAATACCTTGGCGATTGCTCCTGGGGTGGTGGTCACCTACGACCGCAACTACGTCACCAACCAAAAACTGCGTGAGGCAGGCGTCGAAGTGCTGGAGATTACTGGCTCGGAGCTTGGCCGGGGCCGTGGCGGGCCACGCTGCATGAGTATGCCACTAATACGAGAGGATGTGTAAATGAACCTACCAACCAATCTAAAAAACCGCTCATTCCTAGCCCTCAAGGACTTTTCATCAGAGGAAATCCGGCAGATGCTCGACACCGCGCACGAGCTTAAGAAGCTTAAGCGCGAGGGCGTGCCGCACCGCTTACACGAGGGTAAGCAAGTCGCCCTCTTGTTTGAGAAGAACTCGACACGCACGCGCTGTGCCTTTACGGTCGCGGCCAATGACCTCGGGGTTGCGCCAGAGTTTCTCGGTAAGGATGACATCCAGCTCGGCAAGAAGGAGTCGGTTGAGGACACCGCGAAGGTACTGGGCCGGATGTTTGATGGGATTGAGTTCCGCGGCTTTAAGCACTCGACAGTGGAAGACTTGGCCAAGCACGCTGGCGTACCAGTGTGGAATGGTTTGACCGACCAGTTCCACCCGACGCAGATTTTGGCCGACTTTATGACGCTTGAGGAGCATGTTGGGCCGCTGGCTGGCACGAAGCTGGTCTTTGTCGGTGATGGGCGCAATAATATGGCGAACAGCTTGATGATTGGCTCGGCCAAGATGGGTGTTGACTTCCGTATCTTAGCGCCAGCTGAGCTGCACCCGAGCAGTGAGCTGGTTGATCTCGCTCGGGCAATTGCCGCCGAGACTGGCGCACAGATTACCGTGACGGATGACCGCGTGACGGCTCTGGAGGGAGCTGATGCGATCTATACCGACGTGTGGGTGTCGATGGGTGAGGAGGCGCAGTTCGCTGAGCGGATTGCCTTGCTTAAGCCTTACCAAGTGAATCGTGCCATGCTCGATGAAACACACAATCCACACGTTAAGTTCTTGCACTGCTTACCGGCCTTCCACGATCTCAATACCGAGACGGGGCTGAAGATCTACCAAGACTACGGCCTCGAGAGTATGGAAGTGACGGACGAGGTGTTCCGCAGCGAGCACAGTGTGGTCTTCGACGAAGCGGAGAACCGCATGCATACGATCAAGGCAGTGATGGCACTGACGTTATAACAAAGTAACTGAGGCATAGGGGGCCTCACATATGACAACACAACAAACACAACAAGAGAGCAAGCTGGGGTGGCGATCACTCACCGGGCTTGTTATCGGCAGCATGATTGGGGCTGGTATCTTCAATCTTGTCCGTAATACCGCAGAGTCGGCTGGGCCACTGGCGACGATTATCGCGTGGCTCGTTACTGGGGTCGGGATGGTGTTCCTCGTCCTGAGTTTTCGCAATCTTGCTGAGAAGCGCCCCGACCTTGACGCCGGCATCTATAGCTATGCCGAGGCAGGGTTTGGCAAATATGTTGGGTTCAACTCGGCTTGGGGGTATTGGATCTCAGCCTGGATTGGCAACATCGCCTATGCCGTGACTGCCTTCTCGGCGCTTGGCTATTTCTTCCCGCAGCTGTTTGCTGACGGCCAAAACTGGGCCTCGGCGATTGGTATGTCTATCCTGCTCTGGGGTGTGCATTGCCTGATTCTCCGTGGTGTGCGCACGGCGAGTGTAGTGAACTTGCTCATCACGATTGCCAAGATTGTCCCGCTGATGGTCTTCCTTGTGGCGATTATTGCTGCCTTTAAGCTTAATATCTTCTCGAAGGATCTCTGGGGCTTGGCTGGCAGTAATTTCAGTCTTGGGTCGGTGCTCAGCCAGGTGCAGAGCATGATGATCGTTACCGTCTGGGTGTTCATTGGTATCGAGGGTGCGGTTGTGTTCTCTGGCCGGGCTAAGCAGCGCAGCGATGTCGTTAAGGCGACTTTCATTGGTTTTGCGGCTGTGCTTGCGCTCTATGTCTTGATGACCGTCCTCGCCTTCGGCGTGGCAACGCAGCCGGAGCTGGCTGGCCTCAAAGACCCAGCGATGGCGCTCTTGCTCGAGAAGGTGGTTGGGCCGTGGGGCGCCTGGCTGGTCAATAGTGGCTTGATCATTGCGGTGCTTGGTGGCTGGCTGGCTTGGACGATGTTTGCGGCTGAGCTGCCCTACCAAGCGGCAAAGGTTGGCACTTTTCCGACGTTTTTTGCCAAAGAGAACAAGGTTGGCGTGCCAAAGAACTCGCTGCTGGTGACCAACGCTTTGGTGCAGTTTTTTATCCTGACGATACCGCTGACGAGTGGCTCGGTGTATAACATTGGTATTGCGATTGCGACATCGGCAATTCTTGTGCCTTATGCCTTGACGGCCTTCTATCAGCTGAAGTACTCGGCTCTCGAGAAGCCAGAGACGAAGGGTCGGGCGGCCAATATCTTTGTTGGTGTGATGGCTAGTGTGTATAGCGTCTGGCTGGTCTATGCCGCGGGAGTGGAAAACTTACTGGTGACGGTGTTCTTGTATGTGCCGGGTATTGTGGTCTATGGCCTGATGCGCAAGCAGCAAGGCAAGAAGCCATTTACGACGCTTGAGTGGCTGCTCGTCGCAGCACTACTGGTAGCGCTCGCCTATGCGCTATTCCAGCTGCTGACTGGTGGGCTGGATAAAACACTTGGTATTACGATGCCCAAGCTGTTTAACTAACAAGTAATCATGCGGTGCGCCGAGAAAGGCGCACCGCATTGCATAAGAGAAAGGAGTGTGATGTTTCATTACGCGATTACCCGCCGGCCAAGCCGTAGCTTGATCAACGGCATTAGCCAGACGCCGGAGAAGGGGAAGCCAGACTATGAGCGGGCAATGCAGCAGTACGATCAGTACGTTGCGCTGCTCCGCCAGTGCGGCCTTGAGGTGACGGTCTTAGAGCCCAATGAGGAGTATCCGGATAGCGTCTTTATTGAGGATAATGCTCTATGTACGCCGCATGGGGTGGCGATTTTGTCGCGGCCTGGGGCGGAGAGTCGGCGCGGTGAGGCGAGCTTGCCCGATTTGCGCCAGGCGCTCAGCCAGCATTATGATACGATTGAGCAGGTCGAGGCACCGGGTACTGTCGACCCTGGCGATATTATGATGGTGGGCGACCACTACTACATTGGCCTAAGCCACCGCACCAATCAAGCGGCGGCCGAGCAGATCACTGCTATTCTTGAGCGCTATGGCATGACGGCCGAGACGGTTGAGGTGACAGGGATTCTGCACCTGAAGGATGATGTGGTTTACTTAGATAACAACAACTTGATTGTCGCGAAGGCCTATGAGCACCACCCAGCCTTTGCAACATTTAATAAGCTGGTGGTGGATGACGATGAGTACTATGCGGTGAATAGCTTGTGGATTAATGGTACGGTGATCGTGCCGCAGGGCTTTCCCAAGATTGAGCAGCAGATCCGCGACTGTGGCTACCACGTAGAACTAATCGATACTAGTGAATTTGAAAAAATAACCGGCAGTTTGACCTGCATGTCGTTGAGGTTTTAAGATGAGTACAATTGTGATTGCATTGGGCGGCAACGCCCTCCAAAAACAAGGTGAAGCAAGTGCGGCTGCGCAGCAGCGAGTGGCGAGCGAGACGGCAGCTCAGCTGGTGCCGCTGATTGCGGCTGGGCATCGGCTGGTGATCGTCCATGGCAATGGGCCACAGGTGGGGAATATTGTGCTCCATGAGGAGGCGATTAATACTCCTGAGGTGCCGACGATGCCGCTTGATACGTGCGGGGCGATGAGCCAGGGGGAGATCGGCTACTGGCTGCAGCAGGCGCTGACGAACGAGTTTGCTCGCCGTGGTATGCCAAACCACGCCGTGACGATGGTGACACAAACGGTGGTGGATGCGAATGACCCGGCGTTTGCGAATCCTACCAAGCCAATCGGGGTCTTTTATGCTTCCGAGGCTGAGGCGCAGCAGTCGGCAGCGGGGCGCGATTTCGTCTTCAAAGAAGATGCGGGGCGAGGCTGGCGCCGCGTCGTGCCATCACCTCGGCCGCAGCGTGTGGTCGAAGAAGGTGCGGTGCGTGCCTTGCTTGATGCTGGCTTGACTGTCGTGACAGCGGGCGGCGGCGGGATTCCGGTGGTTGAGAATGAGGCGCAGGGTATGGCCGGCGTCGAGGCGGTGATCGATAAGGACTTTACCGCTGCAGTGGTGGCTGATGCGATTGATGCCGAAGCCTTGGTGATCCTCACGGCCGTCGATAACGCGATGGTCGACTATGGTACGCCGCAGGCCCGTGCGATTGGCCGGACGACCAGCCAGGAGATGCAGGCTTATGCCGAGCAGGGGCAATTTGCGTCGGGTAGTATGCTACCGAAGGTGCAGGCCGCGCTCAATTTTGTGGCAAAGTCTGGTCGGCGCGCCATCATTGCCAACCTAGAGCATGCCGCAGCTGCTGTGGCCGGTGAGCAAGGGACAATTATTGTGTCGTAGGATATTCGCGAAGAGAGAAGTAGATAGACACTGGTGCAAAGAGCGCTGGTGTCTATTTTTGATGGCACTGTTCTGTGGTGAGTGTGGTATACCTAGTACTTTATTTCTCAAACTACTTGACATTTCAGTATACCTTGTATAGCATAGTACCAGGCAATAACAATAATATAGTAAGGAGTATCGAATGAGGAGAATCGATATAATCAAGCGAGCAGGGCGGAACCTACGCCAAGCCAAGGCTCGCACAGCACTAACAGCACTGGCGATGTCAGTGGGAGCATTTACAATTGGTTTGGCGCTGATGCTGGGCAATGGCGGCCGGGCTTTCTTGACCTCGGTGATTGATAGTGCCGGTAGTGCCTCGACGGTGTATGTGACGCACGCCCGTAACGAGAAGAAGTTGCCTGAATATGGCAAAAATAAGGCGGTGAATGAGAGCGGCACCCTCGTGCTGAGCGATGATGATGTCGCCAAGCTCAGCAAGCTGGATCACGTCAAGACGGTGCGGCCGTACGCGAATGTAACCCAGGCGGTGCGCTATGTGGAGAGCCCGGCTAACCACAAGCGGCTGATTGCCTCCATCAACGTCAAGAACGAGGGTAAATCATCCAAGATTGTGGCCGGTGAGCTGACGAAGACTGATGATGGTACCGACCTGGTGTCTGGCCAAGCCATCCTTGCCAAGGAATATCTGGCCGACTTTGGCTTTGCCTCGGCTCAGGATGCAATCGGCAAGACGGTGACGCTCCATGCTCAGGGGCCGGGCGGGACGCATGATGCCCAGCTGACTATTGTGGCGGTCGAAACAGCCGGTATGACATCAATTGGCTACCAGCCTGGCGTGACAATTGCCACCGATGATGCATTGCTCATCAACCAAAAGACTAAAGCCCCAGGCACACCCAACCAGTACCCAAGCGCAGTAATACGGGCGGACAGCGATGAAAACGCCGCTGCCGTGAAAGACGCCGTCGTGAAGCTCGGTGGTGGTGGTACCTACCAAGCCCAGACCTTTACTGAAGCAAAGGAAGGTATGCTCAGTCTTATCAATGGGGCGCAGTATGCTCTGCTCGCCTTTGGTGCCCTTGCCTTGCTGGCCAGTATGTTTGGGATTATTAACACTATGTACATCTCAGTGCTGGAGCGAACGCAGCAGATTGGCCTCATGAAGGCGCTGGGGATGCGTAGCCGTGATGTTGGTAAGCTCTTCCGCTACGAGGCTGCCCTGATCGGTATCATCGGTGGTGCGATTGGTGCGGGCGGGGCTAGCCTGCTGAGCCTACTCAACCCCTGGATTGTTGAGAAGCTCAAGTTTGAGGAGGGTATGCAGCTGCTTCTACCCGAAGCCTGGCAGATGGTTGCCCTGGTGGCACTACTAGCTATCCTCGGCATTATTGCCAGCTACTTGCCAAGCCGCAAAGCAACCAAGCTTGACCCAATCGAGGCACTAAGGACAGAATAGAATAAGGAGAAGGACATGATTGAACTACGGCATATTACCAAAACCTATGGCAAAAAGCACAACCAATTTAAGGCACTCAATGACATCAACCTCACCATTCCCGGAGGCGCGAGTGTAGCTATCCTCGGCAAATCCGGCTCGGGTAAGTCCACCCTGATGCACGCTATCTCTGGCCTCGACCGGCCGCAAACGGGGCAGGTGCTAATCGGCGGGCAGGATATCCTGCAGATGAAGCCGCGGCAGGTTGATGCCTTCCGGGCACGCACGATTGGCTTTATCTTCCAGAGTTTCTTTGTCGAGGGTAATGATAGCGTGGTGAGCAACGTGATGCTACCGCTGGAGATCGCTGGCGTGCCGCGGGCGCAGCGCAGTGCCAAGGTGAACCAGGCGCTCGAGGCGGTCGGCCTGGCGAGCAAAAAGCACAATAAGGCCAAGGATCTATCCGGCGGGCAGAAGCAGCGCCTGGCGATTGCCCGAGCGATTGTGGGCGAGCCGAAGATCCTGTTTGCCGATGAACCAACTGGTAACCTGGATAGCGAGACGGGCACCCAGATCGAGGAGCTGCTCTTTCGCCAGCAGCGTGAGCATGGCACAACGCTGATTATTGTGACGCACGATGCGGATCTAGCCAAGCAATGTGATTATCAAGTGGTGATCAAAGACGGGCGTGTTACACGCCATAACATCCCAGGGGGGCACTGATGAATGCAACTGACTATGCCGAGGCGCTAACGACGCAGCTGCGCAAAGGCTTCTTATCGTACTGCGTGCTGGTGGTGTGTGCCAAGGAGCCACGCTACACCAGCGAGATCATCCAGCAGCTCCGTCAGGCTGACCTGATGGTGGTGGAGGGAACGATCTACCCATTATTGAGTCGCTTGCAAAAGGACGGGCTCTTGCAACACGAATGGAAAGAAAGTGAGCAAGGGCCGCCGCGCAAATACTATACAGCCACGCCGTTTGGCACAGAGGTAACCAAGCAGCTCAAACACAATATTGCGGCACTAAGTAGTACAATAGAGAAGTTGTAAGGAGGATATCTCATGAAGGAAATTACCAATATCCACCTTGCCAAGACGCCATTTAGCGTTGAGGTGGAGGCAAAGCACGCGCTGGCAGAGTATCTGGCATCGATTCAGCAGCGGATGCATGCCGAGCCAGAAGCAATGCGCGAGATCGAAGCGCGGATGGTCGAGCTGCTCGCCGAGCGCGGTGTGACGCGCGATGGTGTAGTGACTACTGAGGATGTCACAGCGCTGCGCGGTCAGATGGGTGAACCTCGGGAGTTTGCCAGTGAAACCGAGGCAGGAGACGACGATGCTGCGCTGCGAGATGCAGCTGAGGCGGCTCTCGCGGACGGGGCACCCAAGCAGCTGATGCGCGATACAGATCATGCGCTGATCGGTGGGGTGTGTGCTGGGGTAGCAGCATACTTTGGGATTAGCCCGCTGTGGATTCGCTTGCTGGCGATCGTCTCACCTTTTATGACGTTTGGGACGGCGCTGCTGATCTATATCGTGATGTGGCTTTCTATTCCACCAGCAGTGACGGCGTCGGATAAGCTGCGGATGGCAGGTAAGCCAGTGACGTTTGATAGCTTAAAAAAAGCCGCGGCCGAGCCTGCCGGTGGTAGCCAAGCAGCTCAGACTGCAGCGAAGGTGCTGCGCATTATGATAGGCTGCGGGGTCTTGATAATGGCGCTGGGCGCACTTGTTGCACTGATGGTCGGTGGCGTAATGAGCGCGACTATGGTCTCAAACATGGGCGACTTTGCTGCGCAGAGCTGGCTGTGGTTGGCGTATGGCTGTGCAGTGCTCGGCGGCGTGGCGCTGACTGCTTTGCTCTCACTCGGTGCATGGAGTATCTTTGCCTGGCGGCTGAAGCGGCCAGTTGGCATTGCGATGCTAGCGATGCTCCTCGTTGGGGCGGTTGCTATCTCTGGCCTAGCGGTTGGTGGCATGAATGCGGGGATGAGTCTCGATCGCCAAATGCGCGACGTGCAGCGCACCAAGGTAGTTGACGTAGCCGATGCCACCACAGTGCGTGTCGATGGGACAACTCGGGCGAGCTATGGTGGCTACGCCGAGAAGCCGCGTGTTGAGGTAGATTACTTGCAGATGAAGGGTGTCAAAGAGCCGACAACAAAAATTACCAAAGAAGGTAACCGAGCTATTGTGATGGTGCAGCACGATGACTGCCGTGATCGCCATGGTCTCTTCTCGACATGTACCTACTCACCCAAGGACTATGTGAGCGTCCGGGTCTATGGGCCATCGCCGCAGACGATGGAGGTGAACCATCACCCTGACATGGTGACCGATCGGCCATAGGCTAGGGGTAGCTAGTGTCAATGCCAAAGACCCGCTTGCATGGCGGGTTTTTGCATTTTTTGCTTGCGGGGAGGCGGAGCGTGAGAGATGGGCCACGTCTTGGTTGGTATGGCGATTTACCTCACCTTTGCTATACTAGAGGTATGAGTCAGTCGTCGTCTCCCCAGGTTTTGAGCCCATCGGCGCTTGCGATGGTAGCGCAGCACTGCAAAGTGGCGCGTGATCAGGTGCGGGTGGTGCCGATTGAGGGCGCGTCAACCGGGTGTCGACGAGCTGTTGCACTGGCTGGGACGCAGTCGGTGTTTGTCAAGGAAGCTGATCCAGAAGCTTCGAACCACGCTGCATTGGCAGCGGCTCTGAGCAAAGATGATGCGGTGATCCAGGCGTTGCAGCAGGCCGGTTCGCCTCTAGTGACGGAGTTTGTTCAGTATGATGATGAGCGGGTGATTATGCTCAGCCAGGCGTATATTGCC
Source organism: uncultured Candidatus Saccharibacteria bacterium (assembly GCA_938041555.1). Classification (GTDB taxonomy): domain Bacteria; phylum Patescibacteriota; class Saccharimonadia; order Saccharimonadales; family Saccharimonadaceae; genus Saccharimonas. Next base: position 47,824 of record CALIAC010000003.1, on the reverse strand, counting down.
AAGGATGGCTGGCAGTGGCAGCCGCCTGATGTAGCGGATACGCCGGTGAGCCAGCGCTATATAGCGGCGGTGCTGCGGGCGATTACTCAGCTTGAGCAGACGCAGCTGCCCAAGGCGGCGGCTGAGACGCTTGCGCTGCATGCTACGGCGTTTGACCGAGTGGTGCAATGCCAGGGGCTTCGGTTACTTTGCGATGATGCGACGCGGCGTGAGGAGCTCCAGCAGACGTACCGCTCCTGGGCCGAGCAAGCCAGTAAGCCAGTGATTCGCCGGCGCTACGAGCAGTTTTGCGCCGTGCTTGATAATACCGAGCGCTTAGCTGATCTCGCGGCATTGGCTCAGCAGGTAGCCGACCAGCCGTGCGATCGGTTGAGCCATGGCGATGTACGGAGTGAGACGATTGCCTACCATGCCGCCCAGGATATGGTGAAGCTGATTGATTGGCAGTGGGCAGCCTATGTGCCAAGGCGGTGGAGTGCAACCGAGTTCTTGCTCGATATGGCGCGCCGCGGCTACGATGTGCAGGCCTGGCAGGCTGAGCTGAACCGGCCGCTGCTTGCTGGCCTAGTAGGGTATTATGCCGTGTGCAGCGCCCAGCCCGCTCCTGAGGCAGCTCAGGCAGTGCGGCGGCTCCAGGCGTATATGGCAGCCACGGCGTATGATATGCTGGGCTATGAGTAGCTGACTGGTTGATGGATGCTGAGTTGGTTGCGACAAAAGTACTTATACGCGTCTAATTTTAGAGTAGCGCATTAACATGCGTCAAACACATGTAATTCTCCAGAAGATAGCAGATGAATGTTTTTTACAGCAGGTGTATAACACCAGTTTTATACAATAATGCATCATTGATATGAGCGTAAAACTACCTTGAGGGTATGTTTCTTACCAACACGCAAAATGTCACCGTTAGCAAGTGGTGTATCTTCGCTGGAAATTTTGGAGTCATTGATCTTCACGGCATTTTGCTTGATGAGCCGTCTGGCCTCGCCGCGACTTTTTGTGATACCCAGTCGAACAATGATATCGATAATTGACTCATGGACATCTGCCTGAATGACGTCAATATCCTTGGCAAGATTCTTCTGGCTTACCTCAGAGACCCATTGCTGCTCAGCATCAACGGCGGCGCTCGCTCCGTGGTACATTGACACTATCTCTCGGGCAAGATCCTTTTTGATATCGCGTGGGTTTTCTCCGTCGTTGAGCCGATTTTTAATTATAGCAATCTCACTCATAGGCAGGCGCGTACAATCCACAAAACACTGGTAAATACCCGCATCCGCCAGCTGCATGATTTTGAAGAACATATCTTTGGCATTCAGATCGAGACCCACACCGGTACCAAGGCTTTTGCTCATTAATTTTTCGCCAGTTTCTGGGTTTTCGAGCAGTGTGGTTGTCATGACAAACTTTTCTTTTTGCTTGTAGCGCTTGAGCAATGTACGGCCAGCCAGCATATTGAATGTTTGGTCGGTGCCACCAATCTCCACATCAACATCCATTGCCACAGAATCGTAGCCCTGCATCAGCGGATAGAAGAACTCATGGACGAAGAGTGGCTTCTCGGCAGCGACTCGCTTTTTGAACGCATCGCGCTCGAGCATCTGCTGCACGGTAAAGTTGGAGGCAAGCTCCACGGAATCTTCAAATGTTAGCTTGGAGAGCCACTCCGAATTAAACTGGAATTCTATCGGGTTGTCGATATCGCTAAAGTCTAGAATCTTGCCAATTTGCGCCTTAAATGTCTGCAGGTTCTCCAGCACTTGTTCGCGTGTTAGCTGTACGCGCATCGAGGTTTTATCGCTCGGATCACCGATCATCGCGGTAAAGTCGCCAATTAGCACAATAATCCGGTGGCCAAGAGCGTGGAACCGTTCGAGTATCAGATAATTTGTTGAGTGCCCAAGATGAACATAGTTCGCAGTTGGGTCAATACCAAGATAGAATGTGAGACGGCGGCCACTTTGTAGCTCCTTTTTGAGGCTGTCTTTACTCGGAAGAATTTCGGCAACTGAGCGAGATAGCGCCTCATCAATCAAGTGTTCGTTGGTAATAACGTGGTGCGCTTGAGTATTCATGTATAGTATTTTACTACATACGAGAAGAGATAAAAACTAACACGTCTTGGGCTCACTTGTTATGTGTCGCTGGAGTCTTATGATGTACGGTGTATCACAATGTGAAAGGGAACCGTGAGTGTGTAAATGTCTTGTTTATATATGGATGTATGACATCGCCTGTACTACTTATGCTACAGTTGATGGTAGTGCTAGATATGAGAATGCACTACAATAATACTATGAATCAAGAATGGAACGTTATAAGTCAAAAGAAGTTAGTTGACTCACCGTGGTACAAGCTAAATATTGAAACCGTCAGGCTCCCGTCAGGCAAAGTCCTCGATGATTATTATGTGCGAGAGGGTATGAACGCCGTTTTGATCGTTCCACGCACTCATGAAGGCAAATTTTTACTGGTGCGTCAGTATAAACACGGAGCGCAGCAAAGTGTTATAGAATTTCCTGCAGGTAAGATCGATGCGGGTGAATCTGCTTTAATTGCTGCAAAAAGGGAATTATATGAAGAGACTGGAGGTGCCTCCAGTCTTTTTGTAGAGGGACCTACATTTTTTGAGGACCCTACGAATAGCCGTGTCAAGATAGCGATCGTCTTTGCTAATAATGTCACTATAAAGCATAGGCAACATCTTGACGATAGTGAGGATATTGAAGTAATACAGCTAACAACTGATGAGCTACGAACTATGCTCATGAACAATGAGCTATCTGTGGCAGCATCCGTAGCAGCAGGTTGGATAGCGCTAGAGAGGAGATGGTAACATGAAGAGACATAAGTCTGGGACAGTAAACCAGGTATTGAAAAAAGCAAACTGATGGTTGAGGTGATTGATAAGGAATGAGGAGTAGGATGGAGACTGTTTATCGATGTGGCATCTAGACTGATATAGCGCATAAAAGGGGAAATCAGAAGTTCTATATTCGTGCTAGAATAGTCAGAGAGTAGGAAGTAGGGGGTGAGGGTAGAAAATATGCCCAAGAAGAAACTAAATAATAATACCAAACTAAGCTTCCGCACCATTCTTCTCCGCGGTATCCTCTATGTAATTGTTGTACCAACAGTCATCATGCTTCTCCTTGTTGGTGGATTCTATCTCAAATTATGCGCTGAAGCTAGCCAAGCTCAAGCAGCAATGAAAACATATCTACATAGTAAATATGGTGAAGAATTTATCGTCGAACGACCAGAAAAGAATGGAAGTGGGCTTGGTGTAGAAGGGTGGTTTGAAGCAACAGCCTACCCGAAGAATCACACAGACATCCGCTTCATTGTTATGCTTTCATCCTCAGGAAAGCATGATGGCTATGCTGGTGCTGTATGGTCAAAAGAAGAGACTGATCGACTCAAACCTATTATTCAGCGTATCTTTAGTAAAGATGTAGCGTATAGTGTAACCATCCAATCGTCTATGACGCTACAAACGAAAGATATACAAGTTGATGGTGTAATACCACATTTTACACAAGCGGCAGCACAATATAAGCAGCAAATTCCATATAATATCACTATTCAAAAAACGCACCAAACACGGGAATATCAGGAAAAAATGCGCATCGTCGATAATCTTAAAGAGCTTGCAAAGGATCTGCCAGATACTGTTGACACTACTATTCGCTACCAAGCACAAACAGCTGGAGGTAAGAAGTTTGATTTGGATATAACAATCATGGCATTAAAATCCACACCACAAGAAACATTAACCACAATGTTTCAAGAAAAGGAGAGTCTATAAATATGAACATAACAATAGAGCAATATCTTGCACTAAGTGCACTTGCCTATAAAATACAACCTTTAAAAGAATAACTAGAAAGTTCCATAATTACACTACTAATAGTCGCGTAGCTAAAATAGGGATCTTGAGAGCAGAAAATATGTCCAATAAAAAACCAAACGATAACAGTAAACTAAGCTTCCGCACCATCCTCTTCCGTGGTGTTCTCTACATGATTATCATTCCGACAGGTATCATGTTGGTAATATTTGGTATATTTTACACAAAATCTACCATTGATGATCATATTGCTCAATCACATATGCAGTCATACCTCAAACGTAAGTATGGTCAAGAATTTATAGTAGAGAATTATCGAATCGAGGGAGCTGGCCTTGGAGTAGATGGTGTTGCTAAGGCTGAGGCGTATGCTAAAAGTGACCACGCGATTCGATTTATGGTGAAGGGTTTTCCGGGGGATAACCCATACAGTAATAACTATTGGGATGGATACCCCGATATGATATGGGCAAAACACCTCAAAAAGGATATTGATCCTATGATAAAAAACATATTTGGTGCCGACACATCACTCACATCAATAGAAGTCTACAGTATACCTGCAGTGAACCAAAGGATAGGAAAAGAGGTACCATTGTATCGTGATGCCTTTCAGCGATTTGGTAAAGATATACATGTCGCTGTGCGTATAAAGAGTAGGGTTGTCCATAATGATATAGCCGCACAGATATACCAGATAATCGTCAAGCTGCGAGAGTTCGGTGTGTCGCTATCCATTAATTATGAGAACCCCGCGGTATATGTTGCACTAGTCGAAGAAACGAGTATACGTGGTATACACTCACCGCAGGATGTAAGGAAATATATCGAGATGAAGGAGAAAAAGCTGTGAAAAGAGAACAATGCTTGGCATTAAGCATATTATCTTAATAATACATCCCTGAGCAGTTTTGCCTCTAGTAGCGAGAAGCCACCATTGAGGCGCTCATAAAACAGGGAAAAATTGACAATTATCGCCATAACGATTGATCTATTTCTCTCGAATGCAAACTTCTCTCCTCTCTCATACCTTGACAGCTCATCAAAGCTACAGCTTGCAGAATAAGAAGAATAACTCAATAGTTCTGCATTTGTGCTATAATAGTCGCGTAGCCAAAAATAGGGGTTGTTGGGAGAAGAGAATATGCCCAAGAAGGAACTAAATAATAACACCAAACTAAGCTTCCGTACCATTCTTCTCCGTGGTATTCTCTATGTCATCATTATTCCAACAGCTGTTACGTTTCTCCTTGTTGGTGGATTCTATCTCAAGGCCGATATTGAGGCGAGTCAAGCTCAAGCAGCAATGAAAACTTATTTACAAAACAAATATAATGAGGAATTCATCGTTGAAAAACCAGAGCGGAAGAGCAGTGGCCTCGGCGTAGAGGGAGTACTAGCTGCCAATGCTTACCCTATACGAGATCCTCATATACGATTTTCTGTAAACACCTCATCGAATGGCAATCAAGATAACTATCCAGGCGTAATATGGTCCCGCTCTCAGAATGATAAGTTAATAAAGGATCATATCATAAATAACTCGTGGGCGCAGACCGACATCACTGTCAATCTTGCAGACAATACAGCACAGTCGCTGAGCGGTACACCTAAAACATACGAAGAAGCGATAGCGTCTTATGGAAAAGATATTCACTACATAATAAGTGTTAATCGTAATACAAATCAATTGGCTGTCGATAACCGGGATCGGTACTATCTCATAAGCCTTATTAGATATATTAATCAGCAAAAAGTTGGCTACCGTATTATACATTACGGCATACATGATACGAAGATGGACGCAGACATAGTGTGCAATATACAGGTAGAAGGTACGCGTCTATTAGATGAAAAACAAGCCAATGAATGCTTTAGAAAATAAGGGGTGGGGACAGAAAACATGCACAAGAAAGAACCAAACGAGAATAATAGGCTAAGCTTCCGCACCATTCTTTTTCGTGGTATCCTCCGCGTTATCATTATTCCGACATGCGTCATGCTTCTATTAATTGGTACATTGATCGGTATATTTCATATCAAGTATCTTGTAGAGGCTCATCAAGCTCAGACTGAAATGCACGCCTACCTAGAGAAAAAATATCACCAGCACTTTATTATCAAGAACTATCGAATTGAAGGAGGTGGATTTGCAAGAAGGGGTGGCAAAGTTGCAGATGCACATAGAGAGGGTAGCTCTTATACCTTTCGTGTTTTAGAGAAAGATCACCGGCTCTACCGTGATAACTACCTCTCAGCACTTTACAATGAGCAGGAAGAAAAAGATCTTACTAAGATGGTTAAAAAGTTGTCTATACCTGCAGTAAAATATATGCCAGATATTACAATTGCTCCTGACGTAGCTGATGAGATACAGGGCACGCCAGCTTTTGTTGAGATGTTGCGGAAGTATGGGGATCATATTATATATGAAGTATCTATTGTTGTAGTAGGGGATCAGGTAAAAGAAGAAGATGTCCAAAACGTAAGAAAACTTATGGAGTATGCCCAATCAAAAAACCCGAAAAGTTATGCTGTGAGATATGTTGTAAATAGTAGAACTGAAGATGTGCAATATATTTGTCAGGAGTATGGAGGTATAAGCGAGAAAATGGCGCAAGAAACTTCCAAGGATTGCTTTAAAAAGAGTAAGGGAAGGATATAGTAATGGTAAAAGACGAACAGTTTTTAACTTTGAGCTCATTGGCATATGAGCCGTTTTCTGATAATGATATCAACAAATCTTTAAAAGAAATTATTAAGAAAGTACCTAGAAACAACCGTCTTGAACTTAAACCTCTCTCCTCCCTCGCATCCTGGCACCTCATCAACACTACAACCACTTCATCTGGCATGTCGGCTATTGCTGTGCAAGATCCAGCCACCAAGGACATTGTCTTTGCCTACCGCGGGACAGATATTGATAAAAATATCTGGGAAGCGATGAAAGATATTGAGTCGGATCTTGCGATTGCATCGAGTGGGAATGTTTTTGTACAGGATGGGCTGAACCAATTCCACGACGCCTACACCTTCTATACCGAGACGTTCAAGAAAGTTGGTGGTGGTGCTCATGTAGGCACCAAGAGCTTCACCGGCCATTCACTCGGTGGTAGACTAGATGGTTTGGGCTACTTTCTCAATATTAGTTAGGTAGCATACTAGCTTTTATAATTTCCTAGAGGAAGAATAAGACAGCAAGAAATAATAAATGGGCTGATACGAGCAGGGCGCCTCAGCAGAGGCGGCGCACCAATTGGCGCTGCGCTACCCCGAGGTACAGCTCACTCAGCTTGCCGAGAAAGGCCGTGGCCGGGCTCTCAAGCAGGCTTGGCTACAGAGCTCGGCCGATATTCTGGCCTATATGGATATCGACCTCTCCACCAATTTAGACAGCTTCGTGCCGATGATCACCCCGCTGATTATGGGTGAGGCAGCTGTGGTGACGGGCTCGCGCCTGATGAAGCAGTCGCGCACAACCCGCGGCTTCAAGCGTGATGTGATTTCGCGCTGCTACAACTGGATTATTCGCCGAACGATGAAGACGAAATTTGTCGATGCCCAGTGCGGTTTCAAGGCGATTCGGCGCGATGCGGCACGCAAGATTCTGCCTCGCATCAAGGATACTGGCTGGTTTTTTGATACCGAGCTACTCGTCAAGGCAGAGTACGCTGGCTATACCATCCATGAGGAGCCAGCCTTTGGGGCTGGCTCTCTATTATTTCTTTTATCTCAACTAACGCAAAGCCTACTTGTGGCGCATTGCCAGGCCAGCGCGAAGCGTCTCATGATAAAACGGTAGCAGCGGCAGAGCATCGATCTCGGTGAGTGGATACCACGCTGCTGCGCTATTTTCGGCATTAAGCCGAGGCGTTATGCGCTGTGCACATTCAACGAGCACCGGATACACATACCACTGACGGCTATGCGCTGCGTCAATCTGCATCAGGGGCTGCTGCGCCGCCACGATAGTCGTATCTCGCGGGTCAATGCCTAGCTCCTCGGCCAGTTCTTGCCCAGCTAGTACCGTAATGCTCGTATCGGTTCGGTCGATGAAGCCAGAGACGCCATTGAGCATACGTGGCTGCTCAACCTCTTGCTGGCTCCGCCGGGCTAGCAAAATCTCATCACCATAGCATACCACGCAATTAAAGACAAAGCAGATAGGCTGACTAGTGTAGTCGATCCTTCCATTGGGCAAGCGTGGATAGTCTTTGGTTTGGTAGGCAATCATCGCAAGCGGATTCATATGATTAGTATAGCATAAGAGTAATGAACAGGGGTAAATAATGAGCAGACCGGAACTAACTAAGAGTATATACTCAAGACAACGGCCCTCTAACTCTAGAGTGAAATAAGTGAAGACAAAAGGAGCTCAAGGAGACATGAAGAGTGGAGCGGAGATTGATGCAGACATGCGAAGAAAATTGGTAAAAAGCGATGTTTTAAGATAGCCCTAAGCCATGTCGTGCATACTACAGATACAACTATAAACAAGGAGTATACGACAATGGCACAGCAACCAACTCTCACCACAGACGAAGCGCTTATTTTGCAGCAGATCAACGAGCATGGCGAAGATGATGTGATCAGCCTAGAGCAGAGCCTGCGCATGAGCTGCCCAAAGCTAATGGCACAGTTCACTCACCTCAAGAACAAAGGGCTTATTACAGTCAAGATGACGACTGGTGATTGGCAGTGTGGTGGGCTATCTCCTCGCGGAGCACACCCTGCGGCCGATCCGCGCCAACATGCACGCTCAGACGCAGTTCGTTAGTGATGCAGTCATGAGCTGCGCACGCCGCTGACCGCGCTGCGTACTGCGAACGAAGTAGCGTTGCGCAACCCCAAGCTCACCCTTGCCGAGGCTCGCACCGTCATAGAAGCGAATGTGACCGATGCGACGCGGTTGCAAACGCTAGCCAATACAATGCTTGGCTTGCTTCGGCACGACCGCTCGGTGGTGCAGCTGCAGCCAGTTGCTTTACAAACTGTGGTGAGCGAAGCGATGAACTTAGTGGTGGCACCTGCCCAAGCGAAGTCGATTGCCATTGATGACACCACACCACCTTTGATGGTGCGGGCTCATCAGCAGCGTCTTGTTCAGCTCCTTACTATTTTGCTCGACAATGCCATCAAATACAGCCCAGAGCATACCACCATTACCATCACCGCTGAGAATACCAATCGCTGGGCTCGGGTGCAGATCATTGACCAAGGCATCGGGATGGATGCCGCCACGCAGCGTCAGATATTCCAGCGCTTCTACCGAGCTGACCAAGCTCGCACTGGTGGCCTAGGCCAGGGCTATGGCCTTGGGCTTGCGATTGCCCAGCAGATCATCACCGAGCATGGCGGCAAAATTACTGTCGACAGTACACCTGGTAGTGGCACGACCTTTACGGTGAGCTTGCGCCTTGTGGGCAGGCAGAGTACGTAGTAGATAACGTTCTGTAGAAATAAAGAGCGGATGCTTGATAAATAAGCAAAGGCGCGTATCAAACGGGGCTTGGATTAGCTGGTAGTAAGGGTATATGAGTTGTATTACTTTTTGAGATCAGCTAAAAATTCTTCGGCAGAGTTAAACGGCTTACTCAGGCCATTACTAGTTGCTAGCGACGGCTTTGCAAGATTTCACTTTAAGCTTCTTTTAATGCCCATTCCCTATACTCGAACCATAACAACGAAAGGAGTATGTATGAGAATAGAAGATGGCTTTGCAGCGGAGAAGCGTAGTGCGTCGCCGACATCTTCATCATCCACGCAAGTGCAGACCAAAGGCGTGGTTAACCCTGGTTTGATCGCGGCAGTGATCGGTGGCGTGATCGTGGCGGCAGCGCTTGGATTTCTTGGTGGTATGCAGGTCAATAGCCGCAGCACATCGAGCCAACGTGGCCCTGGTGGCCATGGTATGATAGGTGGTCAAACCAGCCAGGGAAACATGTCGCCACCAGGCCAAACAGGGCAGTCGGCGGGCAGTGGTGCTCAGCCAGGCGCACCGTCAAATGGAGCAAATACCACCACGCAAACCCAGCAAGGCACCACCCAACAAAACACGCAAGATACGACCAAGAATACCTAATACTAATAATAAAACCACCTCTGATATGAGGTGGTTTTTGGCTTACTGGAGTAAGGATTATTGTGATTATTGTGGCAAGGAGACACCCTTTTCTTTGAGGGCTGGCTCGATGACGAGCTTGCCAAAGGCATCGGCGTCAGCCCACACTTGGCGCGCATCTGAGCTGCCTGAGGTGGTAAGCTTGCCGTCCTTGACGTATTGATTGGTCACATTCTTGCCATTGACGAGAATAGCTGGTGTGGCGCTGGCGGCATTTTGAGCACCAGCCAGGGATTTATCGAAGGTGATCTTTTTCTTAATCCGGGCACCTGAACGGTCGGCCTCGGCAAGGTCGGTCTTGAAGCGGTTGACATCAAGGCCAAGTCCCTGCGCAGTGGTGGCGAAGTAGTTGGTGCGCTCTGTGCCATCGAGCGACTGCCATGAATTTTGCTCAGTGTAAAGCTTATCGTGCATTTCCCAATATTTGCCTTGGAAGCCAGCTGATTCGGCGGCAGCTGCTGCCGCGAGTGCGTTGGGGTGGATGGACGAGAGAGGGTTGTTGCGGAAGATGAGCTGCACGTGATCTTTGTATTTCTCAGTAACTGCCTTGAGTGCAGGCGAGGCCTGCGAACAGCCAGGGCACTGGAAGTCTCCATATTCGATGATTGTTACCTTGGGTGATTTGCTCCCGTGGGTATGGTCGGCGATGTCGCCATTTTGGCTACTGGCGCTTTGTGTCTGCAATGGGTCGACGCCCGACAGATTGATCGACTCACCTTGGCGCGACAGCCACACGAGCCCACCTAAGATTGCGAGGCAGAGCACTGCAAAGATCAGCCATGATTTTTTTGTCATAAACGAAACATTCCTCCTTATTCTTGCATATTATATCGTGCTCGAGTGGCCGAATCAAGCTGACAGAGGTGCTGCGCAGGGCTAAAGCATTGAGCCGATCAGGGGAGTGCGCTACAATGATGGCATGGAAATGCTCATGATCATCATCTTTGGTATCTTTGTGGTTGCCCTCATTCTGGCTGGTAGTGCATGGCCCGATATACCGCCGGTGAGCCAATACGAGCTCGAGCGCCGTCGCCAGCAGAATAATCGCACAGCGATCCACCAGCTGCGGCGCATTGCTGTCTATGATGATCTCGTCTCGCTCCAGCGCTGCGTGGTGGCGCTATTGCTGGTGCTGATGGTGATGGCGAGCATTGGCGCATTCGACTTTGGTGGTGGTGTGCTGGTTGCACTCGCGGTGGCGCTGCTCCATGGTGGTGTAGGGCGGATTGGCTGGGTGCATGCGATTGCCCAGCGCCTCTACAATGCAGTTGAGCCGAGCTTCGTGAGCTTTGCTGGGCGGTTCCCACGAGTAGTGCGCATTGTCCGTTCATTTGTGCCGCCAGTAGAGACAAACCTTCGTCTGGGGTCGCGGGCTGAACTTGAACATCTGGTGCGCCATGCCCGGCCATCAGTCTTGCCGCCAGTGGAGCGCGAGCAAGCACTGGGAAGCTTGACCTTTGCGCGTAAGACAGTCGAAACAGTCATGGTGCCGCGCAATGCTATCAAGACAGTTGAGCAAGACGCCATGGTGGGGCCGCTGTTGCTTGATGAATTGCACCGCACAGGGCATAGCCGCTTCCCAGTGGTAGATGGTGACATTGACCACATTATTGGCGTGCTACATACCCGCGATTTTATGTCGCTCAAGGAAGCAGTGTCGGCTCAAGTGCAAACGGTGATGGATCCAAATGTGTACTACATCGATGGGGCGCAGTCGCTCGAGCAAGCCTTAGGTGCGTTTATCAAGACGCGCCAACAGGTCTTCATTGTCGTCAATACGTATCGTGAGACGGTGGGGATGGTGACGCTGGATGATTGTATCGAGGCGCTGCTTGGCCATGCTCCCACAGCAGATGATGACGAGGTATATAGCCAGCCAGTGGCCTTGCCCGAGCCCACGCAGCCGCGCGCCCTCCCTATGGGCGAGCAGAATGATACCTGAAATTGTGGTATAATCTAACAGATATGACACAACGAATACTTGCCAACCAAACGCCGGATTACACCGGCCAAACCATCACTGTGGCCGGCTGGGTGCATGCACGGCGCGACCATGGTGGCCTGATTTTCATCGACCTACGCGACCACACTGGCCTGGTGCAGCTGGTCGTCAGCCCCGAGCAAACCGCGGCCTTTGCCCTGGCAGAGCATGCCCGCGACGAGTACGTTCTGCGGGCCCGCGGCGAGGTGCGCCAGCGTGGTGAGGGTCTGGCCAACCCCAACATTGCCAGTGGCAGCATCGAGCTAGCCGTCAGTGAGCTAGAGGTGCTGGGCAAAGCCGAGACGCTGCCCATCCAGCCCTTTAGCGAGACTAACCAAGCGGGTGAAGACCTGCGCTTTGCCTACCGCTACCTAGACCTGCGCCGGCCCAAGCTGCAAACGATGCTGCGCCGCCGCGCCGATATGTACCGCCGCATGCGCCAGTATATGGACGAGCGCGATTTTATCGAAATCCAAACGCCAATCCTTGCAAATTCCAGCCCCGAGGGTGCACGTGACTTCCTGATCCCCAGCCGTTTGCAAGAAGGTAAATTCTACGCCCTGCCACAAGCACCGCAGCAGTTTAAGCAGCTGCTGATGGTTGGTGGGGTACCGCGCTACTACCAGCTGGCTGCGTGCTTCCGCGACGAAGACCCGCGCGCCGATCGCCTGTACGGTGAGTTTTACCAGCTGGATCTCGAGATGAGCTTTGTGGAGGATGGTGAGCAAGTCCGCCAGATGATGGAGCCACTCATGCAGCAGCTGGTGACGGATTTTGCTGGCAAGACGCTGCTGGATCTGAGTGATCTGCCGGCCGGCGATGGCCAGCCCATCCCGCGCATCCCGTACCAAACCGCCATGGAAACCTACGGTAGCGACAAGCCAGACCTGCGCTTTGGCATGGAGCTGGTTGAGCTAACGGACGTGTTTGCCGACACCGAATTTGGCGTGTTCAAAAACGCTGAATGTATTAAGGCAATCTGCGTCAAAAACGGCGCGTCGCTCAGCCGCAAGCAGATCGATGGCTTTACCCACATCGCCAAAGCTGAGGGTGCGGGTGGTCTTGCCTACATTACCTACCAGGACGGCGCGGCCAAGAGCCCAATTGCTAAGTTTTTGAGTGAGGACGAGCTCGCCGCCATCCAAGCCAAAACAGGGGCCAAGGACGGCGATGCAGTCTTCTTTGGGGCTGATAGGCGCCCAGTGGTCAATGCCGTGCTGGGGCGGCTGCGTAGTGAGTTTGCCGAGCACTTTGGGCTGAAGGATCCGCGGGTGGTGGCGCTGGCCTGGATTATCGATTTCCCATTCTACGAGTGGGACGAGCATGCCCGCAAGCTCGACTTTGGGCATAATCCCTTTAGTATGCCAAAGGGTGGGCTTAGCACGCTGCAAGCCGCCCAGTCGGATGACGAGAAGCTAGCTATCCTGGCTGACCAGTTCGATATGGTGATGAATGGCTACGAAATCTGCAGCGGCGGTGTGCGTAACCACAACCCGGCTGTGCTGTACGAAGTATTCGGGCTGCTGGGCTATAGCCGGCAGTACGTAGAAGAGAAGTTTGGCGCTATGCTGCGGGCCTTTACCTACGGTGCGCCACCACACGCGGGCTGCGCCTTTGGTATTGACCGCATCCTGATGGAGTTAATCGGCGAGCATAACGTCCGCGAAACCCTCGCCTTCCCCAAAAACGGCAGCGGTGTCGACGTCATGATGGACTCACCCGCACAGGTAGAACCTGGGCAGCTGAAGGAGTTGGGGCTGTCGTGACAGCTTACCTCGTCACTGGTGTTGCAGGCTCTGGCAAGACAACATTACGTAACATATTTCGCAGTCGAGGATACCAAACGTACGATATCGACGAAGGCTTTGCAGGGTGGGTACACAAAGAGACGAATATCCCAGCGGCAGAAACCGATGAGCCGGTAGAGCCGCTTAATTTACATCATGAATGGCGAGTTATCAGTGGTAGGCTGGAGAATATTATACGGCAGTCTCATGGACTGACGGGTGTCTTTGGCTCGGCCCATGATTTGTATCAGTATGCATATTTGTTTGACGCTATTTTTCTCCTTGAGTATCCGAGCGAGGAAGTCTTGCGGCAGCGAATCGCTCAGCGCCCAGCCGGTAGCTACGGTCAGGAACCTGGCGAGCTAGAAAATATCATTCGCTATTGGCCAGTCTACGAAGATAGCTTTCGGAAGATTGGCGCAACAACCATAGATTGCACGCAGCCGAGTGACACAGTGTTGCGGACAATCCTCACGCGAGTAGATCCACAAGCAAAGGACGTTCTATGAGCTGGGATCTCACCGCAATCAAAACAAAACGCCATGTCCAGTCGGTCGACGACCTGACGGAAGAAGACTGCGTGCCGCTCGAGCACCAGCAGATGATTACCGAGCTTGAAAAGGCTGCCAAAGCATGCGATGCGCACCTAGACACGCGCGACCCGTCGTGGCTTGTTATGGAGAAGAAAGAGTGGCTGATCGAATTCAGCCTGAGCAAACATAGGGAGCAACTCATCACTATGGGGCTGCGCGTCAGGGGTAGTAGGGAGCCAACAGAGGTATTTGCGTATCTTATCCACCAGCTTGGCATGCGGCTGGTGGAATGGAGCACTGGCGAGTTCCTGGATCTATCCAAGCAGAGCAGCTTCGGCCGCTGGCAGGGGTGGAGCGATCGGGTGCTGCGAGACCCTGCAAAGTCACGAAAATCATAAGCGTGTTGCGGGTGTAATAAGAATAAAATAGAGACTAACTAGTTACGATAGCTCTATCGTTTCTATCCGCTTATACTTCACTCCAACCTCAGTTGCCGCTGCTGTGCACAGTGCATCAATCAATCCCTTGCCAGCGTCGCTCAAGATAGCGTCATGAACAGGGAAGGCGAGGCTTGGGGCGACAGCCTGCAAGAAGCTGCGCACCTCGGAGAACTTGAGCCATGGTGCGGCCACTGGCAGAGCGAGGACGTCGATGGGGCGCTGAGGCAAAGCGAAGGAATCGCCAGGGTAGTAGATACGATTGTTGATCAGCGCGGCAAGATTGTGGAGGCGCGGAATGTCTGGACTCACCACAGCATGCTCACCGCCAAAGAACTCAAGCGTGAATGGCCCGATCTGATGTGTATCGCCAGGCACCGCGGCTATTGCATGGCGGACAGAGAGTGTGCCTTCTGGCAAAGATATCGTTGTACTATCTACAATGATATCGTCAATACTTATAATCTCTGCTTCAGGAAATGCCTGTATAATACGCTTGATGAGCGCAGGGCTACAGTGGTCGGGATGCGCATGGGTAATGAGAACTGCCGCGACTTGCTGCGGCATAGCAAAGTCGTCGGTGTATACGCCTGGGTCGACGACCAAGCTCTGGCCATCAATTGTGATAGTAAAGCAGGAGTGGGCGAATTTCGTTAGTGTTATCATATATCTAGTATAGCGGAGAAGAGGGTGAAGCGATAGGTTGTTTCTTGCCGTGGTACTGGTTGAGAATATTTGACTAATGTTTGCCTTGTGTCAGTCTACCTCTCATAGCGACAGAGAGGGTTATTCTGTAATAAGAATAAACAAGTACGCTCAAAAATCGCTTCCTAGTGCGGGAGCTGAAAAGCTTGACTATGGCGTAGTAGCAATTTCTGATATTTCACAGACAAAATAGTAGGCAGGAGGGAGGTGGTCCTGAAAGTAAGCTAGGAAACTATTGTGCTACCACTAGAAATGTGACATTATAGCTGTATGAATAAAACGATTCTTTTTGTGCCGGGCTTCCAAGAAGGGCGCGCCGACCGCGATTACGATACACTGATGAGCCGCTGGCGAGCGATGGGCTACGCAGTGGAATTTGTACCAATTCAATGGCATCGCACTATGCAAAAACAGTGGTTGCAGACGCTACAAGAGCGGTATCGGCAGTATGATCCAGCTGAGACCATCCTGGCTGGCTTCTCATTTGGGGCGTGTATTGCGTTCTTGGCGGCGTGTGAGCAAGCACCAAGTGAGCTGTGGCTCTTCTCGCTGTCACCATCATTTGCAGAGTGTGCGCAGTATTGGTCTAAGCGCAATTGGCGCACTATTGGTAAGCGACGACTTGAATATGCTAAGCAGGTGAGCTTGGTAGCGGCTGCGCAGCGTATTACGTGCCCTGTGCAGATTTTCGTTGGCTCGGAGGAGTTTATTAAGTGGCCAGAGATGAAACTTGTCTTTGATACTGCCGTGCAACATATCCCTACCGTCCATGGCACAGTGGTAGAAGGCGCTGGGCATGTAGTAGATGATCCGCGGTATGTGGCGGCAGTGTGCGACGCAATAGAGCGTTAGCTATGAAACTACGCTAGCCGTTTCTTGGCTAGCGTAGCGTGAGCTTTAGCTTTATTGTATGTGCTTTGTCTCTACATCCTGCCAGTCGCTGTTATGCCGGAGTTCGGCGTTGTCACCAGCGAAGACCGCTTTTGCTTCGGTGTTGTCGCTCAGCGTCCAGAGGAACCAGGCAGTCATGTAGGCATCGCCATATTCCAGTACATCTTTGTGACCAACGGTCTTGCGCCGTGCTATTACGCTCGGCTTGTCTGCATTAAGAGCGCGAAAGTTCTGCTGCAGGTCGCCCAGTGGGCTAATGGCGAGGTTGTCGCTTGGGCCGGTACCAGCCATCATGTAGGTGGCTGTCTTGAGCTTGCTGGTGTCGTAGTGCCAGTTGTTGCCGTTTGCGGTGTCATGGCCGACGGCGCTAGCAGTGTAGAGAGAGGTGTAGTGGTTACTATTGCCGTATTTTGTCGCGGCATTGATAGCACCGGCTCCGCCTTGGGAATGCCCAGCGATGCCGATTTTGCTTGTATTGACGAAGCCTTTGATGGGGCTATCCTCTGCAGTGTTGAGCTCTAGTGCAGCATCAAGCATGATCGATGTCGTTGCGCCAGTGCCTGGCCAGCCATCCTCATTACCAATGACAACAAAACCCCAGCTGGCTAAATGCTCGAAGATTGGCGCATAAGTAGACGCGTAGGTGGCGGTGCCATTGACCATTAGCACAAGTGGGAAGGTTTGGTCTGGAGCGGTGCGCTGTGGAGTGTAGATATGATACTCTTTGATGGCTGTGCTATCGCTGCGATGAGTGTGGTGCGCAACGTGGTAGGGGCCTGGCTTAGTATAACGCTGCTCTAGCGTGCCACTGGGGCTCAATTTCGCAGCGTAGTCCTTCGCCACGCCGTCGTCGCCAGTAATGCTTTGGTTGAGATAGTTCATATAAAGCACAAGCAGCACGAAGCACACGAAGAGTATTGCTATGATGATACCCAGAATTTTCAGAAGCTTTTTTGCCATTGCTTTATCCTCATTCGGTTAAAATAATACTAGTGATATTATCTACTATACACCGAGTGTATAGTAATGACAAGGGGAGAGTGATTGCTTTTTCGCTGTATATTTTGGTTTTGCGGATAGGAGATAGCATGGCCGATATCCTTCCAGCTATGGTAATGGGAGCGTCTCAGTATTGCACTCACAAGAGCCAACGGTATATACTGATGAGCATGTACGAACAAGAACTTCATACCGCGCAGCGGATTGCTCGCGAGGCGGGCGGTGTTATGCGCCGCTATTTTGATGGCGACCAACAGCGCCAGACCAAGGCGGATGGCACGCCAGTGACAATTGCCGATACAACAATCAACTCGTTGGTGATCCAGCGCCTCCACGAGACCTTTCCGGATGATGGCGTCATTGGCGAAGAGGAGAGCACGGCGAGTTATGGCCTTGGGCGAAAGTGGCTGTGCGACCCAGTCGACGGCACAAAGGCCTTTACCTGGGGCGTGCCCACAGCAATGTTTTCACTTGCGTTAGTGGTTGATGGTGTGCCAACCGTCGGCGTTGGCTATGAACCAATGACAGATCGGCTCTACTGGGCAGTGCGTGGCCATGATGCCTTTTGCAACGGTACGCGGCTGCAGGTGAATCGCCAGACGCTCACAGAGGGGATCTTTGCGGCGTCGTGTAGCTATGCAAATATTCGTCGCCATGAATATTATGATAAGCTGATCGAACGCAAGGTGAGCACAGCAAGCATTAGTGGTGCAGTAGCCAAGAGTGTCCGCGTGGCAGAGGGGCGCTTCGTTGGGTATTATGCCGAGAAGGTGAATGCGTATGATATGGCAGCGGTGCACGTTATTGTTGAGGAGGCTGGTGGTAAGATGACGAGTGTATCGGGCCAGCCGCTTAATTATGCGCAGCCATTTTGTGGTGCGCTTGTGTCTAATGGTGTCGTGCACGATGAGCTAATGGCGATAGTGCACGGTGAGCGCTCATAAATATCGCACACTGCCAAATGGTATTTTGCGCTTCATCTGCGTGGCAATGCCGAGAGTATCGGCTGGCTGGACGGTGTGTGGGCCGTAGAATTGGTTGATCTCGTCGATTGCAGCAGTGAGAGCGTGGCGAGCTGATGGGTCGTCGAAGAGTGCGAGCTGTGCGTCTGTCTCGCTCGTAAGAAGATAACACGATATGCCAATCTCATAGGCGGGCAGTGGCATCGATTGGGTGAGTCGCTTGACGATATGAAAGAGCGTGGTGCCATCACATAGTGGATGCTCGCGGCGCTCGTGGTTGTGCCAGCGGCCTATTTGATAGTTTTTGACATAGAGACGTACACCACGGGCACGCACGTATTGCTGCCGGAGCGCAGCCGCGATGTCTTCGCATAGGACGTGGAAGCGGCGCAAGACTTGATCGTAATTGAGGTTTGGCTGATCAAGGACGAACTGTCGCCCGACTGTCTTAAGTGGGCGCTCATCATTATCTACCTCCCAACCGCGCAGCCGCTTGTACCAGTCGCGTCCCGGCTTGCCATGAAACACCATGTGCTCGAGCGTTGCTTCGTCTGCGGCCAGAAAGTCCAGTGGTGTCTGGATACCAACCTGGTGGAGGCGCTTGCTGTAGCCAGTGGCGATACCAGTAAGGTCTTCGAGCGATAGCGTGGCAAGCACTGCGTGGAGATTGTCTGCAGTGATGCAAGTCAGGCCGTCAGGCTTATTGATACCGGCAGCAATCTTAGCTAGCCAGCGGTTGGTGCCAATGCCAACATTGCAGCGCATATAGTCGCCAACTTCGCTACGGAGGCGCTGCTTGATCTCCTGGCCGATTGCCAGCGCGCCGCGTGCCCGGATGTCGGGCGGGCTTTGGCTGAGGTCGACTACCCCCTCATCAATGCTTTTCATGGTGGCACTGGGCGAGTAGTCGCTGAGGATGGTTGCAAGTCGGTGGTAGACATAGCGATACTTGGGTGGATCGCTTTCTAGCGGGACGATATTGGGGCAGAGAAGCCGCGCTGCTGGTAGGCGCATGCCGGTACGGACACCACGCGCTTTGGCCTCGTAGCTTGCGGTGACGATAGCCGCGTGTTGGTTGCGCCGATTAACGATGACAACTGGCCGGTGGCGGAGCAACGGCCGAGATTGCTGCTCGATCGTGGCAAAGCAGCTATTGAGATCAATATGCATCATCAGTGGTGAGGCGGGATTGATATTGCTATGAGACATGATCGGCCTCGCGTGTGAGCCGCCATACCAGTGTGATGCTGTCAAACTCCAGGCGGTAATCAGCCTGCTCATCTGTTACATCGAAGATATGCACCGTACGTGCACCGCGCTGATGCTCAAAGCCTAGGCCGATTCGCCTGATCGTCACTTCCTGGCCATTGCCGCGCCGAAATTTGACTGGCTGACATGGCTGGTACCCACGCCGAAAAATCGCCACCACCTCCACGACTTCATCAAGATATAGTTCATCATCCATTGTTCTTAGTATAGCGCATGAGCCAGGTACGGTCGACGAGTGAAAACATAGTAACAGAGGTGGAGTATGCGTATACTCAAGCGATGTATTGCTATGCTAGTACCCCATACCACTCTCGCTTTACAAGAAAACACCCTATGGGAGTGAGATAAAAACCAAACCTTTTACATAGAGCTAAGGGAAAATGACGCGCAGCTCTTACAACTGTATTGTCTCGCACAAGAGCATAGCGAAGACGAAGAAGGGGAAATTTTACAAAACGAACAGCGCCAGCTATTCTTGGCTCAGTTGTCACGATAAGCTAATATAACAGAGCGGCGCAGCTCAGAAAATTATTTCTGCTTACGGCTCTCGATAAACATCATAATAAGCCAGATAACGACGACGATTGCGGCGAGCGAGAGCAGCCCGTTGATAACCCATGCGGCTAGCTTTAGTACAACACCAAGTAGCCACGCGGCAATAATGACAATAGCGATTGTGAGAATAAGTCGAGATAGTTTCATCCTTCTAGTATACTATACTTATGGACACAGCGCAATTCCAAGCCATGATATGGCACAAAGCCAAGCAGCTCTACCGCCCCATGCCGTGGCGCAGCCAGCCGACGCTGTACTATGTGCTGGCGAGTGAGCTGATGCTGCAGCAGACGCAGGTGGCGCGGGTGCTACCTAAGTTTGCCGAGTTTACTGCGCAGTTCCCGACCATTGAGGCCTTAGCAGCGGCCCAACTACCGGCGGTGCTACAGGCCTGGCAGGGTTTGGGGTATAACCGCCGGGCCAAGTACCTCCACAGCGTGGCGCAGGCGATTGCTGCTGGTGCACCTATTGCGACGCAGGCCGACCTTGTGGCGCTGCCTGGTATTGGTGCGAATACCGCTGGGGCCATCATGAACTACGTGCATCAAATCCCAACCGCCTTTGTAGAGACCAATATCCGCACAGTGTATTTTAATCACTTTTTTGCTGGGCAGGAGCGCGTGGCAGATAGGGATGTGTTGGCGCTGGTGGAGCAGACGATGGATAAAGAGCAGCCCCGCCAGTGGTTCTGGGCGCTAATGGACTACGGCGCTGAGCTGAAGGCGGCGGGCAAGGGTCAGCTCGGCACCAGCCGGCACTACACGCGGCAGTCGCGCTTTGCTGGCAGCCTGCGTCAGATGCGGGGCGAAATTGTGCGGCGCATAGCGCAGGGGCAACCACTGAGCGCCATTACCCAGGAGCTGCACGGTGACCCGCGTTTTGCTGCCGCGCTTAGTGGGCTACGAAAGGATGGTTTGATATGAGTGAGCCAGCCCTCACGCGAGAAGAAGCCATCACACTGTGCCAGAATTGGGCGCGGATGCTTCGCCGCGAGTATACGATCGACACGCTGGTAAATGACTATGGCGATGGAGTGCTTATGTCTGACCAGCTGGCCTATCCGCTCGAGATGCAGCCATGGATCACGCCAGAGGCAGAGCCGCTCCTCTGGGCGATTCGCGACCATGCGGTTGATGTTGATATCGACCACACCAGGCGAGCTGATTGGGAGAAGCTGCTGGAGCTGATCGACCAGCTACCAAAGAGTGAGTCATAAGATACGTGGAGACATTAGCGCTAGATAGTGTGTGACAATAGCAGCCTTTCTGACCTATGACCTGCACCGAGCTTCCTATGCAGACAATGAATATCTAATAGGCATATTCATTTTTATGAAAGGTAAGGAAGTCATGGTGAGAGAGTAGCCACATAACAGAGATTCAAGGTAATTAAGACCCTTGACTACTCCTATAACTGTACGCCAAGCCATCCAGCGAGCACTGTCCCAGCGCCATAGGCCAGGGCAGCAGCAATAGCACCGAGAGCGAGAGTCTGCAGAGCGGCAACGAATGGATTTTCACCACCAACCTTACCCTTAACATAGCCAATTGCCACAAAGGTAAGCGCCGTCGCTCCCGAGCTGATATAAAACAGCAGAGGATGAGCCGCGCTCGAGCCGCGTGCCAGCACATGGGCAAGATAGGGGATGACAGGCACACTACCAACGACAACGAAGGCAGCAAAGGTCATGAAGCCGATGATTTTTGGTGAGGCGCGTTTGCTTGTACTCCGCGCTGACTCATCATGCTCAGCACTGGCCGCGAGGTAGGCACTGGCACCCATCGAGAAGCCATCGGCGATAAGGTTAGCTGCGCCCAGCACCAAGATAATTGCACTCGAGATACCTGCGCCAGCACTGGCTGCCACTACGGCAAAGGTCGTGACGGTGCCATCGACTGCACCATAGACAAATTCAGAAATATAACGTTTGAGGACAGGTTTCATATTCATAACTTGGTTAGTATAGCATAGTGTGGTGCAAATGCAAAAAATTGTGCTATGGGTAGGTGAATGCTTTGGTGTTACAGCCTCCCGTACTATAGATTCTTCGTGCTATAAAATTGGTGATTGCTGAAGGTAGCTCCCTTGGAATGGGTGTGAAAATCATCAGTGGAATCATCAAGCAAGACGCAAAAAACGAGTGACTGGTGGGGATAAAGTGAATAGCTTACAATGCCTATGTAGGGCACACGACCACTGATATGGGTAATGAGTATTTAGAAAATATATTCATAATAATACAATAGGAAAAAGAAGCCAGCAAGAGGCGGAGCGAGAAACTGCAAGGTTTAGCTGGTCACTATTCGTTTGCTTGCTTAGGCTTGAGGAGAAGCTGATTGCGCTCGGCAGTGCGCGTCCGCGCCTCATCCAGCAGGGCGGTGCCTTCTTGCGAGCTGAGGCTAACGATCCGCACATACTCACCATCGGTCTTGTCGTAGCCCGAGACAGCAACAAAGCCGAGTTGTTCGTCGGCATAAATGACGTTCTCTTTCTCGCCGCTGTAGTCAATTTTGTTGAACAAGCTTACATCTAGCAGTGCCGTACCGCGGCCATTGTCCCACGTGGCAAAGACACCAATGCGGCGCTGCACTGCATCTGGATCGGTCGAGTCAAATGGCGTATCTTTATCGATATACTCGATGATTGGCGCAAAGATCAGTGTATCGGCCTTGGGGAGGATTGTCTTGAGTGCGTGGTCAGCAGGTAGTGAGTAGGCCAGGGCAAAACGCTTAGTAAAGTCATACGAGAGCGGGTAGCGTCCATCGGTCGATGTGGTGCACTCGACCTGGAGGCGCGAATCGAGGAAGGTAAGCTCGGCGGGCGAGTAGATTGGTTTATGCTCCTCTGTTGCGGTGACCTCATTCGTTATTTGGCTCACCTTTGTATCGGCATCGGTGTAGACCATAGAATTACCCATAACAGTGACGGGGGAGGCGTATTCATTCACGGCGTCCGACTTATCGCGCTTGCTGAGGCCGCAGCCCATGGCAAGCAGCTGCTGGATGGTATCGACAGCACAATACTGCGTTATATTGCCCTCGGCATCAGTAATGAGGCAGTCCATCACCATCTCGTGCCCCATGCCTTTGCCGAACTGCTTTTCCTTGCTGGGGTCGCCGTTTTTCTCATCTCTCGAGAGTACGTGCCCAATCTCATGGCTATATACGTTGCCACCAGTCTTGTTGCTCAGCACAAGCACCATCGGGCCGTTACCGCCCTTGGCTTTGTCTTCGTCGGTGCTTTGGAAGGCGAGGCCGAGTACGTCATTTTCCACGCCTGCTGTATTAACGGCCATCAGCATAAGTGAATGCTCACCATCCTGCATGTCTAGCTGCTCGCGGTATTCTTCGGCGATTTTTTTGATTTGGTCGTTGGAGTAATAGTATTCGGTCGTGCCATCTTCCTTGGTGCGGGTGCTGTCTGGCGCAACGTTGCTTGCAAACTCGGTAATGTGGAACTCATACGCACCACGAGTTGTGTGAGTGATGCGGCCAGTGTGGACGCGCACTTCTTCGTATATTTCTTCGTTGGTCTTGCCGGGCTCGAAGCCAGCGGCGTTGAGCGCCACAACACCAAGCCGGACAACAACCGGCTGGAATGAATCTTTCTCGTGGTCTTGGTGCTGTTCTGCAGAAGGCTGAGAGGTGTCGCCGCTGAGTAGAGCACTCAGTGCTCCGAGGCAAGCTGCTGCCAACGCCTCACGACGCGAGAGATGTCGTGATGGTTTTTTGACTGAGCCATCTGGTACAGCCTCAGATTTTGAGCGAGTCATATTAGCAATATTATATCACTAAATAGTCAAAAATGTCAAACTATGTAGACCTGCGCTGCGTGGTTCTAGCCATCTGCAGCTTAAGACCCTTCTTTTGCAATGTTAGCTCATTCTCTTATTTTGCTATTTTCTCTTTTGTAAGCATAAATAAAGCTAGGCACTCTCTCTAAAATATTCAACTTTTCTACAGAGGTAGAAGTAGAGGTAGACTAGAAGAATAAAGCTCGTATACTCAAGTGAGTTTTATGTGCACCGCTAGCGTGAGGTACTATTGCTGCTCGGCCGGTGCTTGTGTTTGTTGCTGATTCTCGGTGTCGCTATTGGTGGAGAATAGCTGGAGTGATTCGTCACTCAGGACGTTTGGGTCAAAGGTGCCATCGGCGATTTTGCTGCGGCGCTGTTGATACATCTTTTTGAATTCATCAAGCGATTCTTTAGTAACGCTACCTTCGGTACTATACGTCTCGGGCGCAGCATCGCGAGCGGCTTGCTTGCGTACCTCCTGGAAGCCAGGCCGACTGAGATCAACCTGCGCTGCGCCACTGGTATTGTACATATCCATAGCGATCCACACCATGACGCCCGCAATAGCGATCACCCCACAGATCATCACCAAAAAACGGTGCTCGCGCATGGTGCTCAGTTGGTGCTCGAAGTCGAGTTTATTGGGCTGGTTGGGCTGGCTGCTGGGCACTCGGCACCTCCTTCTTGGCAGGGAATTGCTTACTATAAAATACGTCGAACTGTGAGCCGTATTGGCTCAGTAGCTGGTTGAGCCGCAAGGCGACATCGGCCACTCGCTTGCGACGCTCACGCACTGGCTTGATGAGGTAGTAAAACTCGACGGGCTGATCGGTGCAATCAGTCCGTAGCAACTCAGATAGCTTCTCCTCATACTGGCGGTATTCGCTGCGGAAGGCGGCAAGCTGGGTATTGTATTCTACCGTCGTCTTGGCAAGCTCCACACCGTCGAGCCGGTTGAGAGCAATGCGGCTATTGAGTGGCGCCATCAGGCGGGTGGCAATCACCTCATACTGCTGCCCTTGGTTGACCCGGACAAGCCCGTCGTTGGCATGGATGCGCCGCAGGGTAGACTTGACGTGGACACAGTTTTGTTTTATTTGAGTGAGTTGATCGTTGCTGAGCGGTGCAACAGGCTCGGCATAGGCCGGAGAGCCAAGTGCAGCAGTAGCAATCATAACAACAGCAAGAAAAGTGCGCTTCATAGCTCCCCATTATGACGCATCAGAGGAGATTGGTCAAATAGTTTGCCTAGATTGAATTAAATTCTTGTGTCGCTCCGGTTGGCCACTATCTTACGCAGATTTTGCGTTAGCACCTTCAAGCTCAGCACAAAACCTGGGAGTTCTTTAAGGGTGGTGTGATGCCATCTGTATAATAACTACAATAACTGCAAGAACAAAAGCCATGAAAGGTATTGCAAGACCAATAGCAACACCAATCTTGAGTCCTTGGTCGTCACCATCAACGAATTTGGCAGATGGTGCGTATGTCTGAATATTCCACCACCACCAGTTGTAGTGATTATTGAGAGCATCTTGAACGGTATGGGAATAATAAAGGATTCCCATACCAGGTGACACACCGGCGCTCAAGGCGTTGAGTAATCGCGTGTTCGCTCCGGCAAAGTTAAATTGGTTGCGTTGACCATTGACCCAGACAATAATAAAGCTTGACTCAGTTCTTGCTTTGGTAATCTGCTGTGGATCGATGTCAAAGATAACACCGATTGATTGACCCATCGAAGCATCTACATCAATAGCACGGATACGGTTGGTGCTCGTCCATTCGAGAACACAGGGTGTCTCATTGAAATAACCAGTGCTATACCAGACAAATGTTGCTGCAATGAGTGGTGTGCCATCAAAGACGCTGCTATAACTAGCCTCAATAGTAGGTTGCAATGATTGGGCAGTAGGTAACTGCATTGGCTGCATAATGGGCTGAGGGAGAGGGTTTGCTGCAACAGGAGTCCGACCAATTGGTGGTGCGGGTTGCATAGCTGGTGTTGGTGGGTAGTATAAGGTGGTTTGCGGGTATACAGGTGTCGTGGGCTGCTGATTCATGGAAGTATTATACTATATAACTTGAGATCGGCAAGTACGAATATGTTTTGCGGTATATATTTTTGGTTGTAGACTTCCTATAGAAGTAACAATGCAGGAGCATGCCTGCATTTGCTGTATCTATTATATGGTGTCTTGGGCACTGTTGTTTATTAGAAAATAAGTCAATCAGCTTGCTGGAGTCATCTGGTTTTATGATAATAATGCCATAATAAAGGCGATAAGTACTACTATGATTGGTATCACAAAAGCTATGATGAGGCCAATGTTGACGCCATTGTTGATAATCATCGCGTCGCGCTCGAAGCCGTCAACAATCTTAGCATAGGGTGCGTAGGCTTGAATGGCAGCCCACCACCAGTCGTAGTCGTTGTCGAGTGCACGCTCGACATTGTGTCCATAGAGAACACCACCAATGCCAGGCGACACTGCAGCACCAAGGCCGGTTAGCAGCTGGGCGCTCACCCCAGCAAAGTCGAACTGGATGCGCTGGCCATTGACCCATATGATGATAAAACTTGCCTCGACAGCTGCTTTGGTGATCTGCTGTGGATCGATATCGAGCACCACGCCGACCATTTGGTTTGTTTTGGAGTCGAAGTCGATGGCGCGGATACGATTGGCCGTCGTCCATTCAAGAATGCAGGGCACTTGGCTAAAGACGGTGCGGTTGTGATAGTGCGAGACGAGCGTTGCCATAACGAGTGGTGTGCCGTCAAAAACACTGCTATAGTTGGCATCCATTGCTGCTGGCGCCGGCTGGGCTGCTGGCTGGACAACGAGGGGTGCGGGTTGCTGAACGGGTAATTGCTCGGCTGGTTGCGCAGGATTACTTGGGGGCGTTGGAGCTGCCGGTTGTGATATCTGAGCTGGTGCAGGCTCGGGCTGTTGGGCTGGCCATGCCGGTGGCTGCTGTGGCTGTGCTTGCACTGGCTGCTGTGGATAATACGGAGCTGGCGGCACAGGCTGAGCCTGAGGTGGAGCTGCCGGCTGTGATTGATAAGGATAAGAAGGAAATTGCTGATTCATAAGTGCATTATACTACACCAATAGAGATGCTAGAACGACAATCATCAGTACTATTCGCCGTGCGAATTGATCACAATGTGAGCACGCATACGCAAGAGGAGGGCAGTGACGAATAGAAGTTACTTGTGCTTGCCTGGCGAGGCTGCACCCAGCTCGATGTGCTCCTTCTCAAACTCACGCAGGATCCGTCGCCGCATCTCGGCTGTGAGGGCCCACTGGTCGGATGGTTGAGTTTTGCCGGAGACGACGAGGCTAATCGACGATGCATTGAAGTCGCCAAGGATATCGAAGTGTGGCGGTTCGATTACCTTGCGCTGCCATTTTTCCTCGCCAGAAATTTCCTCACCAATCCGATTGATGATATCGCTGGCGGTACTAATGTTGGTGTCAGGTGCAACGGTAATGGTGAAGTATACTTTGCTATAGCCCATCGTCTTGTTGATGACATGCTGCACCACACCATTAGGGAAGAAGTGGACATTGCCCTCGACGTCGCGGATCACTGTGGAGCGCACGCCGATCCGCTCGACCGTCCCGCCAAAGCCATCGATCTCGATAATATCTCCTACCCGATACTGGTTTTCGCTAATAATAAATACCCCTGAGAGAAAATCCTTAACGAGCGACTGCGCGCCAAACCCGAAGGCAACACCAATAATCCCTGCGCTCGCAAACAGTGGTGCAAGAGCTGCACTATTGAAAAAATGAGTAAAGATAGCATAGCCCGCAATCACCACGACAATAATGCGCCATACATTAGCAAAGAGCCCGCCCAGCGTCTTGTGCCGCTTCTCGAGATCCTTCTTAGGCAGCGTACGCTGATATGTGGTAACGAAGGCATGCCGTGTCAGCCACATCACTACGCGTGGCCCCACCCAATACAGTGCAATCGCCACGATAATAATAATGATAATCTCTAGTGCAGTGATCTCAGGTGAGGTAATTGGCTTCATAATATGGTAGTATAACAGATGTGAATGATGAATTAAACCAGCTTGTGCTTACCTTGCAGCGTGGTGGCGTGGCAGTACTCCGGACTGATACACTGTATGGCATTGTTGCCCGAGCAGATAACGAAGCGGCAGTAGCGCGGGTGTATCGACTTAAGCGGCGTGATAGCAATAAATCATCCATCATCCTTGTGGCTGATGCCAGCCAAACCTATGCCGATGTACCCACCTTACCGTCGCTTGATACCTCTCAGCCCACGAGTATCTTGCTCGATTCGCCCCATGCTCCGCGGTGGTTACGCCGCGCTAATGATATGCTGGCCTATCGCCAGCCACAGCTGCCGTGGCTCCAGGCGGTCTTGCGCCAGACTGGCCCGTTGATTGCTCCCAGCGCTAATCTCGAGGGGCAGCCGCCCGCCCGCACTATTGCCGAAGCTCGTGCGTACTTTGACGATGGTGTCGATTACTATTATGATGGTGGCACTGTGCCGACTGATACGCCACCATCACGCTTGGTGCGAGTGTTGCCGGGTGGGGGAGTGGAGCGGCTCAGGTAGGTTATAATAAGCTGAGTCAAATTTAAGAATTTCGCCAGATTAAATAAAGACTTGCAGTATTTCTCCAGACTGCTGGCTCATCAGCGCCAGAGTGAAAAACTTGTGAGAGTTAATAGCGAATTCTTATACCTCACCCAAACAACGTGGAATGTAGGGCTGCCACGAGAGAGACTATGCAATTCAGGTATAATAGACTCATGACGTATCTTGACCCTCAGCAATTTATCATCACTCGCAAACGCAAGAAATATCGCTTTGCTAAGTTTCATAACGCCACTAACTGCTACGAGTACGACGAATGGTGCCAGGCAGCATCAGAGGTGCGGCAGAGTGCGACGGTGCTCGAGGTCGGTGCTGGCACCGGGATGTTTAGTGTGGAACTAGCGGCACAGCACCCAGATGAGGTGTTTGTGGCACTGGATGTTAAGGGTGATCGCTTGCAAAAAGGGGCGTACGCGGCGCTTGAGCGTGGCATCACCAATGTGCTGTTTGTACGGGCTCGGGCCGATCAGATTGGCGAGCTCTTTGCTGCTCATTCACTCAAGCAGCTGTGGGTGACCTTTCCTGATCCATTCCCCAAGCGGCGCAGCGCTGGCCGGCGCCTTACCCACCCAACATTTTTGCGCCAGTACGAGCAGCTGTTGCGGCCTGGTGGCTCGCTCTTGCTCAAGCATGACGACCGTGATTTCTTTTGCTGGAGCCTGGAGCAGCTCGTTGCCTGTCAGTGGTCGATTCGTGAATTATCTTTCGATCTCCACGAGTCGTCATTGCCTGATGAATACAAGACGCTCACCGCCTACGAACAGCGCTGGATGAGTGAGGGGAAAGCAATTGGCTGCGTGCGAGCGACACCTCACTGCTCGTAAAAAACCGGTATTGTACTGTTAGTGGCAAGTCGCTTGTTCTTGAAGCGCCCATCTGTGGTGACATCGTGCTGAACCCAGGCAGGAGTACCAAATGCGTTTGCTGCAGCTCGTGCTGCTGTTTCATCTTCGCCAGAAAACTCAACCTCGCCGACGCACAGACCAGCAAGTTGGCCATGATAGATATCAAGCTCAAGTACAACGTCTTGATAAGGAATTTGATAGCGTGTTTTTTCGACTCGTGCTCCTGCAGTGCGAGGCCACAGTGCTGCGAAATCCTCGCGGCTGAGAGGGGTGTTTTCCTCATCGCGGACGAGATCACCACCAGATTTAACCGTGTGCTCAAAATACATATCACCAAAGCTTCGGATGCGTTCTTCGCCGCCATCGTCGCGAATTGCCAGATAACCTTGACGGAGAGTAGTATGGTCAAAATCATCAAGACTCTTTCCGGCCAAGACTTCTCTCACGAAGGTGCTTGATGTTGGGTCAATAATGAACTTGCGTTCGATTTCTTTTGGAGGCTTTGCGTACTCTTGCTGCTGTGGTGGGGTACTTTCACTTTGCACTCGTGCGGCGTATCCGATAGATTCTACAGTGGTAGGATGAGGTGAGCTGCTGGTTTCTGCTGCGTTGTTATATCCTCTATATTCGCTATATCGTTGGTGCTGCGACATATTTCTCTCCTGTCGAAGGGTTGACCCAGCTCCAGTATAGCGTGCTAAACTAGATATGTCAGTTATGATAATTTGAGTCAAATATGTTTGAGCAAGATACGATTAACCACCACATCCAAAGGCGTATTTTAAGTGTACTGTGCTACCGCAAGATGGCTCGCTTTCGTGATCTGCGCCCACCGCGGGTGGATACCAATCTCTTTAGCTATCATCTCAAGGTGCTGATTCGTCACCAGCTCGTCCAAAAAGTGCCAGGTGGCTATAGCCTAGCGCCGCGTGGTTTGGCGTATGTCGATCGGGTAAGTACAGACACTATGCTGGTTCGGACCCAGCCCAAGGTCGTAACTATGCTGGTGATGCAAAATAGCAATGGAGACGTCTTGCTGCAGCAGCGCACCAAGCAGCCCTACATTGATACCTGGACGCTCCCTTACGGCAAACTCCACATCGATGACAGATCTATCCAAGCGGCGGCTCAACGCGAAGCAGCGGAGAAGCTTGACACTGTGGATATCGCGCTGCAGCATGCGGGCGAATGCTATATTCGTGTTTGGGTAGACAAGGCGATTCTCTCAACCACACTGGCTCATGTGTTTTATGGGGCGACTGATGATATTACTCCGCACGAACGGTTCATCTGGGCACGCCCACACAAACTGGCGCAGTACACACTTGCACCAGCAGTGGAGCAGATTGTAGCACGGGCATTCTTTCGCGACCCGTACTTTTTTGAGGAGTTTGACGACGTTTTGGATTAATAACAAGGAGGATAATATGAAGATCGACGACTACGCACAGCAAGCAATCACTACCCTGAGCAGTGACTATGCCTACGGTGATGCCAACGCCCAACTGATGGGTATGGTGCTGGGACTAGGCGGCGAATCGGGCGAGGTGCTCGAGAAGTTCAAGAAGCTACTGCGCGACCATCAGGGCACAATAACCGAGGAAGATAAGCAGGCAATCATTAAGGAACTGGGCGATATCTTGTGGTATGTAACGGCAGTGGCGCACCTACTTGGCTCGAGCCTTGAGGAGGTCGCTCAGCGCAACAACGCCAAACTGGCGAGCCGCCAGCAGCGCGGCCAACTGCAGGGCAGTGGGGACGACCGGTGAGTCGCACCCTGGCTGAGGCCACTACAACTCACCACAACCACCACTCGTGGATAGCAGTGGCGGTGTGAGAACTCGTCAATACTTTTGAGGTGTTTATTTACCCCTCTTGCGCGAGCTGCTGCCGCACCCAGCCATCAATCGTGCCTGCTCCCATGCAGAGCACAAGCTTGCCCTCGGCGCGGGCAGTTTGGATGACGTGCCACAAGGCATCATCGAGCTCGGCATAGTGAACGCTACTGCGGTTTGTTAGTTGCTCAGTCAGTTGCTGCGGGGTGAGGATGGGTAGAGTTGGATCTTCGCGGCTAAGGTAGGTTGGCAGCCAATAGATTTGCTCGGCGCGCTCCATACAGTCGGTGTATTGCTGACGGATCTCATGCTGACGGACATTTTGATGTGGCTGATACACCAGCACAACGTGGTCGGACAATTCTCGTGCCATTTGCAATGTCGCGGCGATTTCTACCGGGTGGTGGCCATAATCACTATACAGCCCAGCCCCAAGCCGCTCAAAGCGTCGCTGCACTCCTGGGAAGGTATTGATAGCCGCTCGAATGTGCTCGGGTGAGCCAAGCCTGAGCTGCTTGCATGCCGTTGCCACCAGTGTTGCGTTTGCTCGGTTGTGGGCCCCTGCGAGTGTAAATTGCTGCACATCCTCATCTTCCAAGACACGCGCCCGCCGCCGTGGTGGCACAACGCCTGCATCGGCATCGCGCTGCCACATGATGGTATATTCGCTCTGCTCGAGGAAGCGGCTAAAGGCATCGGTGTAATCCTGCTTGGTAGGATAGGTGTCTGGGTGGTCGTAGTCAACAGAGGTCAGCAGCGTGAGATGAGGGTGGAATTGCAAAAAGTTGCGGTCAAACTCATCACACTCATACACAAAGTAGCGACTACCTGGCACATAATGGCCACTGGGGCCAAAACTCAATGTTGTACCCACCGAGTAACTTACTGGCTCGCCTAGCTGGCGCAGTGCCCACACCATCAGGCCAGTTGTCGTCGTCTTGCCGTGGGTGCCCGCGATGGCGATGAGCTGGAGGTCTTTTTCGTTGATGAGATAAGTGAGGAGCTCATCACGCTTAGCGGTATAGATGCCAAGTCGGCGTGCTAAGACGAGCTCGGGGTGATCGGGTGGTAAAGCTGCAGTATAGATAAACCAATCGATGGGGGTTTGCTCGTGGCGATAGGCCAGGTATTCGCCTGTTTGGTCTTGTGAGACGGAGATGCCACGCTGCTCGAGTTCTTGCGTCTCGAGCCCAACATGGCTATCCGAGCCAAGCACATGGTGCCCTGCATCGTGCGCCAACTCAGCCAATGGCCCCAGGCCCACGCCGCCGATTCCAGAGAAGTAGATATTCATACCTTCCATTGTACCGCCTCTGGCACAAAACCACCAGAGGTAGCCAAGGAGTGCGATCGCTCCACCTCGCGCTACTGGGTTCAATATTGAGGTTATGCTATACTAGAGCCAAAGCATAAGTGGGCATACGTAGGGTACATAGCATGGCAAACAAACAGCAAGTCAAGCGGTCAATGAAGCGACTCCGGCGCATCAAAATGTGGCACTTGGTGTTGCTACTTATGGTGCTGCTTGTGCTGTCTGCCACTTTTTTGCGGCTCAATAATGTGGGGATGACCGAGCGGCGGCGGGCAGTTCTCTCGGCAGATAAGGCGGGCAATATGGAGCAGATCCGCCAGCGCATCGCCGACCTCCAGCAGTATTCCTCTGCCCATATGAATGCCGATACTGGCCCAATCTACCTACAAGAGCAGTACAATCGCGACGCTAAGGCTGCGCTCAACGCCTCGATGAGCACCACCAACCGCGCCGGCCAAACCGCCAACGCCAAGGCCGATGCAGTGTGTAAGCCACGCTTCCATAGCTGGTCGATCGACTATGTGCGCTGTGTCTACGAGGAGCTCGGCAAGCTCAGCAGCACCAATGCTAGCCTCCAAACTGCCAAGATGCCCGACACCAGCCTCTACCACTACAACTTTAGTGCACCGCTATGGTCGCCCGATTTCGCTGGCTGGACGATTCTCCTTACTAGCGTGGTCATCTCAGCCATTCTTGGGCGTATTGTGGGGATGATTATTTTGCGTATTATGCTGCGCATTCAGTATCGGGCAGCAAAATAAATAGCCAAAAAATAAAAAACTACAACATAATTTACAACACGTACAACACGCAAGATGGCCGTGAGCGGGCGTTCGCTAGACGCTCCATAAAATTTATGCTTGACCCCTGTTTATCGTACAAAAATAGTACCAACATCTATCATACATAATAACCATAAGCAAAAAACAAAATTGCTTACCCTTGGCCGTCATCTCTGTAAAAAATCGCTGCCAAAGTGTTGACATCCATTTTGTGAGCATGTAGGCTAGGTTTTGTAAGATCAAATAGGAGGAGCACTATGGCTTACAAATATACTAATTCGATCGGTACCGTCTACTACTTGCACACAAAGAAGGATACGGTATTGCGAGGCGGCGTGAAGCGGACGATTTACTACTTTTCTAAATCACCGAACAACGAGAAAGGTGAGCCGTGTGACCTACCCGAAGGTTACTACGTGAAGGAGTATTCGCGCAATAAGTTTCCTTTTGCTGCTAAAAAGGATACTGCTAAGGCGCAGAAAAAGACTGCCAAAGCAGCCAAATAGCTCGGACGATTGTATATGGAAAGACTCTTCTATAACGGAAGAGTCTTTTTTATTGGTTTGATGCAAGGGAAGTACTACATAGCAAGTGGAATATGAGATGGAGTGAGCCGCGAGCCTATACTGTGTGACGAGAAACCAAGTCTCGTACGGAGAAGCACGCTCTCGCACCGCTCAGAGCGCTAGAGCGTGATGCTTGGCATGAATTGTGGTTTTCTCTCGTTTTGCGCCGTTCGCAGCGAGAGAGGTATGAGAGGAGGTGTGAGCGCATAAGCTGCTAGCGGGGCGACATGTCCACGACTGCCATACTTGGTGCGAGGTTGCGCTTGCATCCTACGAGATGGCAATGTATGGTGATTATTTCTGTCTACTCTTTTGATTAAGCTGCACCTGGAGATCAAACACTTGCTTACCAAGCGAGTCGACCGCGCTGTGGTAGTTGTTTTGCAGTGCTACAGCCCAGCCGATAAGCGACAGGAGGCCGATGGTAAGCACCGCCAGCCATGCAATGATGATCTTGTCGGATAGTTTTTTACTCTTCATAGCCGTAGTATAGCAGAAGGTAACGATTATATGCAATGAAGTTTTGCAATAAGCAATAGTATGATGTTGCTAATATAATCGTAAAATTCCTAATGATTACTCCAACCAAGCTGCAAGGGTATTGCCTGCTGGGTCTTGAAGGTAAAAGCGCTTTTACTGTAGCCAACTTCGTAGCATCTCGGGCTGGAAGCTTGATATAGTCTACGCGGTTAGCCGTGTTGCTTATAGTCCTATTATACCGTTTGCGCATACTAAAACACGCCACTATGGGCGTGCTATGACTAGTCTTTGCAATGGTGGGGGCGGCTGGACTTGAACCAGCGACCAACAGGTTATGAGCCCGCTGCTCTGACCACTGAGCTACGCCCCCAGACCACTTGCCACATTATACCGTATTGTTGGTGTATATGCTACTAGTAGTCGAGCTTCTTAGGGGTTTTTGGTAGTTTTGGACGCTCTACATATTCTCCAGCGGCGGCATCCTGGGGGCTGAAGAATCTTTCTGGTGCGCCTCGCTGTGGCCTATTGCTGTGCTGAGCGGCGGTTTGGGATGGGTGAGTGGTTTTAGCGGCATCACGTACTTTTCGGCGGTATGCAACGATTGCATAGAATTGCTCTGTCGCCTCAGTGCGGCACTTTTCATATTCTTGTGGTGGCATGCCAAAGAGATGGTCGGCAATGGCGTGATCGAGCTCTCGCCAAGCATTGACAAGTTCGGGGGTGGGATGACGAGTGCGTTTGCGCTCAAGCGCATTAACAGAGCGTTGTCGGGCAAGGAGATCATCAAATGTAGGCCTCTTTGGCTGCGTTTCAGAGGTAGAGCCACCTGTGGTATGAGTGTTGGGGTGTATTGTGGGTATAGGCTCGGTTTGTTCATGATCGGCAGAATAAGAAGTATCGCTATCACCAAATAGCTCGTCTTATATTGCTAGTTGGGCTACCCGTACTGTTGCATGTGTCGCAGCACCAACTACCGTTTTTGGCGGCGTTGAAGATTCTAGGCTGCGTTGCCGAGCAGCCTCTTGAGAGGGTTGTTTGTATGTCATCTTGCATTGGTTATAGCACAGAGGTCGACACCTGGCAAGTCTATGAGCGATTTTTGACCAAAATTGTGGTGCACAGCGTGTTTTTTGCTGGCCCGCAGCTTTTGCAGCAACTGCGCGGTCTACGGTATAATAGAAGCCTATGAAGTTTGTGTTCAGCGACACTACCAAGCGTCACATCATCTACAAGATTAAGCATGATTATCTCCAGCTCAATACCATTGTGCTGGCGCTTGCGCTCGTGATTGCGACATACCTTGCCTGGCAGTCGGTGGCACGTCTCCAGCAGAACTATACGCAGCAGCGCGAGCTAGAGACGAAACGGCGGCAGCTTGTCCTCACCGAGCTTGAGACGCAAACGCTGCAATACCAAAAGAACTTCCGCGAGAGTGACGAGTATAAAGAGCTTGCTGCTCGTGAGAAACTTGGCCTAGTGGCACCTGGCGAGAAGGTGATTGTGCTACCTAAGAATAGTGCTGAGGCGCACGATCCACCAACCGACAAGCCCGCTAACCCCGATACACAGAGTAGCAACTTCGAGCAGTGGATTACCTTCCTCTTTGGTGGTGCAGCCGAGCAGGCTCAGCAAAAGGATAAATAACAAGCGGGGGAGCGGAAATCTTGACATTCAGGTGGTAAATCCTTGACAATCGGCATTCATCACTGGTAGAATAAGAATCGTAACGCGGGGTGGAGCAGCCCGGTTAGCTCGGTTGGCTCATAACCAACAGGTCGCAGGTTCAAATCCTGCCCCCGCAACCAAGGTAAGAACCCTACTACACGGTAGGGTTTTTGCTTTGGATTATCTTGAGAGAGTAGAGATGGAATGAGGTTAGTATTAACCTCAAAACTATTCTTGGTGCCTTTACTACTGGCGTCTAGTAGAGTGTAGTTTTTCGTTCAAATGAGTGGAGATTCATTACTGGGTAGGTACTGCTCACACCTTCAATACAGTCAGCGGCTATTGTCTCTACTGTGAAGACCAAAAGACAAAGAGGGTGTGATGTAAGTAATGACAGACCTTCAGAGGTGGCGCACAAAGTATGATACACAAAGTTTCTTTAGAATAAATAGTAATTAACAGGGGTAAATAAGGTAAAAAGTAAATTAAGAAACAATTTGTTTGCATTTTGTTCGTATATATGCTAGGATCGAGGTAGGTCGATAATGACAACACAAAAAAGAGGGTAGATATGCGAAAAAAGACGAAAGAAACCATACTCGCCACCTGGAATCGGTCGCGTAGTATGGCAGAGCTGCGGGCATTCATTGCCGCACGCCACAGCAAATTAGCAGAGGTCGAGCTCTAAAAAGACCAAAAAGCACCTTGGGTGATGCGCCTGAGGTGCTTTTGCTCATGGGGAATGATGCACGTGATGAGTGATTGAGCACTCCGCACTCCATTGCACTCTATCCTCGCATGCTTTTTGTCTTGATCCCAAGATTGAATATTTCTTTATGGTATTCACTTATACACTGGATCTAGGTAGTGATCATAAGCAAAAAACGGCGCACTCATCGCACGCCGCCTATCATATCTGGTAGCACCGACTGGGATCGAACCAGTGACCTCAGGCTTATGAGTCCTGCGCTCTAACCAGCTGAGCTACGGTGCCAAACATGACGCATTATAGCAGAGAATTAGCAAGAAGGCTAGGGCTCGGGTGAGTGTTTTGGCGTTCTTTTTTGCCTAGGCCAGTGGTATAATAGAGAAAACGCCCAATCAGGAGTTAAGGAGAACCACCACATGATACGACGACCACGCTACGATTATGATTTGTTGGTGCTGGGTAGTGGTGCAGCCGGCAGTACTGCAGCGTTGGTGGCGGCCCGGGCAGATAAGAAGGTGGGGTTGATTGAGGCAGACACCTTTGGTGGTGAGACGCCCAATTGGGGAGATATCCCCGTTAAGACGCTAATGGGTGTGGCACAGCTCTATAACCGCATCCAGCGGGGCCACCAGTTTGGGCTTGATACATCGCGAGTGGATTTTGACTACCCGGCCATCCAGCATTGGAAAAATACAGTGGTAGAGCGAACTGGCGCGGGTGATAATGAGCACTATTATAATCAGCAAGGGATCGACACATTCTATGGCAAGGGTGTCTTGCGCGACCAGCACACCGTGACGATTGGCGACCATGAAGTAACAGCGGGGCATATCTTGATCGCGACAGGGGCGCATGTGACCCAGCCAGCGATTGCGGGTATCGAAACGATTGACTGGCTGACACCGCGCACCGCCCTCAAGCTGAGCCGCCCGCCACGTAGCCTGTTGATCATTGGTGCGACGACTGTGGCGATTGAGCTCGCGCATTTCTTTGCGACCTTTGGTAGCACGGTATCGGTGGCAGAGCAGTCATCACGCATTTTGCCGACCGAGGATGAAGAGGTCAGTGAGGCAGTAAGCAGCCTCCTGCAGCGCGACCAACCACTGTCGGTCCTAACACAAACGACGATTCGCTCCCTCATGCGTGGCCCAAGTGGCAACGTGATCGTCCAATATATCCGTGGTGGTATTGAGCGGACGATGGAGGTAGAGCGTGTCTTGGTGGCGACCAAGCCAGAGCCGACCATTGATATCGGGCTGGATAATGCTGAGGTGGCGTATTCGCCCGATGACGGCATTGAGGTGAACCAATTCTTCCAGACCAATGTGCGGCATATCTATGCGGCAGGCCATGTGCTGGGCAATGATGTGCCAACCCACACCGTCTTGAGCGAGGGCCGGCTAACAGCGCACAACATCCTTCACCCTAAATCACAAATGACGCTTGACTACGAATTAGTGCCGCGTGCTACCTTCATCTACCCAGAGGTGGCTAGCGTGGGCTTTAATGAAGATGACTGTATTAAGCGCGACCTCAAGATTAATAAGGTGTTGGTGCCGCTCGGGATGATTGCTCGCAGCAATACAAGTGACTTCCGTGAGGGATTCGTCAAGCTGATTAGCGACAAGCAAGGAGTATTGCTCGGTGGGACGATCGTCGCTCCGCGTGCTAGTGAGCTCATCCAAGAGGTCACGCTCGCCATCAAGCACGACCTCACTGCTGAGCAGTTAGCAGAGCTCCCGCACGTTTTCTTAACGTGGAGCGAAGCAGTGCGAACGGCGGCAAGTAAGCTGTCGCGCAAGTAGAGAGATCTGTTTTGTAGCTGGGGTATCTTTGCTTTCTTGTTTTATTCTTACATAGCGTAGAAGTTTGTGTTCCGACTTATTATTGGCATTGATCTTTTCTCCTCTCTGCTACTTCTGAGAGTAGAATGGTATAGAGGAAAAGAGTGAAAATTGCTAAAGCTTGAGTAGTGAGGCAAAAAATTGAATATACTACCGCATTCTTCATAAAAACAGAGAATATTATGGTGCAAATTGCATAGGATATAGCCTATTGCCTATTGCTTTGCAGTATATTACGAAGAAGTTTGCGAGACTCTAGAGCCTACAAGAAGCTCACTGGTGAAGACTCTGCCACGCTGGCTTGCATCGGTGTATTGCTAAAATAGCAAAGAGTATCCACTTTCAGCTCCATTTAAGCAAGACGGGGCATACTACCTGTAGTAGCACATGCTACCTCCTCCTCTATCATGCAAGCCGCCGTTCCTCCTCCCGGGCGGCTTGTTTTGTGTCTTGCGCCTAGCATATTGCGCATAATAAAACTAGTATTTACTCCTCTTTGCAAAATGAATATACTATTGCCATGGCATATCTTGTTGCAGTGTCTGGTGGTGTGGATAGTGTAGTGCTCTTGGATGTGATGGCGGCGCAGGCAGCGGAGCCGTTGATTGTGGCGCATGTCGATCATGGGATCCGGGGTGAAGCGTCGGCAGCGGATGCGCGCTTTGTGGCAGCACTGGCGGCGCACTATGGACTACCTTTTGTGTCTACTCAGCTTGAGCTTGGGCCAAATGCGAGCGAAGCAGCAGCGCGAGAGGCTCGGTATGATTTTTTGCTTGATACAGCAGCGCAGTATCAAGCACCAGTGGTGACGGCGCATCACTTGGATGATTTGGTAGAGACAGTGGCGCTTAACCTGGTGCGTGGAACGGGCTGGCGTGGGCTGGCTGTGCTAAACCGCCCTGGGGTGGAGCGGCCACTACTGGGCTGGCGCAAGGCAGATATCCGTGCCTATGCACTGGCTCATCGCCTGGAATGGGTGGAGGATGAGACAAATGCGAGCGACCGCTACACGCGCAATCGGCTGCGGCGCTGCATTCAGCGGCTCCTCACGGCAGAGCAGGCGGCGCAGATTACCTCGCTGCGGGATCGGCAACTTGCGCTGCGCCATACGATTAATGATGAAGTGCAACACCTCTTGCCGCAGTTTGCGGCTGAGCGCCATGGATTTATTATGATCGACGAAGCGAGCGCTCAAGAACTATTGGGTGCGATGATCATGTGGGCGGGTGCGCCGCGCCCAACCCGCCCGCGGCTCGAGCGTGCAGTGCTGGCCATCAAGACTGCTCGCCCAGGCAGCCGCCATGTGGTGGGCGATGGAGTGTATTTGCAGTTTGGCCCTCGGCAATTCACTGTAGAAGTGGTACAATAGATCAGATTACTGTGTGAGAATGCAAGCGAACGAAAGGAGTGAGTTCCCTGATGAATAAAAAACCGTCGAAAGCGACCAATGCCCTGCGTCTAGGGCTGTTTTGGGCGATTGTGGTGCTGGGTGTGCTGGCATTTTGGGCGATTAATTCGCCGCAGGCCAACCTCAAGGAGGTGCCGCTCTCGGACGTGGTGAACCGGGCAAATAATGGCAAGATTGCCAAGATAGAGATCCAAGGCAATGAGCTGACTGTTACACCCAAAGGCCAGTCTAAGCCAACCGAGCGCAGCCTCAAAGAAAATGGCACTATCTATACCCAAGGGCTCAAACATGACAAAACAGAGGTAAAGGTGCAAAATGAATCACAGACAGGGCTGCTGTTTTGGAATCTTGCGCCGATTGTCCTGTCGGTCGTGCTGTTTGGCGTTCTCTTTATGTTTATGATGCGCCAAGCTCAGGGGCAGAATAGCCAAGCGATGGGCTTTGGCAAGAGTAAGGCCAAGCTGTATGGCCTTGATAAAGAGCGGGTAGTATTTGATGACATTGCGGGTAATGAAAACGCCAAGCAGGATTTGCAAGAGGTGGTGGACTTCCTTAAGCACCCCAAGAAGTATCAGAGCCTCGGCGCTAAGATCCCTAAAGGGATTCTCCTTGTTGGTAACCCTGGTACCGGTAAGACGATGCTGGCGCGCGCGGTCGCGGGTGAGGCTAATGTGCCGTTCTTTTCCATTAGCGGATCAGAGTTTGTGGAGATGTTTGTTGGTGTGGGGGCAAGCCGCGTGCGCGACCTCTTTGCTAAGGCCAAGAAGAATGCCCCGGCTATTATCTTCATTGACGAGATTGATGCCGTGGGACGCAAGCGTGGCTCTGGCATGGGTGGTGGCCACGACGAGCGCGAGCAGACGCTGAACCAGATTTTGGTAGAGATGGACGGCTTTGAGGCTGATACAAACGTGATTATCCTAGCGGCAACCAACCGAGCCGATGTGCTCGACCCAGCGCTGCTACGCCCAGGCCGCTTCGACCGCCATACGACGATTAGCCTGCCTGAGCGCAAAGACCGTGAGGCGATCCTCAAGGTGCACTTCAAGAACAAACCAACCGATGCGTCGGTCGACCTCGACAAGCTTGCTGCCAAGACAGCCGGTAGTAGTGGTGCCGACCTCGCGAACATGGCCAACGAAGCAGCGATTATCGCAGCGCGCCGCGGCAAGAAGACGATCACTAATCAAGACCTGACCGAGGCCTTTGAGAAGGTGGCGATTGGCCCCGAGCGCAAAGCTAAGGTAATGACCGACCACGAGAAGGAACTCACGGCGTACCACGAGGCAGGTCACGCTATTGTGGGGCATGTCTTACCGGATAGCGATCCGGTACATAAGGTGACCATCATCCCGCGTGGTGGTACGGGCGGCGTGACATGGTTCTTACCCCCAGAGGATAAGAGCTACACCAATGTGTATGAATTTAAGGACATACTTGCTCGGGCGATGGGTGGGCGCATTGCCGAGAAGCTAATCTATGGCGATGACGGCATTACAACCGGGGCAGGTAGTGACTTGCGCAAAGCGACGGAGATTGCCCGCGATATGGTGATCGAGCAGGGCATGGGTGCAAAGCTCCGCGACCAAGTCTTCCACGAAGACAATGGCGGCATGGTATTCGACAAGATCACTCACGAGCGACCATATAGCGATGCGACTGCTGAGGCGATTGACCACGAGGTAGAGGCGCTTATCAAAGAGGCTTCTCGCCGTGCTGAGATTGTCCTCTCGCACAACCGCTCAGCGCTTGAGAAACTCAAAGATGAGCTGCTTGTTCACGAAACACTCGAAGAAGACGAAGCTAAGGCTGCGATGGCAGATACCACCTTGCCAACGGAGGCCAAGCTCCACTAGGAGCAGGGAGGTATCAGTGGCACATGGAGCAAATCGTCGGCGTGTCCGCTCAGTCGTCGCCAAAGCAAATAGCAAACTAAATATTAAGAATGCAGCTGCTCTGCTAGCAGGCTCGACGCTGCTATCGAGCGTCTTAGGTATGTATCGTGAGCGGCTCATCAATGGTATGTATTATGACACCTACAAAGTGGGTGCTGATGCCTATACTGTAGCCTTTACTATCCCCGATTTCATGTTCTTTGTGCTGGTGTCTGGGGCACTGAGCGTGTCCTTTATACCAGTGTTTAACCAGCGCTTAGCGTCAGGCAACAAGCAGTCGGCATGGGATCTGAGCTCGAGCTTGATCAATTTCTTGGCACTCACCACCTTAGCGGCGAGTATTTTGATTATGATCTTTGCTGAGCCGCTGGTGAATGTCGTGGTGGGGCCGGGGCTCAGCGAGTCGGGGCGGAGCCTGGCGGTGAGTATGATGCGCGTGATTGCGGTTAATCCATTCCTCTTTTCTATCTCCACCGTTATTGCGAGTATGCAGCAGGCGATTGGGCGCTTTACCTTCTATGCGCTGGCGCCAACGATCTATAATATTGGCATCATCATTGGTGCAACCTTCTTTACGAACGGTATCAATATCTTTGGCTGGCAAGTGTTTGAGGGTGGCATTATGGGTGTGGCACTGGGTGTGGTGCTGGGCTCGGTGCTGCAGTTGATTGTGAGCTCGATTGGTCTGCTTGGCTTAGACTTTGACTATCGCTTTATGATCAAGCGCAAGAACAAGAGCTTTCGCCAAGTGCTGCGCTTGCTGCGGACGCGCTCGCTCGACCAAGGGATTGACTATCTCAATGGACTCGTGGAGACAAACCTCGCTTCGCGCATGGCT
The DNA here is from genome assembly GCA_938041555.1 of uncultured Candidatus Saccharibacteria bacterium. GTDB lineage: Bacteria > Patescibacteriota > Saccharimonadia > Saccharimonadales > Saccharimonadaceae > Saccharimonas. The sequence continues at coordinate 5,112 of CALIAC010000003.1, read as the reverse complement.
GATGGGACGGTGCGGGCTTACCAGCAGGCGTCGGCATTGTCGTTAATGCCAGTGAACTTGATCGGTGTGGCAATTAGCAACGCAGCCTTTCCACAAATGACGGAGCACCTGGGGGCAGGGCGCGAGGATCTCTTCCGCAAGGAGTTGCAGGTGATGATCCGGGTGATTATTTGGTTGGCATTGCCAGTGGCGGTCATTACCTACTTTGCACGGGGCTATGTGGTGAGCTTTATCCACAACGGGGGTGACCCGGTGATATCGGGTTTTCTTGGAGTGCTGGTTTTGACGATATTTTTCCGCACGATTTATCATATTGCAGCCCGTAGCTTTTACGCGCAGCAAGATACCAAGACACCGCTCTATATCTCATTCTTTGCGATTGGGTTTAATATTATCCTGGCGATTATCTTGGTAAATCTCTGGTCGAAGAACCAAAACCCGGGCTACGGCCTGGCTTGGGCACAGTCTATCACTGCCGTGGTGGAGGTGATTGTCCTCTTCTTCTTCATGGGGCGGCGCATGCCGAGGCTGTTTGACCGCAGCTTCGTCAACAGTATCTACAAGATGGTCATTGCTGCAGTGCCAACTGGTTTGGCCGCCTACCTGAGTGTGGTAATGATCCCCTTTGGTACGAACGATAAGAGTTTCTTCCTTGCCTTCCCGAAATTTATTATGATCACAGTAGTGAGCTTTGCGGTTTATATATGGTTCAGCCGGCGACTGCGGCTTAAAGAGGCCGAGCCAGTGCTTAATCGGTTGCGGCAGATCTTCTTTGGGCGGATTAACCTTGGCTGGAACTGGAAGCGCTAGCGTATGGAACATATCCGTAATTTCTGCATCATCGCCCACATCGACCACGGCAAGAGTACCTTGGCCGACCGCATGATGGAGCTGACAGGCACCGTTACCAAGCGGGATATGAAGCAGCAATTGCTGGATAGTATGGATCTGGAGCGCGAGAAGGGAATTACCATCAAGCTTGCCCCGGTGCGGATGAAGTATGAGTATGGTGCGGAGGATGCAAACCCTACTCGTGCGCAGGCAGCGAGTGTGCCAGTATCTAATCAAAGCGATAATACCGCACCCCAACCTGGCACCTACGACCTCAACCTGATCGATACCCCCGGCCACGTGGATTTTAGCTACGAGGTATCGCGTAGCTTGCAGGCCTGCGAAGGTGCGGTACTGGTGGTGGATGCCAGCCAGGGGATTCAGGCGCAGACGCTGGCTAATGTGTACTTGGCGATGGAGCAGGACCTCACCATCATCCCGGTGCTCAATAAGGTTGACCTGCCAGCAGCCGATGTACCGCGCGTGTCTAAGCAGGTGATTAATCTGCTGGGCTGTGATGAGAGCGATATTATTCATATCTCAGCCAAGACTGGGCAGAATGTACCGCAGGTGCTGCGGGCTATCGTCGAGCGTATCCCCGCGCCGGTATCACCACTGGCGGTGCAGGCTGAGCACGTGGCTGCGCAGGGGGGCGATAGGCCAACCATACCAACCCGTGCCCTGATTTTTGATAGTTACTACGACGACTACCGAGGGGTTATCCTCTACGTGCGCGTGGTGGATGGCACAATACCGAAAGGCGCGGACATTACCATGATGGCTACCGGCGCCCGCGGCCTTGCTCTGGAAGTAGGGCACCTCAGCCCAACCATGCAGCCTGACCCACTGCTTGACACCGGCGAAATCGGCTACATCGTCACCAACCTCAAGACCACGCGTGAGGCACGGGTGGGTGATACGGTGACACTCAAGAAATACTTTGAGTAGTTATAATATAGTGGTATAGTTTATCGTATGATGGCTGTGATAAAAAAGTATGACACATTCATCGCCGTCTTGTTTGCTGGGTTGATTATGCTATTCATCGCCGCGGCATTTACTGTTCCGAGTTTTTGGGATTGGCTGTGGCAGCGGCACCATAATCAGCTAAGCTGGTATATCCGTCCGTTATTCTTGATACCGTTTTGCTGGTTCGCCTATCGGCGGAGCTGGGCGGGGAAAATGATGGTGATATTCTTGACCTTGACTAGTATGGGATGGTTTGCCTCGCCTAGTGAAACGAATTCACAGGTGCAACAGTTTTTGCAAGTTGAGCAGCAGTATTTACAGGGTGAATGGACGTTACGTAAGATTTTCCTCACATTGCTTATACCATTATCCTTTAGTGCTTTAGCAGCGGCATTGTGGTGGCGAAATATCTGGCTAGGTGTGGTAGTCATGGCGTTCATGGCTGCCGGTAAATTACTATGGAGTATAACTTTTTCTAGTGAAGCTGGTCTGGCGGTAATTGCCCCTGCGACAATTGGATTTGTCCTATGCAGTGGCTGTTTGTGGTTGGCTATGATGTTGTCTCGTCGTCGTGTCCCTAGGGTTAAGAAAAAATGAATTTCATTAAGAAAGGGTCAAATAGGTAAAGCTATTATCCGTATTTTACCAACCATGTCATCACATCAGCTGCAAAAATGGCGCATGCTGTCGTCGCGGACGCTCGTCGACCACCCTCGACTTACCGTCGCAGAAGATACAATAGAGCTGCCAAATGGGAAGACCATCCAATATGTCCATTACCCCTACTATGGGCACGGTGGGGTAATTGTAGTGTGTCGCCGAGGTGATAATATCTTGGTGCAGCAAGAGTATTCGTACCCGGTGGATGAGGTGTTGTATCAGTTCCCGGGCGGCAAGATCGAAGCAGGTGAGGATGTGTGTGCGGCGGCGCAGCGAGAGCTGGCTGAGGAGTCGGGCATTGCCATGACTAATGTGCGGGAATGTGGCTGGCTCTATGCCGACAATCGTCGCACCAGCGCGAAGCTCCATGTGGTTCACGGCGAATATGCTGGGACAAACCATCAACACCAGCCAGATAGCACCGAGCAAATTATCTCTGAGTGGCTGCCAATTGTCACCATCCATCATATGGTCGCTACTGGCGCAATCACCAACTACGCCATGCTCGCTGCCTGGGCTTTGCTCGCCAGCACCCTCCAGCAAGTAGGAGACTCTCGTGCGGACGAGTAGTGTGGAGCTAGCCGCCTCATCCTCAACGAATATGCTAAAATCATAATAGAAAGTGCCATTGATCATCTGCTGGCGGCAGAGAAGGGAGTGTGAATATGGGGTACGTTGGCTCGTATGTGTGGCAGTTGCGCCAGAAGGTTGGGGATAAGAAATTACTCACGACAACTGTTGATGTCTTGCCGGTTGATGAAGCAGGGCGCGTCAAACTCATCTACGCTAAGGCATTCGACCGCTGGAGCACAGTAGGTGGCCACGTCGAGGAAGGCGATAGCTATGCCAGCGCGGCACTACATGAACTACGCGAAGAAGCAGGAATCACTGCGCACGCCAGCGACCTCGAGCTCTTTGCAACGCAGTCTGGCCCAGGACGGGTGTATCATTATCCTGATGGTGACACACAGGCCTTTACCGTGGTGTTTTGCCTCAAGCAATGGCACAGCGAGGCATCGCACACCGATACTGAGGAAGTATCGACAGGCCAGTGGTTCTCGCTAGACGAAGCCTTGCGACTCAATACGAATGACGCCACACGCCAAATTCTCACTGCCTACCAGAGGTATAATGAGACGGGTGTGGTGCAGATGATAGAGGAGCGGTAATACTTTGCCTAGTAGAGGATCGGTATGACGCAAGAAAGACTCCTGACAGAAAAGAACATAGCACATAACAGTGAAGATGAAGCAAAGGCGGGCTGGCACACAGCTTTTGCAGGCATGATGTTTGATGTCCAACATAATGATAAGGGCTGGGAAAGGGTGGTGCGAGCGCCAGGCGTGCGCATTATACTTGATGATCAAAACAGTGGCAAAATCTTGCTCACCCGCGAATTTCGTCATGAGCTGGATGGATATGATTATCGCCTGCCAGGGGGTAAGGTGTTTGATTCACGTGCCGATTACCAAGCCGCTCGCGCCCAACATGTTGATATAATTCAAGCCGCGACGACGAAGGCTGTGCATGAGATGCAAGAAGAAGCGGGTTACACGATTGTCGATCCGCAGATTATTCATACCTCGACACTTGGTGCGACGGTGAAGTGGGATTTATATACATTTGTTGCAACGAATTTTATAAAAAGTGATGATGGGCAGCAACTTGAGGATGGTGAAGTGATTCAGACAGACCTGTGGTTTTCGTATGATGAGGTGCGCGAAATGGCTTTGAAAGGTGACATGCGCGAGGACAGGATCGCGATGGTGTTATTGCGGTATCTAACAGATAAAAAGAATGAATAACGAGAAAGATAATATTTAACAGAAGCTACAATGAGCAAATTCGACGCCATGACACCAGAAGAAATTGGCCAGCTCTTTCCTATAGAGGTGGTACCATATGATGAACGGTGGCAACAGTTATTCATAGCTGAGGCAGCGCGGGTAAGTGATGCGCTGGGTGATGAGGCGCGTGCTATCGAGCATATTGGTAGCACAGCGGTGCCGGGATTGGCAGCCAAACCAATCATAGATAGCCTACTCCTTGTGAGCAAGCTTGATAGTAGAGCGAAGCAGCGGCTGATAGAGCGGCTTCACCCGCTTGGCTACGAAAATATGGCCAATGCTGAGACGGAGCTGACGATGGAGTTTGGCAAAGGATATGACGTGGATGATCCGCTACGCCAGAAATATCATCTCCATGTCGAGCAGACAAAGGTGATGCCATCGCCGAAGATTATCTTTCGTGATCGCCTGCGGAGTAGCCGCGTCTTGCGCGAGAAGTATACCAAACTCAAACACGGAGCTGGCACAGCAGTATCGACACAACAGAGAGGCGTATACGGCGGGTAAGGCGGCCTTTGTGCGAAAAGTAATATCCAATTCATTTCCTTCAACTTAAGAAGCGACTAAATGTTAGGTGCGGAGTAGGGAAGTACCATTGACATTTATAAACAATAGTTATATCATGAGATTCATTAATAAGCTATTTATGGAGTATCGTACTGTGAAAGAAAAGCGTAGTCTTTTAAAAAATATAAGTGCTTCTTGGGATATTATCAGTCTTGGTGGAAATGTTCTTAAGTTCAGGGGGGGGGTAGATCAAAGGGATGCGCAGCTTGGTAAATTGTCGGCTGAGCTAGCCGCGAAG
>CALIAC010000002.1 GCA_938041555.1 uncultured Candidatus Saccharibacteria bacterium | reverse complement strand
GAGCGCTTCATTGACGTTGAAGAGGTGAGAGGTTCGAATCCTCTATTGCCCACCATTTCGGTCTATTTGCCGATATACCTATTATCGGTCTGTAGGGTGTATCGGCACAAAAGCACTTACTGCTACAGTAAGTGCTTTTTGTTATAGCAAAGCCTGGTAACATTACTTCGCTACCAGCTCACACCACAAACTTGCAAAACGCAAGCCTTGATGCTACGCTAAAGGCATGACACGAACAGCTCACAAACGCTCAGCCTGCCCCATTAGCTACAGCCTCGACCTTTTTGGCGACAAATGGACACTTCTTATCATGCGCGACGTGCTGCTCTTTGGGCGCTGCTACTTCCGCGAATTCGCACGCGATGAGCACATTGCGAGCAATATTTTGGCCGATCGCTTGGCGCGGTTAGAATCGGCTGGCTTGCTTGATAAGCAACGCGATCCACTCCAAGGCAATCAATACATTTATAGCCCAACAGACAGCAGCTGGCAGCTCTTGCCGCTACTCGTCGAACTGCTCTTTTGGGGTGCCTGCGCCGACCCGCACGCAGCTGTGAGCGACGACTATCGCACCACCATCGCCCACGAAAAAGATTTGCTCAAACAAGAAATCATGCTTGCCGCAAAAACTGGCACTTTCGTCGATTACTACCACAACACCATGGGCATACAGGGGTAGAGCCTCTCGCAAAAATTGATATATAGCAGAAATACATAATACATTTTGGTTGCAAATTGCAAGTGATATGCCCTCCTTAGTATAGCTGCTTCTCCTCATAAGCCTATCCGCATCACTCTCGAAAGTTATTATTTTATGAATCGTAGCAAAAAATATTCAGATAATGGTGTGTCGAACGGTCATATATCCTTCGCCCATAGGCACCTCATCATCCTCGTATTTAATTCTTGCCACCAGCCATTAATTCATCCCATCACTTGTATATTACAAGCAAGATAGTAAGCTATATTACAATCTATTTGTAGATTAATTATGAACACAATACGCACATATTCACGCACTGCCCTACACTTACCTAGCTTATCCGCACAGCCCAAGGGGCGGCTTACATCCTGAGCAAACTCACGCATCAGCCATATGATATAACGTACATGCTTATCAATACTATGCACTATATGACCATCCGCATCCAACAGCATAGTGCCACATACGCCTCTCTCCATTTTTCTCATAGAGCGTAATAACTAATTTGCCTACCAACTCTCAACTCTACAGCAGGAAGTAACCAGCAGAGAGATACTTGCCCCACTACTTTTAAGAATGAAGCAAAAACCAGTGCCAATAAATGAAAACGGTACATATATTCATACTACGGTTGCACTCACCATCCCTGTATAATTGAGAACTCTTCTATTTCAAGCCATCACGCCTTTCGAGACATATACCAACCGAGCGATCCATTATCCTTTTAGAGTGCTTACCCTCCCCTATAGCGCAACTTCAACAGGGCACATCTGTAGTTCTTTGGCTAATATTCATCCACACCAGGCTATTAGTTATCCACATTGCACATGGCCATTTTACTGCTCATCATATGCGTTTGGTGATATAATGCGCGCACAGTTTGCATTTGTATTTTGACATTTTTGTAGTATAACAGTTATTTTTATAAACTGACCTCTGTAAAATTTCATCAGAACCCTTTGCGCTCTACACTCTCCTGTTTTGATTTCCATCCCACTTTCGAAATATTGAACCGTAGCAGGCACGAAATCCACTTTCCAAAGTTTTCTGGAAAATACGACAGAAAAAATGTCCTACCCTCGACTGACGGGTTGTAATTTTAATACCATCATAGTATTATTCTACTGTTATGCATGGGCAGAATTCCAAAGTTAGGTTTCCTTTTCGAGTCAATGGCTGTACTGTCATAGAACAGTATACTGGTTCGGCTTGGAAGTTTGGTGACGATTACTTTAACACGAATGATTTATTTGTTCCTGTATATCCTAAGAACAAGCCTGCTGATTTTGATCATTCAGAGACATTTGGTAGCAGAGACACGCCGTGGTATATTAAGGTGTCTCTAAACGTCTTCCCCGAATCAAAGGAAATTCGAGACGCTTTATATACGTTATCTACATCGTTCTTTGAGGGAAACGACTGGTGTATGGTGGTGTGTTCACCATCCTTTCTCGAGGATAGTGCCCGCAAGATATCGTTGGATCCGGTACTGAATCAGTATCCTGGGGTAAAACCTCTCGTGCTGGAGTGGCTTGACCTAACGGCGATTTATGACTTTGCACAGGATGTTCTTCTTAATGCAAACATTTGGCCTTCTATTGATAACCCATATGGCGACTACAGTAGTTCTAGCTGTATTGGAAATTACATTTTTGACGACACTGACTTCGGTTACCTAAGCGATGAAGAACTAGACAGGCCATTCCGAGGACAAGAAATAGTCGTTGATGATGTCATATCGACATAGGCTATTCATCAGCGTCTGTGACGTGACTGTGTTTACTATGTGCTAAATTGCTGCATCTACAGGTACACGTTAGCCTATTGAGTTGACGGTGTACTTTATTTACTCTTTTTTACGCTGCTTCTTGGCGGCTTTTTGGGCTTGTTTGGCAGCTTTGGCGCGGTCGCGCGAGCCGGTAGTGGCCTTGACGGTTACGTCAAATTTGTCGAGATAGCGACCAAACGCCAGGTGTGTCTGCGCATTAAAGGCACCAATCGCACTAAAGCAAATGGATGTGACAGGCATAAGAATCCACTGCGCCACCATGGCGAGGCTGCGCCGGCGCTTGTAGCGCTCGGGGCGGGGTGGCAACATCTTAAGCATCAAGAAGACGGTAATAAAGATACCAATCATCGCGAAGCGCTGCAAATTACTAATCACCTCGGGCAGCATATGCACCGCATAGCTGCGTGATGATTCTTGGTTAATCAACAGCGGCACCCACCCACCAAAGGTCACCAAAAAGGCCATCACTGCCAGCGTAACGTGCCCATCAAGTAAGCGCATGAAGCGGGCAAACACTTCAGCAAACGGCACATTGCGACGCCGCGTAAAGGTACGTATTGCCACATACGGGATGTCCGACGCGCCGTAGCTCCAGCGTCGGAGCTGCTTAAACTGCGCCACCACTGTCCCCCAGAAGGTGTTGTCCATCACGGCATCTTGGTAGATAGGCACATGGATGGGCAAAACACTGTAGTCTCCCGCAAAGTAGAAGTAGCTGCGCCAGTACTGGTGGCCATCTTCCACAATGCTGCGCGTGCTCCAAAAGTTCATCTCCACCAGCGCGTCCATTGGCTGCGAGTGCGAGGCAAAGTTGCGCAACGTGTGGGGGCGCATACTGCTGATGATCGTCCAGAAGGAGTTACCCGTCGCAATCACCCGCATCGGTGCTGGGGCATCCCAGATGTTACCAAAGTATAGTGCAATCGGCTGGTACGACAGACGCTTGCGCTCGGGGTGAACGATATACTCATACGCCACGTAGTCGAAGTATGATGGATATGGGCGGTTGTCGCTGTCGAGCGTGGTGATCATCACATCACTGTAGGCAATCCCCTGCTCGTCGCAATAGCGTTGGAGCTGCTTACCAGCATAGGTGATGTTACCACCCTTACCAATCACCTCATCGGGCATATCCTTGGGGTGCATGATAGTCTGGAAGGTGAAGAATACATCGCCATACTCCTGCTGGAGGCGAGCAGCTGTGCGGGCAATATCCACCCCACCACGCTCCTCGTAGGCAAGAACGAGGATGCTCTGTTTGTTGTTGTACGTTGTGTTCTTGACCGACTCAATGGTAGGCTGCAAGACATCATACGACTCATTGTACGCCGCCACAATCACTGCTTGGTAAAGCTGCGATGGTCGCGGGAAGCTCGCTGGGTCGGCCGCCATAAGGCGGAGATTCTCGCGATGCTCTTGGGCATGGAACTCGCGCTGATGCCGCTTCGGTAGTGGCTGCTGCTGAATGGCAGCATAGCTCGCTACTGGGTCTTCGAGCTGCTCCAGGCGCTGCCGCCAATCGACTATCTGTGCCTTCTCCAGCTGGTGGTGGCCCGTTAGGGTGCGGTAGGCAATGCCAACCGAGCGGACAATCACACTCATCACCAAGACGAGAAGGTAGATAGACGCCCACAGTGGATTTATCAAAGACAAAATGATAAACAAAATCAGCATCCCATAGCTGAGGAATGCTGGGAGAATTTCAAATAATCGGTAGAGAAGAGTGCGCTTGCCCATGGGCAGCTCGAGATCGTTGTGGTTCATTTATCGATACGCCAGGTGCATTACTGCTAATCCATACGAGGCAGCAACCAGCAGCACCAATACTGCTGCCGCCCCCACAAAAAGCGCTGTCTGGCGGCGCTGCAGGCTATACAGCTTAACCATCAGGCCAATGTGCACCACCATCACCAGCGCACCAAACAACACAAAACTGAGCAAATAATACCAATAGCTCTTATAAAAATGCGCCTCGCCAAAGGCGGTGTAGCGCACATAGACCTGCACATCGCGCACCTGCAGCGTAAAGCCCATCACCAGCATATAGATGATGCCCACGACAAATACACCAATCAGCGCCGCAAAGAATGGCCGATCGGCTGCGATCGTGCGGAGAGGGGTACGCAGAAAATCCTTCTTCTCTTTGGTCATAAACAAATGGAGCCGCTGACCGGACTCGAACCGGTGACCTACGCTTTACGAAAGCGCCGCTCTACCAACTGAGCTACAGCGGCATCACCGCTATATTATACTAGAGGCGAGGCGAAAATGGAAGGCAGCGCGGCGTGATAGCCTCTAGAAGAGCTACCTTGTACTGCAGGGTAATAAACTAATTTTCACTGCGTCTCACGCTCACCCTCCCCACACTCTCTCCTCCGGAACACTATAAGGGTCGATGTCTCCCAGACATCGACCTCTTGACGCCAGGGCCGCCAATCGGTTATTGCAACCGATTGCCGCACTCCATCAGATGAAGTGCGGGGAGGGTGAGCTAGCGCTAGAAAAAGCAAAAAAACCTGCGATTCCTTTCGTGAACCTCTTGCGATTTTTGGTAATTGCTGCTACTATTGATCTAGCCTATGCGCTCGTAGTGAAGATGGCCTATCACGTCTCCCTGTCACGGAGAAGATCGCCGGTTCGAATCCGGTCGAGCGCGCCAGTATTGGATACGATCATACCCTCTTGCAGTGCGTCAAGTGGGTGTTTTTATTTAGTGCACGAATAACCCCTGTTGTAGCTCACATCATCATCATCTTCACCTCAACCCTCACACATCACAAAAACACCTCTGAGAGAGGTGTTTTTGCAGTAGTCCGATGCCAACGCTTAGCGCGTAAACTTCTCGTGCAACGCATGGTACTCGTAGATTTCGTCATCTGAGAACCAGTGGTTGATCTCTTGCTCGGCTTCCTCGGGGTTGCCCGAAGCATGAATGAGGTTAGGCACACCCTTGTCTTCGTCGTTGGCATAGCCAAAGCTCATGTGCGAGTAGTCGCCGCGGATCGTCCCCATCTCGGCAGCCATTGGCTCGGTTGGGCCCACCAGCTTGCGCACCAGCTTGACAGCCTCTACCCCCTCAAACACCATAGCAATAACTGGCCCTTGCATCATAAAGTCCAGCGTCACCCCAAAGGCGTGTTTGCCACGGCGCGACACCATCTTGCCGATCTCCTCGTAGTGGCGATAGTAATGATCACGCGTCGGAGCGATCATCT
>CALIAC010000001.1 GCA_938041555.1 uncultured Candidatus Saccharibacteria bacterium | reverse complement strand
CATTGCCAAGAGCGCGCTGCATAGCAAGGATAGACTGAGTGAGCCATTGCTTGCGGAACTGGTCGCGCTCGTCGGCTACGCCGTTCTCCGTCACGAGCAGAGGCAGCTTGTAGCGGCTCCAGAGACGCTCCAGTGCAAGCTCGAGATGATCGGGCTGCATCGTCCAGCCGAGATCATTTGGCGTCGTCTCGGGATTGTGGATGCGGTAGCCATAGATGCGATTACTAAAGTAATAATTAACGGCAATGTAGTCGCTCTGCCGCACCACCTTGCGCAGGAAATAATCATCCTGGAAGAACTGCACCACCCGCGCTGTCGCTCGGCTGAGCCAGGCGTCGTCGCCCGGGTAGGTGTAGGCTGAATTCTTGGCCACCGCCACCTTGAAGCGCCGACTCTTAGCATGGAGGACTTTGGCTACTTGGTTGTGCGCGTAGGCAAGATTGCTCAGCACGCGGTAGGTTTGCCACTTGCTGCGGACGTTGGGTGGCCAGGTGCCATTGTCGTAGCTCTCAGTCACGTAGACGCAGGGCTCGTTGATGGTAACGACATAGCGCACCGTTGCACCAATCTCATCCATCAGCTTATCGACAAAGCGCACGAAGTACTTCACATTATCGCGCTTTGCAAAGCCCCCCTGGGCAGCAAACCACACTGGCAGTGTGAAATGAAACAGCGTCACGACTGGCTCTAGCCCAGCATCGGCCAGCGCGGCCAAGTACGCCTTGTAGTATTTGATCGCCTCGGCATTCCACGCGCCCTCTTCTGGCTCGATGCGCGACCACTCCACACTAAAGCGCCACGAGGTGAGGCCCATCTTCTTGGCCAGAGCGAAGTCTTGCGTGTAGAGCTCGGCGTGGTTGGCAGCTTTGCCCGAGATATAATTGTTTGGATCTTTGGCGGCACTGGCAATGTGCGGCCAGTTGGGCAAGTCGCCATATTGATATTGGCTCTGAGCAGCGAGGGTCTTGGCCTGAGCTTTTTCCCACTCCGACCACTGGTTGTGCATACCACCCTCGACCTGATGCGCGCTCGTCGCAGCGCCCCAGAGGAAATGTTTTGGAAATTGCACCGTAGATTGTTGCTTAGCCATAATGCTTATTGTACCATCAGTAGAGGATTAAGAAAAATAGAATTATTGGGTGGATGCATCGTCTCTCTTTCTTCGCACTAGTTTCACCTTCCCACACTCCCTCCGACGGAACACTATAAGGGTGAATATCTCCCAGATATTCACCTCTTGCGTTGGGCTGAGAATCTGTTGGGACAACAACAGATTCTCACACTCCATCGGATGAAGTGCGGGAAGATGGAGCGTGAGAGTCTTGAGATGAACGCTCTGTCCCGACAAAAATACAGCGCTCTTCCCTACTCCGGCAATTGCTCATTCTCGCGCAGGATTTTCTTGCCGCGCATTTCGTATTTGACACCGGTCAGGTCGCTCGTGACGTAGTCATCGTTGAGGAGATTAACAAAAACGGCTGCATCCTTGGCATCCATGATAATGATACTCCCTGCCGCGTCGTCCGTCATCAGGCCCAGGCCCATTTCATCAGCGTGGTCAATGAGTTGGTCTTGTGTCACTTGGGCAGGATCGAGCTTTTGCAGTTTAGTCACCAGCGCTGGTGTGTCGCGCACCAGGCGGTCGAGCGTGAGTCCCTCAGGCAAGGTAAGTTTGAACTGCTGAGTGATGGCAGCGATCTTTTCCTCTGCCACAGCATGCTTTTTGGCATCGTAGCCAAAAAGCCGGACAAATTTGCTCTCGCTAAAGGCAAAGATATCGTTGCCGACGATTAATACTTGATTATCCGGCGTGATGCGCAGACCAGCATCAGCCACAAATGGCTGGAATGACCCACCGCTGTACATCCAGGCGGTTGCTCCCTTGAGCACCTGCGACTGGGGCAGCAGCTTGGCCACAAAGAATGGCTCGCCATCTGTGCCCATCCGGAAGCGCGCAATGATACCCTTAACCTTCTTAAACTCATGGTCACCCTCGTTGAAGGTCTCAAGATCTGCCTCGCTGTAAGTGATCTGCTCGATGACTTCTTGAGCGTGCACTACCCGGTCGAGTGTGGTGCGCTCGAGAACATTCTCCTCAGCCTTGGCCGCCTCAAAGTCGCGCACCATCAGGCCAGTCGCTGCACCCGTCTGCACCGCTGTGATCATATCGTAGAGGAAGAGCACCTTGAGCTGCGCCTTGAGCTCAGCTGCATAGTTGGTGGCATACACTGTATAGCCCTTGGTGAAGAGAAAGAGATCCACCTCTAACTGGTCTTTGTCGCGATCGGCTTGATTGGCCCAGAGGAAGATGTCGGTAGCATCGGTAGATGTGCCAGCCGTAGACTGTGCGGTAGTATTAGTTGGCTGAGTCTCGGCATGGGCGGCTACGTCTGCATCACTCAGCGGCGTAGCAGCTAGCTCTGGTGACGTTACTGGGGTGGTATCGGTGGTGGGGGTTTGTGTGTTTGGTTCGTTATGCATGTAGCTATTCTACTACAACTATACCTTTATAACTAAACTTGTTACCGTTTGTTAGCTGCCGTATCGCCAATATAGTCAGCAAAATCAATATAGACACCATCCCAAAATATCCCTTCTTTGCCATCCATACGGCCACTCGCAAGAGAGTGACCTTGCGAGTTAAGCTCATATGGCAAGAGGAGGACTTGTGCGTTTTTGCCCAGCTGCGCTATTGTAGTATTGATCTGGTCCATATAATGCCATTCTCGAAACACTCCTCGTCGCTTACCATAATCCTGATCATAGCAACTCGATGCAGGATATGAAACAACATACAATGGCGTACTTTGGGTATCATCTTTTTCTACTTGGTAGCGAAAAGTATAGAGATCCTGATTGACCGGACTATCTTTTCTTGTTATGCGGCTATCCTGACTCAGAGCATCATAATGCGAAACAAACGATTGAATTTTCCCATCTCGACTTTTTGCAAAACCAGCCACACCAGTGCAGCCTGCCAACCCGCTTGTCGCTATCACACCCGTCTCGTTTTTTTCAAGAGATACCCTTCCAGACGAGTTCATCTCTACATAGGCAATATCATGTGAATTAAGCCGCATGGTCGCTTGAGATTCCTTTACATACCCCAACATAATGAAGCTGTCTTTCATCTTTTCTCGAGCGCTAAGGAAAACACTGTTCTGTCGGATGGAGGCGGCACCTGTCGGTTGTTTTATGATGCTAGCTGTACTTGGTGATGTATTTTCTAGTGTGATCACGCGATGGGTCGACAACTGACCCAACGACTGGATGATCGTGGAGTCTTCTATACTTCGGCGCTCAGCGCTGTCTGTTAAGGCTCTCTCTCTCTCTGGATTTGCCATATTTTCTCCTTATTGTCTAGATTACTTTATTGTAAAAGATACCGAGGAGATTTGTCAATTAGTAAACTATGGGATCTACTGAGAGGTTTACAACGCTAGTATAAAAAATGAACGTATTATAAGAACGTTCATTTTTGTTTACTATAATCATCGAAAAATATGAGACGACCCCAGACTTTGGGATAGCAATGCGCTACTGCACCGCATCCTCACCAAAATGCTTTTGCAGCCGCATTTTTATTGAGCCTTCGTGCCGACCAAGAGTGCGGCTGAGCTGGCGGATACTCACGCCTTGGACAAAGCCTTGCTTGAGTGTCTCATCATCGGCCTTTGTCCATGGTTTGTAGGCGTTGGGGTGAGTCTGGCGCATTGTGGCGATCTTGGCCGCCCAGCTAGTGCTGCCAGTTTTGCCCGTTGGCTTCTTCTGCGGCGCGGTGGCACGCTGAGCAGCCTGTTCGCGCAGATGGGCAAAGCGCTCGGCATCTTGGGCAGCCCGGGTGCGCAGCTGCGTATCAATGATATACGCTTCGTCACTCATGGTAAGTGCCATGCGGTTGATACCGGTGAGATATATAGCATCGAGACTCTTAACGCGGCTCAGTGCCACATAGCCCATACCTGGGACAAAGGCTTTGCGCAGGTCGATGCGTGCGCTATCGAGCGTCATCCCCTGGCTCTTATGGACAGTAATCGCCCAGGCCAGGCGCAGTGGCAGCTGCGAGATACTGGCCCGCTTGCGCGTACCATCGCGCAGCTCCCAGGTGTCAGGCTGCATTGTCACCACATGGCCATTACGAAACTCCACCACGGGATAGTCCGTGCCTGGCTCGAAGTCTGTTACCCGGCCAATGCTCCCATTAGCAAAGCGCCGTGCTTGGTCGTTCTTAATAGCCATCACCAGTGCACCCCGCTTGAGCACTAGCACCTCCGGCGCGAGGATACTCCGCTGCAAGGTATCGACATAATTTTGCCCACCAGTGCTGCTGCGCTGATACGATACTTCGTCGCCAGACAGCTCGGCTAGACGGGCTTGGTTGATCCGATCGACATCGATATTGACGGTATGGAGCTCGGTGAGGTCGCTCTCGTGGGGCAGTGCTACCTCTGTGCGAGCCAGTAGATGCTCGGCGTGGCGTCGGCGCAGGTCACCAGCTCGCATAGCCGTTAGGATGTCTAGCAGGGCGTCACCCTCTTGCTGGCGGTATTGTTGGTCGAGATACAGAATAGCTGGGTCAAGCTGTCGCCAGGCTTGCGACTGCACCACAAAGCCCCCCTGCCGCCCGCCATCGCGATTAACAGGCGGCAGTTGAAAGAAGTCCCCACTCATCACTACTTGCAATCCGCCAAAAGGCTGATTCGGCACCTCGCGCACCCGGCGGCACACTTCGTCGATCATATCCAGGCGGTAGTCGTGCAACATACTAATCTCATCGATGATGAGCACATCTGTCTTGGCAATAATATCGCGCCGCGTCTTCGACAGGTGATCAAAAAAATTGTTCGGTAAGCTATCGTGGATGCCAATCCCCGCCCATGCGTGAATCGTACTGCCACCCAGGTGCGTCGCCGCAAGCCCCGTCGTAGCAGTGACGGACACATACTTACCATCCGCCTTACACTGGCGGATGAACTGCCCCAACACATATGTCTTGCCTGTGCCCGCTGGCCCTGTCAGCAGCGCACTCTGACCACTACGCAAAATCTCCTGTGCAAGTGTCTGATCCATAGACTCTAGTATACAAGGTTGTGGGGTGAGAGGCAAAGTATGTGTAGTCTATTGTGGTAATGTTGCACTACCAGGGATGAGCTGCGCGTAGTGCGTTTGCTCAAGTGCTTGCAGTTGCGCTGTATTAAATGACTGCATTGCCACTGCGTGCCGACTACTAAGGTGAGCAAGAAGTGCCTGCTGTGGATTATCGAGAAAATGCGCTACTACCAAGCCACCCCAGCAAACTCACCTAACAAAATGTTAGCTCAACCTCACCACTCTACCGATCCCACACAAACCCCTCACCAAAGTGTCCCCAGCAGGCGGTTGGTTCGTAGATGGGCTGGGCGAGCTGGAGCGTAGTGATGATGCCATGTGGGCTGAGATCGTAGCCTGTGATGGACTGCTCTACACTATCGATGATGGCAGTCGCCTCGACGGGCTGGTTGTGGCCAATTGCATACGCCAGGCGCACCAGCACCTCCTGCGCGTGGTGCTGCCGTAGATAATCCACTGCAATGCGCCGCGCCATGTACGCCGCCGAGCGGTCCACCTTGGTGGCATCCTTACCACTAAAGGCCCCGCCACCAATCGGCACGCGTGGCCCATAATTGTCGACGATGAGTTTGCGCCCCGTCAGGCCAGCGTCAGCCGCAAAGCCACCAATCTGCCAGTCCCCTGCTGGGTTGCAGTGCAGCACTGGCGCATCATATTGCTTATCCTTAAAAAATGTGTTCACATACGTCTGCTGCTGGAGCCACTCCTTAACTGCCTCTGTTAATTCGTCTTTTGGTGCGTGTTGGAAGCTTGCAACAATTGCCGTTATCTGCCCGTCACGCAGTGTTACTTGCGTTTTGCCATCGTAGGGCCAACGTTGATACAAAAATTGGTTCAATCGCCGCGCCAGCACTGTCTCGAGTGGGAGCAGCTCAGGCGTTTCGTTGCAGGCATAACCGATCATCACGCCTTGGTCACCTGCCCCGCCATCATCCACACCGCGAGCAATCTCTGGGCTCTGCTGAGCAATATGCTCAATTATCTCTATCTCATTCCCCGCCAAACGCTGCACAATCGGTGCCACCGCCACCGTCGCCTGCGACGTCACTTCGCCTGTCACAAACACCGTGCCATGGCCACCACACACTTCCACCGCCACGCGTGCCTGTGGGTCGCGGGCTAGATAGGCATCAAGGATGGCGTCGCTCATTTGGTCGCACAGCTTGTCGGGGTGGCCTGGGCTTACGCTCTCGGCGGTGCGAAACTGTGCTGATGCCATAGTCGTTGCTGTCATAAAAAACTCCCTTCTCTTATCCTGCACTACCAGGCGAGAAAGGAGCTGCTCTCTTACGCGTCTCATATCTTCCCTGCGCACAGGCTGGAATTAGCACCTTACTCGCTTCCCAAGCAGGTTGCTGGCGAGTCATCGGGCCAGTCCCTCGTCGCACTCTGGATATTAGTGATATTGGTAGTAGTATAGCATAAGGCGGCGTCTATATGTATTATAGCTTGTTTACAACAGATATCTTGACACTACTGCAACCTCTTCTTACAATAAATACACATTCATATCAACTTACAAGCACTTACTTAAGGAATACCATGGCGTTACTATCAATACCTCACGAGTACCCCCTCTTTAATCCTCCCAGTCTGCCAAAGCACCCTGCATATTTAGACAAAACCGAAATACGCTGGGTTGACTGCCCACAAGAAGAGCTTGATAAACTGAGTTTGCCAGTCATCAAGAGTTATTTGGCAGATGGTAAGATCCCCCTGAAATATGCCGAACGCACATTTGATAGTGGAAGAAAGCTTGCGCTAGGCTCAGCTGCTCTTGGTCTCTGTGTTGCAGCAGGTGTCATGTATAATTTTGACATACCAGAAAGTAATCTCGCAGAAGCAGCTGTTAGCCTTGGTATGGGTGCGGTTGCAAGTGGTATTCATGCCAACATTGTCATGGCTAGCAATATACTAGCTGATGAGCTTGAGATCTATGGCCCACTTTCTCGTTGGCATGCCCACCAACAAACAAAGCATATCAAACAACTCATCGGCGATCGGCATCAAGCCGCGACCGCCACTACCTACGAGCTTAGGAGTCTCATTGCTGAACGCAACCAGAAGCTCGACCCACTCTATCATCTTGAGGATAGCACGACAACGCTTGCACCTATTCTTGATCAAGTTGTTCCCGAGAAGTCTGATGTTATCGCTGCGTTTGAGAAGGATGCGCGTGCATCATACGATGACGGGCTGCCCGAGTCGGTTGGTGACGCACTTCGCGATGATATTACACGAGCTTTTGAGCCTGTACTGGCTAGCGTTTATGCCAAAAATACCTACCTCGTCGATGCAGCACAACGCGACAAGAAAGATGCTGCTGCCCAAGCTACCGCTCAAGCAGCAGCCAGCTCTAAGTTAGAAGAAGAACGAGCTATTCAACTGCTTGGCTACGATCCAAGGCTATTCAACGAGCTTGAACCTGGTACATAGAGTATACATTCTTTTATACAGAGTAAGCACTCCGCAGCCAGATTTTCCATAACTAAAAAACCGGTCGCTATGACCGGTTTCTTGCTATTTATTTTTCCTCTAGCCGCTCCCCGGCTCGTGCTCGGTTAGCCCATTGGTCGGCGAGCTCGTTTTGCTCATGGCCGTTGTGGCCGCGTACCCAGATGAGCTTGGGTTGCACGGTGGTATAAAGCGCATAGGCTTCTTGCACCAGCTCGAGATTCTTGATGGGCCCGCTGCTCTTGCGCCAGCCCTTGGCTGCCCAGCCAGGTGCCCACTTGGTAAGGACATTGACCCAAAATTCGCTATCGGTATGAATCTCACACTCCTCAGCCCCAGCCAACTGCATGGCTGCGATGAGGGCCATCCCCTCCATGCGGATGTTCGTCGTGTTGCCTGGCTCGCTGCCCAGCACCACGGGCTTACCCTGCTCGATGACGGCATAGCCACCCGGGCCAGGGTTAGGACTGGCACTGCCATCGGTGTAGAAGATGCGTGGAGTGGCTGCCATGCTAGTTACCGCGGTCCACGCGCTGGAACTCCATCCAGTCTGATGGTCGATACCACTTGGTGTCATTATCATAGCGCTCATCAAACTTCGCCTGGTGTCGTGCCAAGAAGTAATGCCTGCCACCATCGTGCTCGGCTTCATAGCGAATATACATTTGGTCTGGATAATTCTTGGGTGCGCCGCTGTAGAGCATCACATCTACTGTGTTCCCCGGGTTAAGCGTGTGCGACTCGTTGCGCATATTCCCTAGATACTCCCAGCTCACAACCTTCACCTGCCGGTCGGACTCATTCTTGATGCGTGCCCATACATCTATCTTCGACGCGCTCTCATTCCGCACATCAACACGCTCTACGCGCACTACCGGAAAATTACTCATCTGCTTGTCTCCTTGTTTATGGGGTTATCGAGGTAATTATACCATATGGTGTGTGGAGTGCTTGCCAAATACAGCATTATGTTGATGCCGCGCACCATCACTACCCCTGTTGCCACCAAGGATCCTACCTCGCCCACGCTATATATAGTGTGCCCATATCTAGTGTCTGCAGGGATGTGGAAAAGTCGTGGAGATTTTTTACTGGCACTAGACCACTGTTAGGTGGTTATTTTTTCGCTTTTACACTGCTATATAACTGTCCAGCCTACTGTGTCTTTCACCTCAGGTGATGATGGAAGTGAAAAACAAGGTAGCACCCCCATCACGCAAAGCAAATATTTTATAAGCCTCGCGATACCGTATTCACACATTTAGATTCCGCTATCTTACCAGGCAGTCACGCAGCACACGTGACTGTATATCCTGTAATAATACCTATACCCCTACTGTCTATATACTACTAGCCTATTTATAATCTGTTCTCATAAACATCTTTCTTTGTCATGACGAGCCATACGTTGCTACAATAGTGGTATATAATTGCTATACGAATTATCTGGTAAGGTTATTATGAAACTCCAGCGCCTGCTCGCCATTCTATCGCTCCTCTGCGAGCGAGACAAAGCCACTACTCATGAGTTAGCCGGTCGCTTTGAGGTGTCGAAACGCAGAGTGATCCAAAAGACACAAAAAACAATCAATACTGACACACTGCTGTCATCATTTGTGGCGTATACTTAAGAGGCAATATACTAATCAATATATCGCAAGGAGGTACCTCATGATCGATCATTTTGGCATTATCGTTAAAGATATTGAAGGAAGCAAGGCCTTTTATGAGGCGGTATTGGCACCACTGGGCTATGCCAAGACAATTGATGAATCATATGGCGTGGGCTTTAGTAATCCAGACCGGACGCAGCATACCGGGATATTTTGGCTTGGGCAAGGCGAGCCATCATCGCCACTACACTTTGCTTTTGCTGCACCGTCGCGGGCAGCAGTTGATGCATTCTATGCAGCTGGCCTAGCAGCAGGAGCGCAGGACAATGGCGCACCAGGCGTGCGAGCGATCTATCATCCAAACTATTACGGTGCCTTCCTCATCGACCCAAACGGGCATAACATTGAGGCAGTGTGTCACGCTGCGGTATAGGGATACCCCTATCCTATCAGTGGGTGGCAGGGTATCTACGTGAAGATTATTTTCTCAATCAATAGTAGCTAAGCACAACAGTTTGACCTCTCCGCGAGTAGCGATTCTTTAACCCCCGCCAAAAGCAAAGAAGCTCGTATGAACTATCGAGCTTCTTATGCTTCCACAGGCTTGCAATATAGTGTACCTATACCCCTTGCGAGGCATGAGCTTACGGCAGGAGTATTGCTACGTCACCACGCTTTTTATGCTTGTTCATAGTTTTTTGCAGTGTCTTCGTATCAAAGGTCATATCTGCATCGGCCTGCTTGTCAAGGAGCAGGTACTGGGCCATTGCCATAGCAGCGAGCTCACCAATACGCCGTGCGCGCATTACCCCTGGGCTGTGCCGCTCATTAACCATACCTCTCTTTGCAACGTCAACCGGCCGAATAAGTGCGAGGACATTTACTACTCCATCACCATCACCATCACCATCACCATCACCATCACCATCACCATCACCATCACCTTCGCCCACCCAGCCACACAGCTCGCTTGTCATACCAGGCAACGCAGTAGCTGCAAAATCACATGTTGGCACAATGCGCCGATCGACAAAATCCATATAACTGCCCTGCGTCGTATGGACGGTATCCACCACTAGGCGCTGCTCGGGCCCTTCACCTTCTAGACGTATGTCAGTTGCCAGGCTAACTGGTGCAGTATGTGTACCGTCGTAGCGCTTGATCGATGGTGGAATAACAGAATCAGTATGAATCTGTACGTAATTCGGTATTGAACTTTTTTCAAATAATTTCATAATGTTTCTTATCATATATGATATATTGATATTATGCAAGTCATGCTACCTCTGTTTTTATTAATACCCTATAGGTCATCCCCTATATAGGTTCATAGTTGGATTTAATAGGATTACACTCAAGCTAGATATAGCTAGTATCTAGCTACAACTATTACTCAAAGCTATGCGCTATAGCCTACTGCCTATATAGGCTAAGGGGTATATTTTTACACAAGAAGTAGACAAATACTACACGTTCTTACATTAAAATCACTTCTGCCTGTGCGAGCCTCTCCCCTACCATCTCATTTGGCAAATAATAAGTGCGCCTTATGAGCTAACTTTCATCCAGCTCTCAGCAGTCAATGCATGCAGCGCAAATGTCGATCACCAGCAGCCTGATGGAAGTGTCACAAGCAGGATATAGATAAAACTGAGTTTGAGCTCTCACCGCTGATAGCGCTGCACAAACTGGCGCAGAATCTTGACTGGTTCGGTGACGGTTTGCTGGCGGGCATTGGCGATGAGGGTATCGGCTTCGTCTGGAGCACAGTAGCCAGCGTGACGATAGATATCGATACGCAGAGCAAGGCTCTCGGGGTCGAGCTCGGGATGGAACTGCGTGGCATACACGTTGCGCCCCACGCGCAGCATCTGCACGCACCTGCGCGAGCGCGCTAAGACAGTACAGGCAGCCGGTGGCTCAAGCACCCCTTCTTTGTGCCCAACGAAGCCGTCGAAGGTAGTAGGTACGTCAGCGAGGAGTGGGTCATCCGCAGCCGCTGGCGTGAGGGTGATAGGCACAGCACCAATCGCCTCACCATACGCAAAGCTAGGCGTACCACCCAGCGCCGACACCAGCGCGCCAACCCCCAGGCAGGCGCCAAGAAATGGGATGTCATGGGTAATAATCTCGCGCAGCAGTGGCATCATCACAGCCTCGAACTGGCGCTGCTCGGCGGGCTTCTCGGCCAGAGCGTAGGCAAAGTTGGCTGGGCCACCACCCATCAGCACACCACTATAGGCAGCAAGCGACTGCGCGGGGCGCTGCCCTGCCTCGATACGCACTCGCTCAAGATCGGTTGGTGTAAGGCCACCAAAATGCAAAAATGCCTGATATTCATTATCCGACGCCTCATCCTCAGGGCGCGACTGCAGTAGTACAAATGGTTTCGTCATACCCCTTAGTGTAGCATGGCCTAGCGGTAGCTAATACCCCCTGCATGCATATGCTATGGGGTATGGGGTATTTATATGAGGTCATCGCAAGAAGATGCCACTCGCTTGCCGAATATCCTAGTAGCCATCGCCTGCAAACGCACACTCTCGCACCAAAAGAGCTGCTCCTATATATGGAGCAGCTCTGGTGGCTATAAAAAGCGCAGGATTTATTGATCCATCTTGCCCTTTATCTCGTGAGCTTTGTTCTCGGCGTCGTTTGCCTTTTTCTTTACGGTGTCGACGGCGTTTTGCGCAGCATCTTTGGCCTTCTCAGCTACTTCTTCGGCTTTGTCTTTTGCGTCACTAGCTGCTGCTTTGACTTTGGCTTGTGCGTCATCGGCTTTGGCTTTGATGTCGTCAGTAAGTCCCACGTGATGTCCTCCATGGTTAATGTTAGTACAGTTGTATTATAGCAATGTTGGGCGATAATAGCTAGATGCCCGATAGGCAAAAAGAGTGGCCGTTATAGCTTCAGACCCTTGTTCTAATAAGCATCCTTCGTTGCTCATATTACATTGATGAAGCGCAAATATTCGCTATTGTGGTGATTTTTGCGTTCTTGCCCGGGCTTTACCTGACCGGTAGCACCCCCTGTAACACTCCAGCGAGGTGCGTGATAATAGACATATCACACAAGAAGTGCCGTTTCTCCTAAATCTCTCCCCTATTGATACACCGAGCCCAGCCTATTTACTCGCCGCATCGCTTGGGCCGCTCAGATACTCTTCTGCATCGCGAATAAGGAAGAGGCTGACGTCGTCGCGGGTTTTGCCGGCCTTGTGGAAGGGTGTGCTGATGACGTGGATGAGGATGATCATATACACCAAGACAAAGCTAATCAGCCCCACAACCGTTAGGCTAGCGACAAATGGGTCGATGTTGGTAATGAGCAAGAGGCCAAGCAACGCCACCACAATGGAGCGCGCCAAGATAGATGCTGAGGGAATAAAGCGGATCCGCTGGATGTAGTCCACCCGATGACGATGACGGAGCAGCACCGTCTGCTGCTGCTTGAGTTTGACGATGAAGTTGGGCGGCACATTGCCCTGCTCCATCGTGGCAAAATACGGCGTTAAGCCCCGAATATCCTGCCGAGCATCATAGGCCGAGTGACGCACATCGCTCGAAAACCCCTGGGCTACAGCATACAGCTGGCGCCGAAAGCCATCGAGATCAAACACCGGATAGCTCTGATGAATCGCCGCGGCATCATCATACATATCCTCTAGCAGCGCTGCAAACTCTGCTGGGATCCGCTCCGACTCTTTGTAGTCTGCGATCGTAGCCGAGAGCAAAAAACCAATCACAAAGGTCACGCTGGATATGACACTATTGTGCAGCGAGCTCTGCTCAATCGGCTCCCACCCCAGGCGGTGTAGGACGAACTTCACGCTCACCACCACCGTCGCCACTGCCAGCGCCTGCCAAAAAATCCGCAGGAGCTTACCCTGCTGCTTGATCTGTTTTATCTGCTTGATAGGTCGATTCATAATTTCTTTATTATACCGTATCTGGCGAGGAGAGCAATTGTCTTGCCTAGCAATGTGGCTCAACCTGATGCGGCAGTCATTATTCATTATGTGAGATAAAACCAAGCACGCTCCATACTGACTTATGTTATACCCACACCCCTACTCCCCTTATAGGTCACCCCTATGACGCGGAGCAAGCTCCTCCACCGAGGCAACATCGCGTAGCCATGGGAAATGCCGCAGTAGCACCGCCGATTGCACAAGTTCTTGCCAGGAGATTGCGCGAGTGGTAATCCGCTCGCCCGCATCGCAGCACGGTGGCATGTGGCGCACGGGTCGCCGGGCTAGTACGAGATGTTCAAACCATTCCATTTTCGTTTCGGGCTGCACCACCTCTAGCAGCTGCCAGTCGGCAAACTCCCAGCCTGTCTCCTCGCGCAGTTCGCGCTGCGCCGCCGCGATGATGGTTGTATCCTCGGGGTCGACCCGCCCGGCTGGCAAATGGCCATGCCGCACGATGCCGCCTGGCTGCTCTTCATCGTTTACGAGCACCTTGCCCGCATCATCCACTGCAATAACGAACACTGTATCGGGCCGGCGCACCATCTCGAAGGTTGCTACTGAGCCATCATAGAGCCGCTGCGGCCACTGATAAACACTAAATATCTCACCCGCAAAGACACACTGTGCCTCGGGCGGAATCATTCGAGCATGGGGTGGAATGGTACGTTGTGTCATGATGGTATTATAGCATTGTTCACGTCTCCACGCATTTTTCACTACACATCATCTTCCAAAAAATTCGCCCTCGCCCTGCACATCTGCTACAATAATCCTTATGCATAATGATATCGAAACAATCCTCTTTACCAACGATGACATTGCGCGTGCTGTGGCGCGCCTGGGCCAGCAGCTGAGCCAGGAATATGCCGACAAAAACCCGCTGGTGGTGGGGATCTTGCGCGGGGCGGCACCCTTTATGATCGACCTAGTGCGAGCGATGGATTGCTACCTAGAGATTGATTTTATGGATGTCTCGAGCTATGGCGATGAGCTGACCTCCACCGGTAATGTGCGCATCCTCAAAGACCTCGATACGGATGTGGCTGGCCGGCATGTGCTGCTGATAGAAGACATCGTGGATACGGGCCACACTGCCCAGGCGCTGTTTGACCTCTTTGCGGAGCGCCAGACCGCCAGCACCAAGCTCTGCACCCTGCTGGACAAGCCCGAGCGCCGCACAGTGGATGTGCAGGCAGATTACATTGGCATCCCCACCCCCAATGAATTCGTGGTGGGCTACGGCCTCGACTACCGCCAGCACTACCGCAATCTGCCGTACATTGGTGTGCTGAAGCCTGGGGTGTATCAGTAAGAGTGCTCTGCGTTATATTGGGCGGCCACTACGGTCGATGCCTGTCGTGTCGACCTTACCCTGCCAGTCTTCAGGTATAAGAAGTTGTGTATCAAGATGCTGCGCAGTCGGTGGCAGATCGGCTAGCTGCTTTGCGTCAACCACAAGCGCATACTTCATCCCAAGCATTGCTGTGCGGACGATGGCGTCGGTCGTTGCGACAGATACCTCTGTCGGTTGGAAGCGCTCTGCCTGCAAGTCGTAAGAAGCGCCATAAGCATCTTGCTCGGCCTTGTCTGGATTGTAGCGCCCAAACGCAAAACCAAGTGTATAAGCAAAATCCTCTGGTAATACCAGGTATGAGTCCTTAGATTTAAAGCCAATCGCAGCCCGCAAATCCTTATGATGCGGCTGGTTTCCTACCCCGATATCTGCCACATAGACATCACCCGCACTTCGGTGTAGACCATACCACACACCAAGGCGTGCCTTATCCGCATCATCGTTTGCTCGCAAATTGCGCAGATGTATCTGCACGTTGGGTTCTTCAGGTGATGGGTGTGCTGATGTTTGGAACTTCTCTGTCATGGAGATAGATTATATCACAATATAATAATCTATAGGAACATAGCATCAAAAAATGGCGCGTTCAGCAAACGCGCCATGGATGCTTATGTCTCGGTGACGATACACGTCACTTACTACGCACGAGCAAGACACAAGACTGACTCCACAGACACCACACGTGGTGCCCACTTAGTATATATCAAGTGAGCTGATCAATCAACCAGTCAGTATGGCTCTCATCAATGAATTCACCTTTTGCAATGCGAAGCCGCGCCAATGGGAGATTGTGCAACACCCGACCAAGATACACTGGCCGCATATACGTCACAAAAACAAGGCGGGTAATAAAATGCACCATACGCAATCCATAGTTAGTTTGCGGCTCAACCGCGTCAATCACAAGCGTATGCTGGTATCCGTGCTCACGCGCCTGCTGTTGCATGTAGCGCTGCATCTGACGCGCCGTTGCTGCCTTGATCGTCTTATTGCTCACAACGATACGTACATCCTCATGACACCGTACCAATGTATCGAGCAGCAACCGACGCAGCAGCACCTGCCGCATATGGATACGTGCTGCTTTATTACGCATTCGCGTCTGTTTTTTGTCGCGCTCCATCACAACATAGGTGATGGAGTGATCATCCCGAGTTGGTAGGCTTTTCGTAATATACTGCTCAATATGTTCTTTGGCGTACCAATCGACAAGAAATGACCCCGGTTTGTATCGTCGCAAAACGTGGCCGTTCACCCGCCGGATCAAATTCTTCATCCGTTTGAGTGCTTTCTCATCATCAATCATCAGCGCTGCCATGACGAAGTACGGCTCATGGGAGCTAAAGCCTAGTGTACCAGATTCGTCAATACAGATTGTTTTCATCTATTCTAAGATTCCTTTCCCATTATATAACCTAGCAAGGCAGACGGGATTATCTTTTTACTTATCGTGTGATGATTTCTTCGGCTCGTATCGCTCCAGATGCACAGCAAGCCTACTCTGCTCCAGTGTACGTATTGTCACTTCTGTGCCGGTGCTGTCGCTTTCTGTCGTCAGGACTGGATCGTCGCGATTTGTCTCTTTGACAATATACGAGACACTACCGCCTTTCATCTGATCCCATCGTGCATGATTAAGCTGCGTGGAGTCAGTTGGGTCAAATAATGTATAGCTCACACTGTGTTCTGGTGTAACGGTTGACCCCTTTGGGCAATGAAGCGTTGCCTTATCGGCTTCATACCCGGTAAAGGAAGGTGGGTTATCTTTATACGAAACATTCTCCCAGCCAACGAGACCACCGTCGTGTGTTGTGCATTGCCTTTCTATCGTCACACCCACATCTTTTTCCAAACTTGCACAGCCAGCCGCGCCCCCTGTGGCAACCGCTAGTGCTGCCACTGAGCCAACAATCTTCGCTGATCGGCCGCGCCAGTTGGTCTCTGTCTGTAGTCCTTCTTTTTTGTTCATAGATTGATCCTTACTTACCTTGTGATACTAGATATAATAGTATAACACTGCTCTATGGGCAAGCATAGCTACAATAGGTACTATCTTAGATCAAGGATATTGCACCAAATTTAAAACGGCTTTTACACTACTCCACAGAAAACCAAACACCCCGCATCAGTGTGATGCGGGGTATAGTGAGCAGAAACGTGGTACAAAGCTACATACGCAGGTTAGTTATCAAACGTCCCAACGATGTTGACGTGGTTTCGTATGCCATCGCCTCGTGCTTCGTTGGTGACTGTGAACGAGCCATAGGTAGCGCGCTGTGGGTACTGTGGCGAGGCCCAGTTGGTCTCGGGGATACCCTCGATGGTGCGGTCGGTGGCGCGCAGGGTGAGCACGCCAGTGTCTTGTGGCTTGGTTGTGGTGCGACGCGACGCATGAAACCACTCTGGCGTTTGCTGGGCCTTGGCATAGCCATGCCACCAGCGCTGGCCAGGCTGAGCAATCTTGGCACCGCGGCGTGGCGTGCTCCACTGCCAGCTCGATGCCCAGATGGCTTTGTCGTTCTTGTCGTACACAACGATATTGCGGTCGCCCTGGAAGGCTAGGCGTGCACCCTTACCTTGAGTATTCGATGCCCACTGAGCTGTACCAGTGTGGCTATAGAGCACGAGGTTGCCATCCTTTTGGAAGGTAAGAAGAAGCTCGCGGCCACCCGTCGTCTTGCCACTACTCAGGCAAAAGTTCCCTGGTGCAAAGTTGACTGTCTTGCTACCCCAGACAAAGCGCCCGCTGTTGGCAAATGATTCGTTGGAGGCCCAGTCGTACACCTCTGTGCCGGCCACCACCCAGCCATGCTGCTGGCGAAAGCTGTTGGTTGCATCGGCGCTGTGGTCTTCTGGGTAGCCCTCTGGCATCTTCCAGTAGGCATATGCATTGGCCGCCTTGACCTGCCCTACCACTGTACTACACGCCGCACGCGCTGCACTGAGCTCTTGCTCGGTAGCATGAGCTGGCGCACCACTCAGGCACACCATGGCTGCGGCCACTGCCACGCCTGCCAGCGAATAGTTAATTAACTTCGTCATACACCCTCCTTTGTGTTAGGTTGTCGTGCCTCTAGTATACCCCACTATCCTCTGCTGTAATAGTCCAAAAGACCACCCCTTATTACCCCATCTCTGTAGCGGTGTAAAAACCACATCGTGCTGTGGAAATCGCGTGGATAACTGTCCACACTGCGAGAATATACAGTGCTCTCTCGCCCTGGCAAAAATATGCATTATGCAGCGAGTCTTGCAAGATTATGGGCCTAACCCCTTGCAAAAAACTAACCATAAGCGTTATAATCATGCTCATAACGTTTTTAGACAAAAACAGGGGGGACAAAACGGTGATAAAAAAAGCAATTATTGTGCTTGCGGCACTTGGTAGTGTTGTGTTGCTTGCACTTCTCTATCATGGCACGACGCATGCCGACCAATGGGGTATGGTGTGGCACGACGAGTTTACTGGCTCTGCTGTGTCTGGCGAGTGGGACATACTAAAGCAAAATACTGACAACTTACGCAATACCCACCTCGCCTACAGCCCAAATAATCTTAAGGTTGCCAACAGTCATCTCGAGATTACCACGCAGCGCCACTGTGTGAGCAATTTGAACGAACCGCTCACCAGTGCCAACATGAGTGAGCAGCCCTGCCCCAGCGGCACCACAACCCGCTACCTTAGTGGACGGGTCAAAAACAAGGGCAAGGTTGTGGACGGCACCAAGCCCTTCCGAGCCGAGATTCGGGCGAAGTTTAATTGGAATGGCAAGCGTGGCACGCGGCCATCGCTGTGGATGGTGAGCGGCAATACGCTCCAAAACTGCAACGACAACCCCAAGGCCAACGACCCATACGGTGAGCTAGACATCATCGAGTGGTATTCATCGACACCAAATTACGCGTGGTCGACCACCCATATGTCGTGCTACCACCACGGTGCCGATGCCAAATGGAAGACTGGCTGGCGGACGCGTGCCCTATCGCACAGTGGCGAGCACTATGCTGGTGCGCGGCCAGGCTCGTTTGCATACGAGTGGCACACCTGGGCAGTTGAGTATGATGGTACGACGGTCAAGTACTTTGTAGACGACCAACCCATCAAGGTATATCGCTACCATGTGAGCCCTACCGACGATGGCAACATCCTCCCCAGGACGGATGCCGAACCACTGACGAAGGTCGCCAGCCAGGAGAATATCAATGGTGCATTCCACCGTGGCTGGCAATTCATCCTCAATGACTACGTCGAGATTAGCAAAAACCTCAGCCCTATCGACCCGTCTGAGCCATTTCCCACACAGACGATGCTGATCGACTATGTGCGTGTCTTCCAAAAGGGTGCGGGCACGCAGCCACCCGAGACGCCAGTGCCAGCAACCGGCACGAAATGGGCCAAGCATGATGCCGCCGGTGACCGCAAATGGTCTGCCCTTGCCAGCTCGACCGACGGGAGCAAGATTGCAGCTGCCGCCTGGGGTGGTACAATCCACACCTCTCGCGACGGTGGCGCAACCTGGACGGAGCAGCCAAAGTCTGAGGTGCGCAACTGGGTGAGCATCGCAAGCTCGGCTGATGGGAGCAAGATTGCGGCACTCTACGACTGGGGCGGCTACATCATGACATCGCAAGACGGCGGTGCAACGTGGCGCAAGCACGCGATGAGTGGCTCGATCAACTGGATGTCGATCGCCAGCTCGGCCGATGGTAATAAGCTGGTGGCCGTCGCCAAGGATCACGTTATCTACACCTCGCGCGATGGCGGTGCAACCTGGACGGAGCAACCAAAGTCGGGCAGCCGCAAATGGCGCGCCGTCACAAGCTCGGCTGATGGCAACAAACTAGCTGCAGTCGTCGAAGGCGGTGCTATCTATACCTCCTTAGACGGCGGCAAGACCTGGACAGAACGCACCCAAGCTGGCAACCGCACCTGGACATCAATTGCCAGCTCGCCCGATGGCACAAAGCTGGTCGCAACAGCTGCTGGTGGTAACGTCTACATCTCGACCAATGGTGGCGCAACGTGGACGGAGCACAGCGTGGACGGCCGGCACAACTGGACAGCTGCAACCATCTCGGCCGATGGCAACACCCTAGCCGCAACAGCCGGCGGTGGTGGCTATATTTATGTATCGACCGACGGTGGTGCGACGTGGACCACCCAGACATCGGCTGGCACACCCAACTGGTCTGCTCTTGCTAGCTCGGCCGATGGGAGCAAGCTCGCAGCTGCTGCCTATGGTGGCATGGTATACACCACTACCCAGCAGATAGAGGACGGCACACTGGCTGCTGCCGAGGCTGCTGTAGTCCGAGCCGAAGCCAGCAAGAGCCCTGCAGATATTGCTGCTGCTCAAGCCCGCATTGCCGCCGTCAAGGATGCACGCAAAAAAGCCGCCCTCCAGGCTCGACTCAACGCCATCACATCAGCCCCATCCACACCAACACCCAAGCAGCCAAATCAGCCAACCAACTCAACTACCATTACCCAGCCACACGGCGGTGCGGTATCGCTCGCTACGGCCGGCAAACCGTGCAGCCACATTGCCTCAGCCGAGCCAGCAACCGCCCCCGCACAGTACCAAGGCCGGGTTCTGCGCAACAGCGTGCGCTTCACCATCACCTGTGCTGGGCAGACCGCTCACACTGGATACACCACCCATGTAGCACTCACACTAAGCCAGCACTACCGCGACCCAAGCCGCCTCACCGTGCTCAAACTTGCCAAAGGTGGCTCAGTCATCGAAGACATCACAAACCGGATCAACTTTGGCACAAACCCGAGTGGTACACGCACAACAATTGCCTACGATGTGACCGACGGTGGCTTTGGCGACGAAGACGGCACTGCCAACGGCACGATCCTCGACCCCATCGCCATCTACGAAGATACATCGCACACTGGCTCTACCAGCAACTCATCGCGCCCTAGTGGCCTCCTTGCCAACACTGGCGACAGCCTCTTCCCCACCGCCCTCGCTGCAATTGCACTGGGCAGCGGCGGGGTGTGGATGCTCCGCAGGCGGCGCTCGTAGCGCACTACTACCCCACACAGGTACACCTCGGCTTGAATACTATGCTATCCAAGCCGATTTCTTTTGCCTCCTCGCGTGCATTAGTCTGTGTATGCAAGCTTGCTGGTATGAGCGAAATTCGCATTGGTTGGCTGTGTACGGCTGGCGCTCTAACTATTCCCACGCTGCTTTGGGTAAGAATAAGAGCAAGCTATGTGATATTTCCCTCTCCAGCCCAAACTGCCCTCAATAGGCGCAGTGCTATTCGTTGGCCCGATGCGATCGCTCACGCTGCCGTTGATGCACTCACAAGGCTGGTGCACTAGTGATCAGCACCGAGACACGCCACACGGGAGGTAAGCTCTATCGGCAGCCACCATCTCTAGCATCATAACCGCGCACAGCCAAAGGCCGTACCAACACGGTCGTGGCCCACCTATTCTCGCCCAAGAGCCCCTAGCAGCGCGCTAGTGCTGGCGTTCTACCTGTGTAGGGTATTTTCCTTGCTGCTTATGCTCAAGCACAGCTATGCTATATCACCACTACGTCAGTACCCGAGCCGCTCAATATAATACAATTACTCTAATACAGGCCACATTCTACCCTGCCAACCAAAAAAGAGAAAGGCATACAGTATGCCTTTCTCTTGGGTATAGAGACGCTGTAGTGCAGTGCTCTAGTTCTTGCGGCTCTTGACGAACCAGAAGCTTCCGGCGCCAAGACCACTGGCCGCGAGTGCAGCAACGAGCCATACGCTGTCGCCGGTGTCGGCGAGAGCTGGACCTTCGT